>NZ_BAABGA010000064.1:0-285751 GCF_039541335.1 Novipirellula rosea | reverse complement strand
TTCTGAACCTGAGAGGCCTTTGCATAAACCCAGAGAGGAATTTGAACAGACGGAAACGGAGACGCCATGCACGGTCTGATGGATTCAAAGCTCCGGCTTAGTGGGATCCAAACTTCAATAACAAAGCAGGAATCAAAACTCTGTTACCTCTGTTATCTCCTGTTCAAACGACCGCGCAATCTCAAGCACCCCGTACAGGAACCCGTCCCGACAAAGACCAGGGGAATTTGAACAGGAGGAAAGGGAGGAAACGGAGAACCCATGCACGGCTTGATGGATGCAAAGCTCCGGCTTAGTGGGATCCAAACTTCAATAACAAAGCAGGAATCGAAACTCGGTTACCTCTGTTATCTCCTGTTCAATCGACCGCGCAATCTCGAACACCCCGCACAGGACCCCTCGTCTAGAAGACCGAGCGGGAATTTGAACAGGAGTGAAGTAGGCTGGGGCTAGTTGGCGGTGCTGGGGGATTTTGTTGTTCATCCCGCTTCGGGGACGTGTAGCCACGTTAACGACGGGCGAGGCAAAAGGACGTGTAGCCACGTCCACGACGGGGAAGGGGATTCGACGTGCTTGCGATGTTTGCAAACAACAATCGCAAAGGTCAATTTGCATCGGCCAGCGCTGAATCGCTGGGGGCGTCGGTCGATCGTATGTATGAAAATCGCTGCATCGGCGGCTACCGGATGCAGTTGCTTGACCCTAGCTCGATGCACATCGAGTAAAATTCAGCCACATGAATTCGAGTGCGATTGATGATGGAGATCGAGCGTTGGCAAAAAATATCGTGGTATGCTGCGACGGGACGGGGAACCAATTTGACAGCGATCAAACCAATGTGCTCCGGCTGCACTACTCGCTTGTCATTGATGCGCAGCGGCAAGTCGCCTTCTATCAGCCTGGGGTTGGTACTTTCAGTCCAAGCATGGCTTTGACCCGTCCCGGCCGAGCGTTCAGCAAAGTGATGGGACTCGCGTTCGGAGCCGGCTATCGTAAGACGATCGAAGACGCTTACTGGTATATTGCACAGCACTATCAGCCGGGGGACCGAATCTGTTTGTTTGGATTTAGTCGCGGCGCCTACGCAGCTCGTGTCGTGGCCGCACTGTTGCACAGCGTGGGGAGCCTGCAACCGGGTAACCGGCAACTTGTTCAATACGCGATGGCAGAGATCGAGTTGCGGAAAGGACGCCGTTTGGACTTTGCCCATCTTGGCCGCTTCCGAAAACAATTTTCACAGCGATTCGAGGAAAAACCGTTCCTATTCTTAGGACTCTGGGACACGGTGTCTTCCGTGTCGTGGGCATACGACTATTTGTCGTATGCATTTACCGCCAGCAATCCGAGCGTCGATGTCATCAGACACGCGGTTTCAATCGACGAGCATCGAGCATTCTTTGCGCAAAACCTATTCAAACGTCGGGAGCATCAAGACTTTAAAGAAGTTTGGTTTGCGGGGGTGCATAGCGATGTCGGTGGCGGGTACCCCAAAGATGAAAGTGGTTTGGCGAAGACAGCCTTAGAATGGATGCTGGTTCAAGCACGTGATGTCGGCGGCGTCCTGCTCGACGATTCACGGGTGGAACGTGTGCTCGCCGAAGGCAGTAGCCCTGATCACGCAGGACCGATTCATCGTTCGCTAACTTGGAAATGGTGGTGGGCAGAATTCTTTCCGAAGCAGACCTACCCGTCGCCTGTTCCGCTTCCTCACCTGTTTCGGCGAAGGAAACCTACAAGCCGATCGGCCAGAGAATCCGATTCAGGGACGTGTCGGATCCATCAGGCAGCAGTGCGGCGATAAGATGACACGCTCTTGCAATACAAGCCTTCCAATTGGCCAGATGAGTTCGAGATCGAACCAGAGTCACGATACGCATTGAAGTTGTGATCAACCTGCCTAGAAAGACAAGACGTGTCGTCCGAATAGTTCCTCGCCAACCCGGCCGTCGCGAACGACATTTGAAGCTACTTCCCGAGTTTCGCTTTTGCGATCAGCTTCTCGAGTTCTAAGACGTGGTTGTACGGTGCACGTTTACGGCGATATTTATTCGAAACAATTTCGTAGAGTGTTTCGAGATCCTCGAGCGAAATGACCGGATGTAAGGTCCACTCCGTTTCCGATTTTAGACGGGACCGAAGCTTCCATTGCCCCCCGTGTTGCGTTGCGGTGACCATGCGAGTCTCGCCCTCGTCGGTGGTCTCACGCCATTCGTGTTTCTTCATAATCGATTTAGCCGGAAATATGCGTAGTGTAGTAGGGCCGGTTCTTACCGGCCGCCGCCAAACAAGGCTGGCGGAACCGGATATCCACCGGTCGCATTTCATCTGAAACCAACTGGACCGATGGTCTGGTCATCGCGGCTGGTGGGAGCCGATTCTGATGGGCTGCGGTTGGGGATTTTATTGGTGTTTTCGCTTCGGGGACGTGTAGCCACGTCCACTACGAGTGAGGTGAAAGGACGTGTAGCCACGTCCACTACGGAGAAGGGGGACCGTCGTGGATGCGATGTTTGCGAACGATAATCGCAACGGCTAGTGCGTATCGGCTAGCGCTGCATCGCTGCGGGTGCGGTAGAGGAATGCGTCGGAGGTGAGCAGTGAAACAAGCAGTTCGTTCATGCTGCCTCCGCTCTGCTTGTACGCGCGGTGCGCCGCTTGCAGAACGGGAGCGTCATTGAGCGTTTCGTTGCGGCCCATCCAGAAGCGGAAGGCGTGGCGGACGAAGACCTGCTCGGCGCGTTCGCTCTCAGCAATTCGCTCGATCAACTCGATCGCATTGCCAACTTCGCCATCCAAACTCGGATCGCCAGAATCGATGATCTCGCCTGTCGTATCCACTGGTTTCTCGAGTTCCAGCTCGCGATACAGCCCAGCGTGATTGTACATCTCAAACGGCAACCCCAACGGATCCATCTTTTTGTGACATGTCCAACAGTAGTCTTCGCGGGTGACCCGCATCCGCTCGCGAAGCGTGCTCTTGGGCTCATCCGGCAGCATCGCGTCCACCGTGATTGGGACATCGGGAATGCCGCCGCCAAGCAGTCGCTCTTGGATCCAGCGGCCGCGGCGGATGGCGTGATTGTCCATTGCGTCGGAGTGCGAAACAAGCCAAGCAGGATGCGTCAGGATGCCTAGCCGTTGGCCTTCGGGGGCGGTGGCCAGCGTGCGTTCCGGTTCCATTGATCCTCTGCCAAAACTACGTCGGCCGACGCGAGCGTAGATCGTTGGCCCCGAAAGGTCAGCTTGCTCGACGCCGTGATGGACGTACGTTCGTCGGGTCGGTTTCTTTGCCGGTGGTTTCTTGCCGGGGTTGGCTTGCTTCCAGGCTTCGAGTTCCGCCGCTGCTTGTTTTGCTGCCTCGGCCGCAGCTTTCCGCTCCGCGGCAATCGACTCGGTTCGCTCTTCCTTGCTGCGTTGTCGGCCAAAGTAGATGTTGTCGCGTTCGGCGGCGACGACCTTGTCGGTGGTCAGCAATTGCTTCAACACATCTTTGTCTTCCTGCAAAATCATCTCGATCAAACGATCGGTGCTGGCCGTTGCGTCAAACATGGCGCGGTAATGATTCACACCTCGGCTGTCCGCGCCGGTATCGGCAAGCGCTTTTGTATCTTTACAAATATACCCACCTTGGTCGTAATCAAAGTAGTCGCGAAAGAATTGCAGGATCCTTGGTTTACGGATGCTGTCGTCTGCCAGCATCCGCCGCACTTCACGTTCGACGTCGGCTCGGCTACGCATGCGACCACCGACAATCGCGTCACGCAGTGCTTCATCGGGTTGGATGTAGCGCAGCGCGTGATTAACGGCCAATCCCAATTCCCAGTCTTGTAGCATGACGCGGCCATGCGCGTCCGGTTTCCCATACGCAGCCAACTCGGGCCGGAATAGCGCATCCCGATCGAGGAAGATGGACGACAGCCCCAGTACGGCGCCGTCTTTCTTGCCAAGCTTATCGATCGATTGATTGACGATTTCCACGTAAGCGTCGGACTCGGTTTCGCTCGGCGGGCGGAACGTCAACGCTTCGAATAGGAAGTCGACCGCCGCACGCACTCGCTCGTCCGTCACGCCCTCTTTGTTCATCAGGTCATAGACCGGCGTCAGCGGACGGACGACCTTGGTGCTGTAGACAAGGCTTGTTGGCAAACCACGCAGATCGCCCTTCATTTTGTCGGCGATCGATTTAGGGTCGTCGGTGATCTGGTAAGGATGTGCAATGCTTAGCGGGCCGTCCATCATGTAGCGGATGATGTCGCCTGCCATCCCCATGATCTGTGTCGCTTCGGCGCTGTTGACGGTGTAGAAGTCGGGGTAGTTTTCCAGCCCATGGTCGCGCGCCGACGATAGCACGGCGGGGACGCTCTTGACCGAGGTGGCGTAGGCGACCGTTCCACCCTGCCAATAAATGATGCGATCGGTCCCAAAGTACAGCTTCAGTTCGCCGCCGTGGTTGGTCGGAACGGCATCGCCACGAGTCCGCAGACCCGGTTTTTTGGGATCGAATTCGGGCTCGGTATTGATCAGTTCATTCAGCCGAGTGATGTGTTCCTCGGGGGTCACTCGCCAGATACGGGCAGGCGACGATGTCGGTTGCAGCTTGATTCCATCGGGCAGCGGACCGAATAGCAGTTCGTGATCGACGAAGTTGCCTTTGTTGGGATCGCGGTGAGCATGAAAACCACCCTTGTCTCGCAAAACCCGCGAGAGTTCGTTGACGACCCAGTCCGAGAACTGCAGTCGCTCGATCACCTCGGGCTGCGTCATGTCCGGCGGCGGCATCTCGTTCAAGGCGACCTGGGCCCAAACGCTCGTCCATGTGCTGGCGTTGATCTCATCAACCTCGCCCAAATCCTCGAGCGACAACCCGCCTTCGGGATCGAATTCGCCGTGACAGTCGACGCAGTGATTGACGAGAAACGACTTGGCAAAGCTGTCAAAGTCTTGGTTGATCGGCTGGCCAGGCGTGTAGGTTTCCGCTTGGACTGCGGGGGCCAGGCTGAACAGCAATAGGATCAAGGTGAGATAAAGTCGGATCGACTTCCCGTTTGTCCTTTCTGCCATGACAGGCTGGAAGCCTATCCCACATTTTTGGCAAATCGAAAATCGAAGCATCATCATGCCAGCACTTCCTTCAGCGGACCGTTGCTGTCGTCAAACTTCTTGGCCATCTTGTCGTCCATGTTAAAGCGATCGACGTTCTGACCCGCGGCTCGCAGCAGCGACGTATAGAGTGCGTTGATTGGACGTTTGCCATCCAGCTGTGTAAAGCAACCCGATTTGAACGCGCCGTCCAGGTTACCCAACAGCATGACAGGCCAATTGGCACCGTTGGTGTGCTGTTTGTCCGCATTGTTGCTGGTGTAAACAATCAGCGTGTTGTCCATCATCGTACCGCTGCCTTCGGGCACGCTTTCTAATTTCTCCATGATCCGTACCAGCATGCGGCTGTTGTACTGGCGAATCTTGATCCAAATTGGATTGTCGGGCTGTTCCATGTGACCCAGGTTGTGTCCCTGTTGATCGATGCCCAATCCCTTCCATGCACCAAAGATCTCGCCGCGACCCGAACCGATCGTCAGCGTATTGGTGATGCCCGAGGTCAGCGCCGAGATGCCCAGGTCCAGCAAGCGGTCGTGCCAATCGGTTTCGAACTCCGGCGCCGCATATCGCTCGTCAACCTTCGGAGCAAATTTTCGCAAGTGGTCCGCAACCGTGTCCAAGCGATCTCGCAATCCGTTGACATCCCTGAATCCCTGGACGTATTGGCCGTAACGTCGGCCGTCCTCCGCAGGGAGCGATTGTCCCTTGGCGGTAGCCAGCATTTCGACTTGGCTCAGCACACTGGACCGAGCTTCGTGTTGCAGCCGGATGTCGCCCGAGGAGATGCCGCCATAGAGCATCTGATAAAGATGATTTGGATTGGAATGCATAAAGATCGGCGAACCCGCACCGCTGGCCGACAGCGTTGCAATCGTCGGCTTGGATTTCATGTTCTCGATCGAGTCCATGCCGATACACAAGTGAGGCAGAAGCGTTTGTGGCAACGCCTTGCTCAATTCGTAATCGATCGTCGACGCACTTGGCGGTACCCCGTCGCTGCCACGATAGCCGCCGAGCGCGCCAAAGAAAGCACTATGCGAGGGACTGGTGTGCAGACCGTGCAGACCGTTGATGATGTGCAGCCGTTCTTTGTAGGGTTCCAGTGCGCTGATGGGCTCGGGAAGCTTGGCGTTCGCCAGCGAGCCGCTGTGTTTCATCCCAGCGGGAATACAGGTCTTCGGATCGAACCCCTGGTTCTGCATAAAGAAGACGATGCGTTTCGGCGTCGTGGTTGTGGTGGACGATGCCAAAAGACGTTCCGGCGTAAGTGAGACGCCAAATGCGGCCCCCGTGCTGGCGGCCAATCCTTGGAGCATTTTTCGACGGCTGAGCATGATGGATCTTTCCACGTGATAAAGGAACGATGGTTTTCCGGGGGGCGTCAATCGAGGATCGTGAAATCCGTCCCAACGTTGCTTCGCAAATCGATGCAGCCTGCGACAAGACAGATTGGCAATGCAAAGAAGCAGCGAAGATGCAGATAGAGAAAATCGAGATCGGCTATTCCGGAAGCGGGAAGGTGGTCGTTGGAGGGAAATGGGGGGGCGACCGCCGCGTCATGCAGCGATTTGTATTTTAACCTGCACCGCGATCATCGCAACGTTCACGAAATGGCAATCGTTGTCGAAGCAAGCGTCAATGATGCGCTGTGGGCCACTCGCGGCCTTTGCTTCTACGGTAAGGCTTTCCATGTTTTATACCGGTTTTCGGCACAATTTGTCGGTTTTTTCCAGGAAAAATTCGGTTGTGCGCAGATTGTCATCCGGACGCATGGGCATGCACAAATCGATCGCTCTGGGATCTTCCCAGGATCGTTTTTTCGGACACCACGTCGATCATGACCTATGTTTCAACGGGGAAGTGTCTGGCAACCCCACGGCTACCCGTACGCGACCACGGAAACGCCATAACGATTTTTCTGCATTCGAAAATAAAACCCACCATGAACGACTCCAATCTACAATCGGCTCAGGAAGCGTTTGCTTCGGCGATGCTTCCCATCTCACTACTCGTGATTGTGATGGTGGTGGGGCTGTTTCTGGTGGTGGGCTATTCGATGAAGTTTGCCCTCTCGGTCTCGGGCGCAGGCAGCGTTGGTTTCTGGAAGTCCATCGGGGTCGTGATCGCCGCGACGCTGGCCGGTTCGTTTGTCTCGGCTGCAATCATGTTCGCGATGCCAGGCGAGCCCGTCGCCGGATTGATCGCTGGCGTCGCATCGATTGGCACCTACGTGCTGGTCATCTCTGCGATCACGCATTGCAGTATTGGGCGAGGAATCGCAGCCTATTTTCTCAATGGGATTTTCAGTGGGATTGGTATGATCGCATTGATCATGATTCTGTTGCTGGGGGTGACGATCATCCGTTCAACAAGTGACTTCGGTGATATCGATTTCGCACAATTCAAAAACGAATATGCGAACTCGCGATCCGATGTCGCTGGGGAGGCCTTTTCAGAAGACTCCAGCGGAATCGATGGCGACTGGGATGGTTTCGAGGTCCAGCAAGTCAGTGGCCAGGGGATCGGCTACGGCTATGAATCCAGTGGGGGCGATGACGACATGGGATTGAACCCGCCGCAACAGTTACCAAGTGTTGTGCCCGCGAGCGATTCGTCACACGGTTTGTTCGACCAATTTTTCACCGACAAAAAATCGAGCCCCTACCCACAACCTGCTTCGAAACAATGTAGAAGCGGTTGTTCGAGTCGACGTCCCACGCCTCCAAAATCTTCCGACCCCGTATCAACCGGTATCCAAGCCAATCCCTTTGCCAATTAGTGGTTTGATGCCGATGGCAACATGGATCGCCGTCCGCTAAAACCTGATCTCATTGTCATCGTCTCGGTGAATCTCAGCCTCGGAGGCTTTGAAGAACTCGAGCAACGCAACAAAGGCAACGACATGATGTCCGGCAATCGTCAAGATCCGATTCCATCGGTGGACGCTACGAATATGGCCAGTCAGCTGCAAGTGATCCGGCAGCGGCTTGACCAATATGGCACGTTCCAGATGCCTGTCTTGGAGACCGGACTCTACCCGGCAGCAAACGTCGCGGGCAGCGAGCGTGAATACACCAACTACCAGCTGGTGTGGGTGCGTGACAATATTCACATCGCGAATCAAATGTTGGTGATTGGCAACGACGCAGCCGCCGTTAAAACAGTCGAGGCGTTATGCCGCTTCTTTGCAAAGTACCGCCATCGCTTGCAGCCCTCGTCTGACAACCAACATGAAATCAACCGTCCGCATGTTCGCTTTGACGGGACAACCCTCTCGGAACTCGATTCGGACACCCCATCGGGGGCAGGCTGGAACCACAAGCAGAACGATGCCCTCGGGTACTACGTGTGGTTGTTCGCCAAGCTTATCGCCCGCGAAAAGCTGCGTCCGACTTCGGAGCAACTGCAGATACTCGCCCTGCTGATCCACTTTTTCTCGCGGATCCAGTACTGGCAAGACGAAGACAGCGGGCACTGGGAAGAATGGCCCAAGATCGAGGCGTCCAGCATCGGGGTGGTGGTCGCTGCGTTACAAGCAGTCCAGGAGATCTTTGAGATTCCTGGGGTGCAAGAAACGCTGCACAACCATGGCATCGATCACCGCTTCTTGGAGAAACTTATTCGACCAGGCACCGCAGCGCTTCACGAAATCCTGCCCAACGAGTGCATTCAAGGTAATGGAAAACAGCGAGATGTGGACTCGGCACTGCTGTTTCTGATCTATCCGCTGGAGATCGTCGAGGGCGACATGGCCGATCAGATCCTGTCGCGGGTGACCTCGCAGTTGCAAGGAGCGATTGGCATCGCTCGCTACAAGCACGACAGTTTTTGGTCGCCGGGATACAAGCAACAGTTCGATGAAAAAGATCGCACCGATGCCGTGTCCGCCGATGATAAACGCAGCCATCTACAGGTGCGGCGTGGAACCGAAGCACAGTGGTGCATCTTCGATCCGATCCTTTCATGCATTTACGCCCAGCGATTCCAAGCGTCCGGCGATCCAGAGGAATTAGCGCTGCAACTGCGTCATCTGAATCGCTCGCTACAGCAGCTGACTTCGCTCGATAGTCCCTTCGGCGCGTACAAATGTCCCGAAGCGTACTACATCGAGGACATGGACAAGGGCGTCTGGGTAGCAAACGACTCAACGCCGCTGCTGTGGAGTCAAGCCAATCTGCGTCTCGCCCTCCACTTCGCCGAGCTCACCGCAAAACAATTGCCATCACCGTAGTGGACGAGGCCACGAGTCCCGCATCACCGTAGTGGACGAGGCAACGAGTCCCGGATCATCGTACTGGACGAGGCCACGAGTCCCCGCGACTCAAACCACGACGGGATTCGTTGCCTCGTCCACTACAGGGAAGCAAAAATGCTGTTAGCGGCTGCTCTTCAAATGTGCCGCGAGCTCGGGGACCTTGGCTTGGATTTCGGCGACGGCCAAGTCGCACATTCGGGTTGCTCCGAGTGCATTGAAATGAGTGTTGTCCGAGTTGCCCTCGGGAAAGCGATCGTATTCTCCTGGAATCGTCCAAATGAACAGTTGCTCCGAACGCGTTTTGCCAAGTCGCTCGAGTAGTTCACGCGATCGAAGCGTCATGTCCAACAGCGGCACGTCGATCTCGCTGGCGAGCTTGCGAACCGCTTCGGGATACTCGCCGTGGGTAGGTTGCAGTACCCCTTTGTCGTCGAAAACTCGTCGCACGACGGGCGTCGCCAGAATGGGAATCGCACCGAGTTCACTCGCTTCTTTCGCATAACGCCGTAGATTTGCGGTGTAGCTGCCGAACGGATCGGTGTGGCGAGCTTGGTCGGATTTTTCGTCGTTGTGTCCGAACTGAATGATCACATAGTCGCCTGGCTGAATCCGCTGCAGCACCCCATCCCAGCGTCCTTCGCTACGAAAACTCTTTGAACTGCGTCCATTCGTGGCGTGGTTATCGATCGTGACATTGGGATTGAAATAGAGCGTCAGCAATTGTCCCCAGCCTCGCTCGGGATTTTCGGGGATCAGCGGTTTGTCGGCCATCGTCGAGTCGCCGATCATGAAAATCGTAAACGCATCCGACGCCGTCGCGGTGGACGGCAAATGGGCAACGCTGGCCAGCAAGGCGAGCATAGCAATCCAGCGAGTTAGCGAGTGGGTGTTTCGATGCATCATCATGAGGTTTTCTGGTCCTGTGTTACTTGTAGTCGACTCGGCGATTCTATCGTGTTTGTTTTGCGGCCAATCGAAAGCAGATGCCAGCAAGATTCCTGGCCGGGCTGAACGGATTGGCGGACGCTGATTCCTAGAGCTTTGCAAGTTTACAAGGTTTTGCATGCCCTCCCATGTCCCCTAGCCTCACATTTGCCAATTGCTATTGGGATTTGCGGTTGGCTTTGCTACATCACCCCTTCGGATTGTCGTCGCTGTTTTCGTTACTGCCCCATAAAACCGAACCCTTTCATCGAGACTTATGAACGTCATTGCTCGCACGAGGGATCAGTCGCCATGAATCTCTTTTTCCTGATGTTGCGATCTTCGTGGAAAGCGAGTTTGGCGTCGATCGTCCTGGGGGGCGCTAGCGGATTGGCCACGTTGGGGCTGATCACGCTGATTCATCGGTCGTTTAGTACTCAAAACACTCCGTCCGCGGTTCTGCCCACGCTGTTCATTGCCGCTTGTGTTTCGGTCTTGGTGCTGCAAGTCCTCTCGAAGTGCATACTGACGCGATTGTCTCAGTCCACCGCCGCGCGATTGCAGTTCGAATTGTGCAACCGGATCATGGCGGCACCCTTGCCTGATCTGGAACAAGTGGGGCCTCATCGTTTGCTCGGCATGTTGCAAGGCGATGTGGGAGCGATCACCGGGGCGCTCTCAAACTTTCCCTCGGTTTGTGCTAGTGCGATGGTGCTGATCAGCGGAATCGGCTATTTGGCGAGTCTTTCGTTTCCGCTTGCTATCTGCACCGTGCTGATGGGATCGCTGGCGATTGCAAGCTATCTAACAGGACTGCACTGGGCGAATTATCATCTGCGGCAAGCCCGCGAAGATCGCGACGAAGTCAGCAAGCAACTGCAAGCGATGGTCTTTGGCATCAAAGAATTAAAAGCCAACAACCGCCGCTGTGTCGAATTTATCTACGACGTGTTGTTGCCAGCAGACACATCGATGCGAGAACGGTTGATCAAGGGGACTGACATCCTTGGCGGAGCACACACTTGGGGCCGGCTTTCGCTGTTCATTGGGATCGGTTTGCTACTTTTCGTGTGGCCTCGTCTGTGGACCGTGACGCCTGAAACGCTGATGGGCTATACGCTGACGATTTTATATTTGACCAGCCCGTTGGACAGCATTCTCGGTTGGTTACCGGCGCTGAACCGTGCAGCGATTTCATTACAGAAGATCAACGCGCTGGGGTTGATGATTGACCCCGCACTTGCGCCCCCGGTTGCATCGACCGAGACGGGGTTTCGATCGATCTCGCTGAAGTCGGTTTCCTATACCTATCATTCACCCAACGATGATGAAGAAGGGTTTCATTTAGGGCCGATCGACCTGCAGGTTTTGCCTGGGGAAGTCCTGTTCATTGTCGGTGGCAACGGCAGTGGTAAAACGACGCTCGCCAAAATTTTGACCGGACTGTATCCACCCCATTCCGGCGATATCCTGGTGGACAATCAAGTCATTGATGAATCCGCAATGGGCGACTACCGCCAACTCTTTTCCTCTGTCTTTGTCGAAGGCCACTTGTTTGATCGATTGATGGGGATCGATCCGAATCCAATGCTGCTGCGACATTGGACGCGGCTGTTGGGGATCGAAGACAAGGTGGATTTTGAAACCGGCATGTTGCAAACGAACAAGCTTTCTCGTGGCCAACATAAACGGCTGGCGATGTTAGTCGCATGTTTGGATCAGCGACCCGTGTTCGTGTTTGACGAGTGGGCGGCCGAACAGGATCCCACGTTTAAAGAGATCTTTTACCGCGAGATTGTTCCTGAATTGACCCGAAATGGCCGCGCTGTGGTGGCGATTACCCACGATGATCGCTACTTCTTTGCGGCCGATCGCGTCGTGAAGCTGGTCGATGGACAAGTCGACCGAGAACGAACCCAAAGGATCGCAGCGTGAGTCAACCCGCAAGAAAAAAATCGTTCTTACTTCGCCTCGTCGTCGGATTCTTGGTGACCGGATGTGTGCTGGTTGGGTTGGTCGCTTGGCGGTGGATAAGTGTAAGCGACCAGCTGCCTGAATTGCGAACGGTGAATGTCCAGCGACGCGACCTCGTAATTACGGTGGGCACGACGGGGACGATCGAACCGGAAGAAGTGGTGCAAGTGGGACCCGATGTCGCCGGGAAAATCGTGCAATTCGGAACCGACGCCGGCAACCCCGAGAAATCGATCGGAGTGGGATCACGGGTCAAAAAAGGCACCGTGCTGTTTGAACTCGATCCACAACAATACGAAATCGCATTACAGAAAGCCAAAGCGGCCTATCGTCTCGCCCAAGCGGACATCGCTCGCTTGCAGGCTCAACTCGAGCAGGCTCGCCGAACGCTCGAACGCGCGGATCGACTTCGAGACACGAATGCACAAAGCGACTATGACGAGATCGTGACGGCCAATGAAATGGCAGCGGCGCAGTTGGCGGTGGGGCAAGCCAAGCTTGATCAAGTCGCCGCCGAAGTGAACCATGCCCAAATCAGCTTGTCGAAAACGACCGTGCGCTCGCCGATTGACGGCGTGGTGATCGATCGACGCGCCAATCTTGGCCAGTACGTCAATATTGGTCATCCCGGTCTGTTTCTACTGGCCAAAGACCTCGACCAAATGAGGATCCGTGCATCGGTCAGTGAAAGTGACATCGGCAAAGTTCGGTTGGGACAACCTGCGACCTTTTCCGTCGACGCCTATCGCGATCACGAGATGACCGGACGTGTCGAAGAGATTCTGCTCAACGCTCGCATGCATGGCAACTTTGTCACCTACGACGTGATTGTCGCGATTGATCCTCCCGATGTCGAACTGATGCCGCACATGACCGCGGATGTTGAATTTGAAATCATCCGGCGAAATCAAGCCTGGTTGGTACCCACCGGGGCACTGCAGTGGTGGCCCGGTGCGGAACAAATGGAACAAGCCGTCGCCACAGACTCAATCGTGTCGAGCGAGGATCCAAATGGTCCAACCGAGGGCGAGTCTGCCTATGTGTGGGTGCCAAGCGAAAACGGAAAAGTGCGTCCTTTGCCCGTTCGAGTTGGTATCGATGACGGAGTGCAAACCGAGGTCGTCGGCGAAGGATTCGAAGAAGCGTTGCCGGTCGTGGTCGGTGAAGTGAAACGCACCACGCTAGCCCGAATCATTCCAACCGCAAAAACACTGCGTTAACGTTCCTCGTCGTGGATCTCTTTAGATATCCCGTGGCAAAGACTCCTCATTCCTCAATTCCTCTCGAAGGATCTTTGGCAAGATCCACGACTCGTAACAACCCTACCCGGAGCCGCACGCTTGATCGAGCTAGGCGATATTTGCAAGACGTACCAAGTCGGTGACGTTCCGTTGCCGGTGCTCAAAGGCATCACGCTTGATATCGAAGCGGGTGAGTACGTTGCGCTAATGGGCACGTCAGGGTCGGGCAAGACCACGCTGATGAATCTGCTCGGCAGCTTGGATCGCACCACGGCGGGCATCTACAAGTTCGCCGATCTCGATGTATCCAGTCTGTCCGGTAGCGAGTTGGCGGTCTTTCGCAACCGTCACGTCGGCTTCGTCTTTCAAAACTTCAACCTATTGCCACGCACCTCGGCGCTGGACAATGTCCTGCTTCCGACGCTGTACGCAACCGATGATCGCTCTCAGGCCGAACGAGTCGAATACGCCAAGAAATTGCTCAGTATCGTTGGTTTGGCCGGACGGATGGACCATGCGCCCAACCAATTATCGGGAGGGGAACGGCAACGCGTGGCTATTGCTCGAGCATTGATCAATCGTCCTCAACTGTTGCTGGCGGATGAACCGACTGGCAATCTGGATTCGAAAACCGAGCAAGAGATCCTCGAGCTGTTTCGCAAGCTGAATCTCGAGCACCGGATCACGTTGGTGGTCGTCACTCATGATGCCGAGGTGGCGAAAAGTGCCGATCGTGTGGTCCACATGAAGGACGGCATCATTGCCAGCGATCAAGCCAACCGGACTTCGCATCCCATCGTCGATAAAAAAACACTGGCAACGAATTCCGTTTCACTCGACACGCATGCCAGCGGTCAGATGCTTGCGTCCATCGTCAATGCGATCTTAGTATCGCTCTCTTCGCTGCGTACCAATGCGCTGCGTACCGTGCTGACGATGTTGGGCGTGATCATCGGAGTCGCGTCGGTTGTCAATGTGATGGAACTGAGCAGCGGTTCGTCGCGAGCGATCAAAGACACGGTGGCCAGCATGGGGGCGAACATGCTGAATGTGTCCTCCACTTACACCCCTAGTTCGGGCCGACGGCGACGTTATGTGCCGCTGACCCCCGACGATGTCGCGCTGTTGCAAGAACAATGTCCCGCCGTTCGGTTGACGGCGCCGATCGTTCATGGACAAGCTCAATTGGTGTACGGCAACCGTCGTTGCCGGCCCACGTTTGTACTGGGCAGTTCGCCTGATTATCTTCGCGGCCGGAATTGGTCCGAGATGGATATGGGGCAACTGTTTAGCGACGACGCGGTCTTCGACGCCGAAAAAGTGTGTGTGATCGGTCAAACGGTCGCGAGCGATCTGTTTGACGATGAGTATCCGATCGGTAAAGAGATTCGCGCGAACGGCGTTTCGCTGCGGGTGGTTGGCGTGCTGCAAGCCAAAGGAGGCGATGTGATCGGCAATGATCAAGACGACATCATGCTGGCGCCCTGGACCACATTCAAATACCGCATCAACAGCCGGTCCAATTCCATCAGCCGCGTTGCCACGTTTGAAGATCAAATGCCGAAGATGCAATTTGCATCCGTCAAACGCTCGACTCGCAACGAGCATTTAAGCCAAATCTATGTTCAGGCCTTGACGCCCGAGCATGTTCCGGAGGCACGCCAGCAGATCCGCCAAGTCCTCTCTCGCCGACATGACGTCGATCCCGACGTCTTTCAGATCCAAGACATCACTGAGGTCTCGAGGGTGACCAAGCAAGTCGTCTCGGGATTGTCGGCACTTGGATTGATCATCGCAGGTGTTTCGCTGCTGGTCGGAGGTGTCGGCATCATGAACATTATGCTGGTCTCGGTCACCGAACGAACGCGAGAGATTGGTCTGCGTATGGCGGTCGGAGCCAATCGCAATGCGATTTTGAGACAATTCTTGATCGAAGCGACGGTGTTGTGTTTAATCGGCGGGCTGTTTGGGATCGCGCTTGGTCACGCCAGTTCCACGATCATTGGTTGGATGATGGAGTGGCCGAATGAGATGTCGTTTTGGGCCCCGATCGTCGCCGTGGGAGTCGCTGCCAGCGTGGGAATTGTGTTCGGTTATTATCCCGCTCGCAAAGCTTCGATGCTCGATCCGATCGACGCACTTCGTTACGAATAGGTCGTGACGAATCAATCGCGACGCAACGAATCGGTGCTGTCCCCGGCGAACCACGCTGCCCTCCAAACGCTTCATCGGTTTCCATGACACAACCCCGCAGCGATAGCAACACGTCGCAAGCACCACCCGCGAGTGTCGCCGATCGACGTTTGACTTCGCCCATCACGGTGCGGTGGGCTCATCACCGCAGTGGATGGGGCCACGTTCAGTCCGCGGTGGCCGAGCAACTGCTTCATCCCGAGGGTGAATGTCTCTTTCTTGGCGAACTCGAAGATGCGTTGTTTCAAATCGGTCCATTTCGCAAACCATGGATCGGAGTGGCTCACCAAACGTTCGAAGCGCCACCGCACATGGCTGCGGTGCACGGCGGACGCTCGGACCTTGAGTTCCTGTTGAATTACCATCCCAATTTGAGTTTGAGTCTGCCGTATTGCCGAGGGATTTTTACGCTTTCCGAACACGTGGCCACGCAACTTCGCGATCGCTTGACCGTCCCCATCGAAGTGCTTCGATTGCCGACGGAGTTGGCGGTGCCGCAGTTTTCATTTCAGGCGTACGAAGCCAACCGGCGAAAAACGGTCGTCCAGTTGGGATGTTGGCTGAGACGGTTCTATCCAATCTATGAGTTGCCCGTTCGAGGTTTTCGCCGTCTCTGGCTAACCGGTGGTAACTTTGATCATCAACGTGCGGTCGGTTGTGAAGGCATGCGAAAACGGCGGCTAGTGCGTGTGAAGTGTCCTCCGCGATTATCCAACGAAGCGTTCGACGAACTGCTTTGCAAAAACATCATGCTGGTCGGTTTATGGCAGGCCAATGCGAACAATTCGATTGTCGAATGCATTGCCCGTGGTACCCCGGTGCTGACGAATCCGCTGCCCGCGGTGCGAGAATACCTTGGGGACGACTACCCCTTTTACTTCGATGATTTGCGGGAAGCTGCCGACAAGTTGCGAAACAATGAACTGATCCGAGAAACCGCCGCGTACCTGCAGCGACGCAAAGAACATTTGTGGTCCACCGAGACTTTCATCCAACGGCTGATTCAGTCGCCAATCTACGCGTCTTTGCCCGGACCAAAAACAAAATAACGGATTTCCAAGTAGTGGATCTTGCTAAAGATCCTGCGGCATGAGGATCTTTAGCAAGATCCACTACACCTGTTATTTGCATCAGCATCCCAGGCCTGTGGATCTAAACTCGATTCGCTCTGACCCACTGCGACGAGAATTCCAGACCGACCTTGGCTGAGAAACCCTGGAAATTCTCGACGCGGTGATGATCCAAGCCGAGGGCCTTAAGCGTTGCATTCAACTCGTCACCGCTTGCGATTAAACGATCAAAGTCGACGCGGATGATGTCGGCTCGATCAGTGCCAACCGGGTTTTGGTAGAGGTGGCGGATGTCGGCAGACGATTGTTTACGGAACCACTCGCCGGCAGGACTATTCGCTCGCTCGGCCGCGACACTCTTACGCCATTTGCGCTCGAGCATCAGGATACGTAAATCCGGGAAAAGCGATTTCCAAACCAAAGCGGTTGCCGAATTACGAGGGTCCTTCCATCCCCAAGGCTGGTTGCGATTTTCGGCTCCCCAGAACTGCTGCTGGATCGCTTCGACATCCATCGATCGCAGGATCGTGTCGAGATTGGCGGACATTCGATCGTTGTGTTTGCGAAATTGTACGAATCCCTTTGGCGAATGGGGAAAGTCAATCGTCGAGGACAAGATTCGATTGTTCGCGTCTCTGAAACTTGCCGATTCGTGAAACTTGCGATCATTTATCGGACCCGCATCCGCCCCTAGAAATACACCGCAGTGTCGGAGCATCTTGGCCAATAGACTGGTGCCCGATCCAGGACAACCACAAATGAGGATGGGGTGGTGCATCAATTTAAATCGACCGCTGGGTTGCCATGCAGAGGGTCGCGTCGGCGACATAGGGTTGGTAGGCCACCATTTCGACTCGCTGATGTGGATGCAATCGGTAGGTGATATTTCGCCACTGTGCTTGGCGTGCGAAGATCGCTTTGATCGTCCAGTAGACGTGAGCCACTTGGCAGATCGGAATCAACCAAAAGACACGCAACGACGTTGCCAATCCCATCGGTGCGATTTGATTCTCACCGCTACGGCAGCGAATCGCATGACTGACAGCACGCTCGGTGGATCGGAAACCGGCGAACATGACAAAATTCGAAAGCAGCATCGACAATCCCATCGACGATGCTGCAATGGCGTTTCCGGTCATCAAGGCGATTACGAAGACGGTCATCGAACTTGCCAATAACGTCACCATCGCCACCGCGTGAATCACCGTATTGATGAACGTTTTCTCATAGATCCGAGACCACGTTAACATCCGTGTCACATACCGACCGGCGAAGGCCGTTGTGCATTGGTCTCGGTTCACCATGATCAATCGGGGGTCGAAGTAGACTTGTAGTCCGAGTCGATCCAGTGCCGGTTTGATCGGTCCATCATCGACAACCGAGGTCGTCCATTTTTCGATCAGCCCTGATCGTTTCAAGTCCGAAAGCCGCATCGCACACGTACCCGCCCATGGATTGGCATTGATTGCCGTCGCTGCAATCGCACCCGAATTCCAGATGCTGCGTAGCAGCGAACCGGTGTCGATGCCCCCCGCATCCGTGCTTTCAGGAGCGTACCACTGGTTTCCTGTCACGACGCCGATTTGGGGATTCACGAGTGGTCGCACTGCATCACGCAGCCAATTCGGGTGGGGAACGACGTCGGCGTCGACCAGCACCACCACTTCACCATCACTGCGAATTTGCTGTACCGCCTGAACCAAGGAACTGCATTTAAGACTGCAAGTCGACGAGGGCTCCTGCAACTCAAAGATTTTTAAGCGGTCGGCAGTGTCGTCAGTCGATTTGACCTCCATCGCCACTTGCCAAGCTGGATCTTGGCGGCTGTCGATCACCACGATGATCTCAAAGTCATCGTAGGCTTGGCCGAGCAAACCTCGCAGATTCAACATTAACCGTGGGTCACATCCACGCAGCGACATCAGCACCGAAGCTTTGGGGGCGAAGCTGCAATTCGATGCGTCATCGGATGTCGCCAACCGTTTGCGAACGATTTGGGCGTCAAAGAACCAAGCCACGGCAAAGTGCACCAGCGACCAGACGACAAGCGTCGATCCGAGCAGTATCGCGAATTGGGTAAAGGAGATCATGCGTTTAAAAGAATGGTCAACGGAGTTTGTTCAATGTCATCGGCTGGGTAGCAGCACGGCGCAAGCCGTCCGGTTGCAGCGAGTAAGACGTTCAAATTCGACCGGCCATGTTGCCCAGCAGCCGCGCGAAACGGAATAAGTCCTTACCAAACTGCAACGCCCCAAACCGGATCTTGTGGACTGCCGCTTCATCCATTCGCCAATCGGGCGTGCTGCCGGCGATCAGGTTTCGGCCACCTGCGAGTCGTTGGTTTTCGCGAGCTTCGGGGCCGCTGACATAGACCGACATGCGGCCGCCGGTGACGTGCGAGTAGCCATGTTTTTGGTGGATCACTGGTGCGGCTTTGCTGATATCCACCACGGGAATTTGCGACGTTTTGCTGTGCCAGACCATCCAATTGTCCCAATTGCCTCGGCCGATCGCAAATTCGGGAATGTTTTGGTACAGATCGGCGGGGAACACGAAATAGTCTTTGCAGACGATCGAAGCGCTGGTCCCATCGGACTCAATTTTTTTGAAACACTCGGCGATCCAATCGTCGTTGGCGTGATCGACGTCGGCGGGCATTTCCAACTCAGTTCGCTGCCCGATCGCAAGCCAGGACTTCCACTCGGATTGGATCAACCGCTCGGTGGCTTGAACAAATCGATGGTCCAGAATGATGTCGGCGTTGACGAACGCTCGGGCGGCCCCTCGCCCCTCGGACGCGGCAATGCGGAAAATATCATCCAGCAGCGGAGTGCCATGCTCGTTCGTTTTGCTGGTGTGATGACATTGAAATTTCACATGAATATCGGCTGGAATGTCCGAATCCGAAAACAGAATAATCTCAACCTGCGGTTGCAACGCTTGCCAGCTGGCGATCGCGTTGCGTTGATGCGTGTCCGCTTCACCTTCGAACGGTTTCAGAACCGTGAACAACGTCAGCAGCGGCGCAGCGACGGTGGTCTTGTTTGTTCGCGGTTCGGCAAGCAATGGATTGATCATTTAAGCCCACACCGATGTAATTTTTCGAGACGTGATGGTGGTTCGTTTGATCATGTTGACCATTCGCCGATTGAACCAATGTTGAAAACTTGGATGGGGTTTAGGAGGACGCCAATCCTGCCATGCGGTATCGGCGAGTCCTTCGAAAAACACTTCACTGCGAGGATGATTCGATCCCGCTTGCCAAGGTTTGAACTCGGTCGTGAAGTGTACAATCGCGGGGTTGGTTTTCATTTCGATCCACTGTTGGCGATCGATCGGGGCATGGTCCGGCGACGGGTATTCGAACACATGGGCGCCTTGATTCCAGCGAGGTTCAAAACGTCCCCACTGGCCGTGACACAGCACGTTCAGTGCATATTGGTCCCAGCACCACACGTAACTGCGATTGTCACGCAGGATTTTTAGTAACCGCTCGGCCACATTCTCGTCTCGCCAACGTTCGACGTTCAATACCATCACGCCACTGTTGAAATACTCCGCTGCACCATCCAAACCCAATTGGCGATAATTTGGAATCGGCCGCCGCGTCGCCATGTAGGGATTGGCAAGTCGGTAATTTGCACAGCCTTTCTTTGCATCGATAAAGGGACACGCGGCATCGGCCGTGGCAAGGCAATAGTGCTGCTCGATCGGCAGATCCCAAAGACTCGTAATGTCCTCTTTGATGAATAGATCACAATCCAAATAGATCGCTTTGGTGACGTCGCTTGGCACCAATTCCGCAGTGAGTAACCGATAGTAGGCGGTGTGCGAAATGTGATGCGAAATCGAAAGATCGGAAACGGTATCGAGGTCGGGCTTGATAGGATGAATTTCGATCGGTTCGCCATCAAGCGTTTGCTCAAGCAGCGACCAGTTTTCCGCAGCGATTTCGCCGGTCAGCAAGCATAAACGGATTTGGACTCCAGCGGCGAGATGACGACAGGCACTTTTTAAGGTTACCGCCAGCGGCATCACGTAGGCATCGTCCGCCGCGCATACCACATCAATCCGTTTCACCTTTGGTGATTCGGGCAATCGATCTTCGGTAAGCGATCCAGAGGACTGTTTCATCGTTCGCTAAGTTGCATCCGTGCCACTGGCTTTTGATTTGGAAACCCATTGCAGGATTTTTTCTCGAGTGCGAACCACTGGCCCCGCAATCGGATGGTTGCGAATGGTGTCAAAGATTTCGTGAGCTTCCCTGAGTTCCGATTGAAGTTGTTGGAGGGTCCCACGGAGCAATTTGATTTCGCGTTGTGCATCCGCCAATTCGACCGGCAACATGCCGGCTTCGTTCAGCGTAGCAGCGGCACGGTCGGGGAATATCGATTCGGCACATAGCAGCGGCATTGGGTTGGCCAACGGTGGCAACAACGCCGACGGGAACTGCAGCGGTTGCGGTTGCGTTGCCATGGCGTTTGCGTGTTCGCTCATTTTTTCGATTAACATCATCATGCGGTCGGTGGCATCGGTGTCGTGTTGCAGCGAGTCGGCCAGCACCGAGTGCTGATAATGCATTCGCTCGGCGGGCGGATCGAACAATTGCGTGATCGTGAGGTCGAGTTGCCCCTTGCACGTGATTCGCCATGCCGCGTCGACATAGAGCGGACTGTTGGTGTAATCCAAGATCGCGGTGGGTTTGCCTACCAGCATCGATTCAAGCTGAGCGGTCGACGGCGTGGTGATCACCGCATCGCAACGTCGTAGCTCGGTGATCAGATCTTCGCCCGTGGTATCCCGAAGCTCGTTCTCGACCCCTACGATGCGGTCCATTCCTCCGGTCAATCGCCAAATCAATTCGATGGGCCGGTTACCCACCGCAGCTGTGGTGTCGGCCCAAGCTTTGACATCGATTAGTGATTGAGCGATCTGGTGGCGTTGCGATTCGGTGAATCCTGGCCATTTGGCCGTCATGACCAACAGCCGCAGCGGTTGGTCCGATCGCAATTCCCGCGGGGCCGTATCCGTTGGCGACGCGTTGAGGCGAAGGTAATCCAGCCGCGGAATGCCGACGACTTCCACTTTGTCGGCATTGCCCCATGCGGACAGCGTTCGCGCTTGCGAGGCTCCGATACAAGCCACTTTGTGACACAGAACGGGCCGCATTGTCCATGGGCAAGCCGGTTCGGTTTCGCGGTTCTGCCAGGCGTTTCGCCACTCCAAGATGCCGTCGATCGCATACAACGTGGCCACGTTTCGGCGTTTCAGATCATGGATGGCACTGCGGAATCGGTCAAAGTGTTCCGAAAAGAAAATGGCCAAGTCACCGGGACGGGCCTCTTGGGTCACCACATCAGGCGGTGCGATGCGAATCGGCATTCGTTGCTGCAGCGGCCGCGCGTGATGCGCTACTTCCGATTCGGTTCCCACATAAAAGATTGTTCCCGTTGCCACCGCAGGGCCCGTCCGTGAGGTATAGCGTCGCGTCTTGATCGAGATTCACTGCCAATCAAGTCGTTTTGATCCTGCAACTATCGCCTATCAAGCAAAACCGATCAAGTAGGACGCGCATGACTCGATCATCGCCGCAGCCAGGCCAGCAGGTCCGCATAGACCGAATCCTCGCTGAGTTCGCTCTCGCGGACTTGGCGAACTCGCTCCGTCATCTCGCCTCGTAAATCGTGGCCGTGGATCAAGCGAAGCACCGCCTCGGTAAAGCCGTTCGCATCGTCCGCGACGATCATGCTATTGATGGTGGCAGCGGACAAACCGTGCGTGTTGTGCGAATGGGTCACCAGCGGTTTACCAAAACTAAGCGATTCGATCGACTTGATTTTGATCCCGCTGCCAAAGCGAACCGGATTGATCGCAAAATCAATCTGGGCATAGAAATCTTCAAGATTGGGTAGAAAACCACGAAGCCGTACCCCGGGGTGATCGGCAAACCGTTGGCGACGCAGACCTTGGTGCACCGATCCTGCGATCACCAATTCGGCGCCGGTACGGTGGTGGATCTCGGGCCAACAATGTTGCAAGAACCAAGCGATTCCGTCCACGTTGGCAGCGTTGTCGGATCCGATGAACCCAATTCGAGGGAGCATGGATTCGACTTGTTGGTGCGAGTCGATCTGCGGTGCGTTGGCGGATAGCTCGGTTTGATGTCCCACGATAACGACGTCGCTGTGGGGGGCCATCGCGCGAATGGTTTCGGCTTCCTTGGTTTGAGCTGCGATGATCAAGTCAAACTTGGCCATCGCTGCCGATTCCTCTTCCTTCGAGATCGTGATCCAGTGGGCCTCGTCGTAAGTGGCAAATTGTTGTTGGCGAACATGAAGCAGGTCATGTGTATCGACCAGGGCTTGAAAACGTCGTCGTCCGACGGGAAAGTCATCGAGCAGATTGGCCCAGATCACATAGTTGCACAAGACAAAATCGGGCCGCAACGATTTCACCAGCGACTTGAATTGGGTGGGGGCCATTGGCCAACGATAGGTTTCCAGCGTTGCAAGGTTTCGTGCCGCTGGATCCTGGTTCTCGACCGACGGATCTGGATTGGAAAACGTTGCAAAGGCACGCCGCAGCGATCGTGAGAATCGATCTCGAAGGCGTGTTCCCTGGGGATTAAATTTTACGATTGGCAGCTCAAATTGGCGGCAGATCGCTTCGTCGGAATGAGTCATTTCGACCAAATAGAAAACCGTCAATTGGAAGCCGTTTCGCCGCAGACATTGCACCAGCGACCAGCTTCGCTGATGCGCCCCGTTCTCGCGCCGCCAAAACGGTTGGTCGGTAACAAAGAGGATTGTTTTCATCCGAGAATAAAGGGGATTGCCCGAGACCAGCGACGCCAACGGGCCGTCGCATCAGGGCCGCATGGTTGCTGTGAAAAATGGAAGACGATACGCTGCTACGCAGGTAGGTTAGAGTCTTTCGATAGGTTAGCCGTTTTGACGCTAGCCACGGTTCCCACGGTCAACCGGGACAATCGCGTCAAAGGGTAGGTGCATCTTCAACGTAGCGGTAGTCGTCAAGACTTTCGTTCCATGGCGTGTGCCCCCCGCCGAAACTCTTGACGAGTTCCGTTACGAAATGCTTCACAGAGTCGGCCCCAACAATCAATGCGTTTGATCAATGATCCTTGTCTACCTGCTTACGCATCGGTCAAGGTATCGATCGGTGGCGATCGACGGTAGGTGAATCACATTCTATGAGAAAACTTTTTCGCTCGCGGCAATCGGATGTTTTCTTTATTCGGGGCTACGCCAAATCGGGGACCAATTGGCTATGCAATCTGATGAATCTGCATCCCCAGATCGCATGCACGGGTGAATTTCACTTGCGTCCTCTGTTCGAAAGTGTGCGTGCCATTCAGTCTGCTCCCTGGGGAATTCTGAGCCGCGAGAAGCAATCTGCATTCCTCGAAGATGCTTTCTACCAAATGGTAAAGCAGTTGATCCGCGATGTTTGTGGCAACAAGCGATGGTGCGGCGACCGGACACCATGTTCGCTACGCTCGACGTTTGTCCCAGGTGTCCGGCAACTTTACATCACCCGGGACGGTCGCGATGCCGTGGTCAGTTGGGCATACCATACGCTGAACTACAACTTCAACGCAGGGCCGCGAATGCAGGAAAACTTGCAACGATTCAAGGCCGATCCAAACTATTTTGAGCAGCACAAACAAGAGTTGTTGGCGTGCGAGACCGTCGTGCGTGAGTTCGCGTCGCAGTGGAATGCAGCGATCGTCGACGATTTCCAAATGATGCAGTCGGCAGATCGAGCAGAGATCGATCTGCCGTATTACTGGATTCGCTATGAGGATCTGCAGACGGATACGCTGAAATATCGAAACGAGATTTACCAGTTTCTCGGTCTGTCTGCGGCAAAGGCGAGTCCGCTGAATGCATTGACGGAACCGGGATTTGGCTCGGCCGATACCAACCGGCCGAACGACTTTTATCGCCGCGGACGTGCTGGAACTTGGCAAGAGTATTTCACCGCCGAGCAACTCGCTTGGTTTAACGACGAGGCGAGCGAAGCGTTGCGGTTAATTTCGAAGAATGCATCTTGAATTCGCCCCACGAAATGCTTGACCGAATCAAATGAGACACCCATTCATCGGGCTGCGTCCTGTGTCGCTTTGACCGATACAGCAGCGAATGAAAGGCGGCGTCAACGAACGCGGCCATCCGCTGCCGACTTGGTTTGCCAAACATCGCATTGGCTTGCCCCTGCCCCACAAAATAGGATTGCACGTACCGCTCGCTGGCTCGGTCGGCGGGAATGATATGTTGGACCTTGGCGTCAGGAACCCAGCGGCCTTTACCTCCGCCGCGAGTGATCCGTTTCAAGACCTGCGTCTCGTCTTCTCCGATCATTCCCGAGCGAACGCGGCCAAGTGTGGGATCGAAGCGATATTGCCGCTGGACGTCGGCTCGTATTGCAAAGTTAGCACCATAAGGCAGACGGTTTTCGTTCAGCTCGATCGGTTGTTCGCCCAAATCGCGTGCGGCATAGACCGATTTGCATTTGTCCCAAGTCGCTTCGATCCAATCGGGGCAACCAGGCGGTTCGAACCAGGGTTCGATGGCACCGCCAAAAAATGCCACGTCAGGTTCGGCAATAAACGCGTCACAATACGACGTCAGCCAGTCGCTATCGACCAACACATCATTGTCAGTCCAGACGATGTAGTCGCCGCTTGCAGCTTCGATCGCCCGATTTCGGCTTGCCGAGTGCCCCTGGACCGTCTCGATGAGCGACACGATTGGTAGCGTTTCCGTGAATGCGTTGATGACCTGCTGAGTATCGTCGGACGAGTTGTTGTCGACGAGGATCAATTCCCATTCAAAGCGGTCGTCTACGTTGATATTGCAAAACCGCTCAAGCGTGCGACGCAGCAAACGCGAACGGTTCCAGGTGCAAATCGCAACGCTGATCTTGATACGCCGCGACGACTCGGGGGAATCGGAATGGGACAAAGATTCACCTGTGCATCGAGGCTAGATCGGTAATCTTGTCGTAGAAATCGGCGACTGGATCCTCGCTGTAGCGCTCGCGAATCCGTGTGCCTGCGAGTTCCCCCATCGCTTGCCAGTCGCCGCGTCTCTGCCATGCGGTTTCCAGTGTGGTGTCGAGCAGATCGGCAGTTGCTGCGGCTGCGATGAAACCAGTTTCGCCATCATCAATCAGCTCGCGATTGCGTCCGACATCGGTGGTAATGCAGATCCGATTACAGAGCATCGTTTCCACGACGGCCAATGCGGCCCCTTCGAAACGCGACGGAAGGATCAATCCATGATGATTCGCCCAAACGTCTTCGATGTTTTCCGAGTAACCTGCCAATTGAATCTGAGTTTGCAGACCGTAACGCTCAATCAACCGTTCCATCTGTGTGCGATTGCCTTGCGAGTCGCCGAACAATCGAATCGATAGATTTCGGTCACGCCATTTGTCTTGTTTCAACACGTCGATCAACAAGTCTTGGCCTTTCGATGTGAAATGAATTCGGCCAACACAAGCGAGTTGGAAGCTGTCATCGGCAGCGGGCCAAGCTGGGTTCGCATGCCAGTCGACATTGAACGGATTGTCGATGATTTCGGCATGATCCAGCTCGATGGCCAGAGTCGTTTCGGCACGATCAAGGTTTTCTTGCGAAACGAAAAACACTTTTTCGGCATTTGTATACGCGGTCTGGAATTCGTTGAGATAGATGTCGTCCAACGACTCGGTGCTGGCGGCTTGTACGTTGATTGCGTAGGGAATTTGGCGGCGGATTAATTCCGCCGCAGGAGTGACCGCGTTGAGATGGTAGCCGAGGATGACCAGCACAAAATCCGGCTTTTCGCGAGCGAGCCAACGTCGTAGATGGTCGGTTTCTTTTTCAAGGTTCAGCGGCGACTTCAGCCGATACGGCCATGATCGCCATGTGGGGTCTCGGCGCGGCCAAACGGTAGCCCCCGCGGAACGTAAACGATCGAGTTCGCGGGGTGTGTCTTCCCACCAGCGGTAGTTCACCGTGACTTGGATGTCATTTTCGAGCAGTTGGTGAGCCACGCGGGACCATAGCACTTCGCTGCCGCCCCACGGCATTCCCGTCATCGTCGAATAGAAGCCGATTTTCACCTTGCACAGTCCAAATAACCAAAGTCGTTGATCGCTCGGGACGTGCGATTCAATTAAATGACGGGTTTGGTCGTAGCGGAAGTCGTCAAGACTTTCGTTTTCCAGGATGGTCGAAACTCTTGACGAGTTCCGCTACCTCGGTAAAAGAATCGCACGTCCCCCGCGATCACACGCCAAGATCGCGGAGCGATCCGCGACACCGACGATTGCCCTATCGTGGCGTGATCGATGACTCTGGCAAAGGGGTGGTTGCGGTTCGTAGCTCGGAGTTATCGTTTTTGAAGTCCTCGGGACGGGCAAACACCGAGGGTGAATTTAACGCAAACCGACATTCGTTGATGGTCGGTTCCCCGAACCCAACTCCCATTACGCTCAGCAGCGTGCCGCGTGCGTGGTGGACTTTAATAAACGCCAAGTTGTAGTCGACCAAACTGCGTTGGAATTGCGTTTCGGCTTGCGTCGCACGGACTTGGGCTTCCAGCACCTCTTCCACATGCACGTCGCCTGCGGCATGACGCTCTGATTGGGCATTCAACCGAATCTGTGACGCATCGCGACTTTGCGCCATCGAATTCATTGCACCATAGGCCCGGTCGAGCTCGATGAAGGCAGCACGCAGTTCCGATGTGATATGCCGGCGTTGTTCCTCTGCAATCGCTCGAGCCCGAGACAGTTGCAGGTGTGCACTGTGTACTGCTGCATTCTCGCGTCGGTTCAAGACTGGACGACTGTATTCGATTCCCACTTGCCATCCCTGCAACGCTTCACTGAACAGTGCGGTGTCGGTGGAAGGATCGTCAGCTAAGCGGCGATACTTTCCGATCAAGTCGACCTGAGGACGTTGCAAATTCCGGGCGGCCTTCAGTTCCAGGACGCGTTTATTGATCTCGGACTGCTGCTTGCGAAGTTCGATTCGGTTGGTTTGGGCGAGGGCGTCACTCTCTTGCCAATCGAAACGAAGCGACGCTTCCAGCGGTGGACCGACGGGATGGATCAAGCGATCGTCGGTGGTGGGAAGTGCTAACAGAGTTCGCAACTTTAGCTCGACGTTGTACACGCCCGTTTGGCCTGGAGTAGTGCCGCAGATTGCGTTGCGGACACCGGCTTCGGCAGAATAGTACTGCTGGCGAGCGAGCGCCTCGACGTCCGCCGGGCTGACGTTTTGAGCGACCCGTTGCTGTTCCCGTTCCCACGCTTGTCGGGCGTTGTCCAAGGCCGTTCGTTTGGCCTCGAGGTTTTGATAGGCAAAGAACAACTCCCAGTAAACGATCGCGACATCGCGAACCAATTCGGATACCGATTGTTCGACTTCAAGTCGTGCTTGATTGTGTTCAAGCTTCGAGATCAGCACCCCACGGTACATGCCGGGCTTCGCCATCGGGCCCGCGATTTGGTTGAATTGCGTTCCCGCACCGCGCATCAGGGGGTGACGTGCTTCGGCACCGTAGGCAGCATAAAAGCCGCCGGCGAGATCTTCGTCGTAGCCGCCGACGCCACCCACCGACACCTTCGTTCCCGACCGCAAGATGCGTCCGACTCCCATCTTCGCCAGCGTTTCGGGCTGAGCAAAAACACCAAATTGGCCGCTCGAGAATGCGGAATTAACCGAGCTGCCGCCGCCGTTGTAAACCAAGCCGGTCTCGAATTGAGTGTCGAATGCTGACAAGCTTGCATCGATTCCGAGATTCGGATCGCTTCGTAAGACCGCCGGATCCAGCGTAGTCCGTACGGCATCAGGAAACGTCAAAACGCGACCGCCGCGATCCCGGATCACCTGACTGTTGTCCAGTGCCAACATCACCGCTTCGTCGAGCGTCAGATGCCATGGCGTCAACTGGTCAAACTCATCCGCACTCGGGGGGATTCGCTCGACCACCGATCCCGCGAAGAAATCAGCCTGAGAGGGCAGCACTGACTCTGCAAACGAAACCGTTTGCAGTAGCGATTCACTTGCCGCTTTTGTTGGCGAATCTGCGTCGGCGACAGCCTTTTTATCAAGTTCAGCATTCGCGAAGGGACGAACCGGGGGCGAGCGACAACCCGATACCCATGCGATCGCCAGCGTGATCAGCGTCAATGCCGCTGCGCAACGAGTCAATTGGGGCGGCGGCTGGGCATGCATCGGCGGTGAAGTGGACGGAAAGAAGGTCGTGCGTGGTAGTCAAGCTTTAACTTTCATCGGAATGGTAGTGGCCACATATCACGATCATCGTCGCCACCGGACCGAGTCGCCTAATCGGAAAATTTTAACGAGCCGAAGCAGGGCGTTCATTCTGTGAGCCGTGACGCGTGAGCGGCCGGGTCCACGCATCCCCCGGTTCCTCACGGCTCACCACTGCCATTTACATCTCGCTTAAAGCGACTGGGTTTCCGTAGCGGACTCGCGGTATGGCGAGTAGGTTTCACGCTGAATTTGACGGCCTCGGATTCGATACTCGATTCCTCGCCATGAGATCGTTTTGGTAAAGAAACACTTGATAAAGGTTAGCGGCGAGATGAGTTGAGCGAGCACGATCCAAACGGGCAGCATCATCCACGAGGTTAGCCCAAGCGATGCTGGCATCACTCGGCCGCTCGCGATTTGGCGACTTGCAGCCCACTGGCACAATCCAACGAGCAGTAGATTCGAGAGTTCAAATCCAACAAAGACGATGACCGCCGTGCGGATGGCACCCGCGTCGGATTGGACCATACCGATCGCGGCCAATGCCACAGCAAGAAAGGGGACAATCACCGAGATGATCCCGTAGCCCACCGTCGCTGGCCAGGAAGGATGGTAAAGTTTGGCGGTCAACAATTGACGCGGGATCCACTGCATCAAATCGCCGAACGTGCATGATTCGCGGTTGACCATCATCACGCTTGGCACAAACACTTGCCGGTAACCGTGCCGACGCAGCACGCTAAAGAGCATCGTGTCTTCGCAAAGTGCCGTGGACCATTTTTCCAGCAGTCCTGTTTCGTCAATCACACGACGCCGGATCGCCAAACTGCCTCCCCAAGCGATCCGCAGCAGAATCATGTTGATCGCCGTCGGCACGTTCCACAGATAACGGACGATCGATCCGCCGGTGGCGGTCGGTGGATCGTACCATCGATTGCCAGTCGTCGCCCCGACATCCTCACGCGCCAGTGGAGCGACAAGTTCGGCTAACCAAGTGCGATGCGGGGTGGAATCGGCATCGCACAACGCAATCACCTCGAACGACGGATCAAGCTCTCGTATCGCCTGGACAATGCTGCTGCACTTTAAACTGCAACTCTCGGCCGGATCGTTCAAGACATGGATATGTAATCGCGAGTTGGACTCGAACGCTTGCAAAATCGTCTGCGCTGGATCGGCAAGACTATCGACGACGACGTGCAATTCATAATCCGGATAATCTTGGTCCAAAAGCCGGGCGATACATTGCTCGAGAAACGGATCGGCCCCGCGAAGACACAGCAGGATCGCGGCTTTGGGAGTGTACGCAGGATTCGCCGGGGGCCGTTTGCGGAGCATGATCGCGGCAAACGCCAACGTAAACCCAGTCTGGATCGCCACGATCAGAACAACGGTCCAGCAGATGGCCTCCGTAATCGTCACAGAAAAAGCACACTAGGTTATCGAGGAGGAAGCGGCGAGAAAACGAGATCGAGGACCGTCGTCGGTAACGTGGCTGCTGAGTATACTGCCGGTTTTCGTAGACGTGCAGGTCACCCTTCATCGATGTCAAAGACGTTGCCTTTAACGCCGTTCGAACGATGTATGTTGCTTCAGGATTCTGCGGCCTATCCCTGCCACTGCTTCATTCGGCTGCATTTCCAAGGCCGGCTCGATCGTGAGACCTTTGCTGCGGCATTGAAAAAAACATTGCCGGGGCATCCGCTTCTGCGGGCGACCGTGACATCCGGATGGCGTGACCGCTGGTCCTTTGCCGACGGTGTTCAGCCTGAATTGTTATGGTGCGAAGGCGAAACAGGAGGTCCGCTGCCACAGGCAAAACCGATCGACTTAGGGCGCGAGAGTGGTTTGAAAGTCTATGTCGTCCAAGGGGCGGTGAACGTCGAGGTCACGTTCCAGTTCCATCACGCTTGCTGCGATGGAGCGGGGATGGAACGATTTATTGACGATCTTTTCGTACGCTATGCCCATCTTCGAACCAATGGTGAAATCGCCAGCGATGCGACGACCGTGGATCCCGATCGGGTTGCATCTCGCGGCACCTACGGACTGCGACTTGCCAAGCTGCTTAAACTGTTGCCCGGCCAAATGGTGGGGCTGTTAGGGGCGGCCCAATTTTTGGGACGCCATCCCAAGCCGCTGCTTGATCATCCTGCCCGTGATCGCCAAGCCGAATCGACGGCGGCATTCCCTTCGCTGACAAGTTTTCGGTTTGAAAAATCGCAAACCCTGGCCTTGCGAAATACGGCAAACGAACGAAACGTCACGCTTCATGAGTTGTTAGTTCGTGACTTCTTTTTGGCGTTATGGGATTGGCAGAAAGAACTTGATCAATACCACGACCGACATTGGGTGCGGATGATGATCCCCATGAACATGCGAGACGCATCGTATCGTTCACTGCCCGCGATGAATTGTGTCAGTTCCGTTTTCCTGGATCGTCGTGGCAAGGACAGTGTGGATCGCGATCAACTGCTAAACGGCATTCATGATGAGATGCAAGTCATCAAGCGGTTTCAATTGGAGTTCACGTTTCTGTGGTTCTTGAAACTGCTGCACTGGATTCCGGGTGGATTAAAACGCTCGGTTCAGCAGGACACGTGCCAATTGTCGGTGATCTTTTCCAACACGGGGAAAATGACACGGCGGTGCCCCTTGCCCCGCACCGACGGATGTTTGCAGGTGGCGGATTTAGTGCTTCACGATATGGATGGCCTGGCGCCGCTACGACCCTATAACTGCGTGACGATGCTGACGCTGGAATATGCTCATCGGCTAAAACTAAACCTTCACTACGATGCTCAGTTCGTGACCGCACGGCAGTCGGAAAAGCTAATGGACCTTTTCGTTGCCCGCTTGCATGACAGTATTCAATCGCGGGTTGCGTGATTTCGCATCCGAGCCGCTGTCAATTCGCGGAGCGTCGATCTGTGGAGGATTACCCATTTTTTGCAAGTAATCATGGCATCGAGAGATCAAACGGGCATCCGCCGGCGCACATCGGATGCCGCTTTCTCGCAAGGCGTCGAGAGTCTGTTGACAGTCAAAACGACCATGGATTCTGCGATCATCGGGCGTGGCAAAGCGTGGCATCATGATGTCGGCGAGTATTTTCAAACCCTCGGCCGATGCATCGGCATGCTCGGCTAAGTCAGCCAATCGCTGTCGCCATGTCTCGATGTCGATCCAATCGACGTTGGCACCGCCGTCAAGCATCCACTGCGTCAACGCGTCCGCCGTCATCGGATGCGGGTTGGTCAGATGAAAGGTTTTGCCTTGATTTTGTTTTTGCTGCGCCAGGTACACCATCGCCTTGGAAACAAAGTCCACCGGTGTCGCATCGAGTTCGAAATCGCGAAACGGAGCGGCGCCGACCCACAAACAGGTTTGGACAATTTGATGTAGCAGATCGTCGACGTTGGCAATACCGGTTTCGCTGTGTCCCGTCACATGACCCGGGCGATAGATCGTTACGGGAAACCCACGTCGCCGCGCCTCTTCGATCATCTGTTCGGCGACCCATTTGGTTTGTGAATACCCATACAACACATCCTGGCACGGTGGCAAAGCGTCGGATTCAGCGATCACGCGGCCGCGGTTAGCGTCGGTCGCATGCACCGTGAACGTCGAAACGTAGTGCATCGGTATCGTCTGCCGATGGCACGCCAGACGCAATAATTCACGCGTACCGTCCACGTTGTCCGATTTGAGCGACGGGTAAGGCAGAAGCAAATTCACGTTGGCGCCGTTGTGGTAGATCACATCGATGGATTCGGCCAGTTCATCAAAATTCGCTGCGGAAAGACCAAGTTGCGGCTGAGAAAAGTCGCCGACCAGGACTCGAACCCGATTCTTGAGATCGCTGTGCTGCAGGCGGTATTTAGCAAGATTCTCAGCGATTCGCTGCTTCCCTGCGATTTCGTTTTCAGCACGGACCAAGCACACCACTTGTGACGACGTGGTTTCTAATAATTCGTACAGCAGATGAGCCCCAAGGAATCCCGTGGCTCCGGTTAGTAGCACGCGTCCCGGCGTTTCTGCGTTCACCTCGGTTCCGCAGGGAACGATCGAAGGATCGAGTTGGGCTTCACGTTCGAAGTCGATCGGATCATCGGTCGACGCACTTTGCTCACTTGCGGTTTCGATTGTTGTGTTTGCTTCGGACGCATCGAGGTCCGACATCAATGCTAGGATCGAGTGACTCAGTTCTCGGACGCTCGGTCCGCTGAGAATGCGGTTCATTGGGATTCGTGTTCCCACCGCCGTTTCGATGCGATTGATCAGTTCAACCGCCATCAGCGAATCGATTCCGACTTGCGCCAGCGATGCATCGCGATCGACCTTTGCGGGCTCGATACCGAAGACTCCGGCCACTTGACTTGCCACAAAGTCGCCTAGGATATCGAGTCGCTCATTTGGCGAAACGCTGTGAAGTTGCGACTGCAGGCCTGAGTTCGATGGAGTCGAACGCACGTCGTGCCGGACGCATTCATACATCGGAAGCGTTGCGACGGCATCACTTATCTTGCTAAATTGTTTCCAGTCGACTCGTCCGGCACCGACCACGGCGGTGTCACGAAGAATCATTTCAGCGAACACATCAAGGGCTTCACTAATCCGAAACGCTTTCAGCCCAACGCCATCCAAATACTCGGCGGTCTTGTGGTTGCGGGCGACGAATCCCGCATCAAGCAGGGCGCCCCAGTTCAACGTCAAGGCCGGCAATCCGCTCGCTCGGCGATGGTGGGCCATCGCGTCAAGGAAGCTATTTCCCGCGTTGTAGTTGGCCTGCTTGGTTGCCCCTACTAAGTTTGAAAACGACGAGAAACAGATGAAATGATCCAGCGGAACATCACGTGTGGCAACATGCAGGTTCCATGCCCCGAGCATTTTGGGGTTCAGCACTTTTGCAAAACGTGCTTCGTCCAAATCGGCAATGAAGGCATCGTCCAACACCATGGCTGCATGCACCACGCCTTTGAGTACCGGCGCATCCGTTTGGATTTGCTCGATCACACGCTGGACATCTTCTGCCTTGGTCACATCACCACGAGCATCGTTGATCGTGATTCCCTCGGCACGCAACGATTCAATTTCACTTGCGACATCTTCCTTGGGGCCACTGCGGCTGAGCAACACCAAGTGGCGTGCGCCTTGGCGGACCATCCATTTGGCAATCTCCCATCCGAATCCACCCGCGCCACCGGTGATCAGGTAGCTGGCATCCGAGCGAAGCAGGTGCCCATCCTCGGTACAAGGCCCGATCGATAAAGCCGATGCCGTTGTTGGATTCGAGGGAAACGACAACACATTTTTGCCGATGTGTTGTCCTTGAGCCATGTAGCGAAACGCGTCGACCGCTTCGTCGATCGGGAACACTTTGTGAGGAAGCGGGGTGTAGACGCCCGATTCAAACAGCGACGATAACTCTGTAACGATCGATGCAATACGGCTTGGCCGTTGGGCGATGATCTGAGCCAGGTCGATCATGTGATACGAGATATTGTTCTTGAACGCAGCCAAGCCCACTTTGGAATTCTCGTAGACGTCGATCTTGCCGATCTCTAAGAAACGTCCGAATGGCGCCAGCACCGATAGACTTTTGGGAACAAATTCCCCGGCCAGTGAATTCAGGACCGCATCGACGCCCTCGCCTGCGGTCAGATCCATGATTTGATCCGCAAACTGGACCGTTCGCGAATTCATCACATGACGCACTCCCATCGCGGCGAGCATGTCTCGTTTTTCATCGCTTCCTGCGGTAGCAAAAATCTCGAGTCCCAGGTGCTGAGCCACTTGAATCGCCGCTTGGCCAATCCCGCCTGCAGCTGCATGAATCAAAATCTTTTCACACTGCTGCATGCGAGCAACGTGCTTGATCGCAAAGTGCGTTGTCATAAACACGGTGGGCAGCGTGGCGGCTTGTTCAAACGACAGGTGCGTGGGGTGCTTGAACGCCAATCGGTGATCGACGGTGATGTGGCTGCGAAATGCATACGGAGCGATGCCTGAAACGCAGTCGCCACACTGGATGTCGTTCACATTCGCTCCGGTCGCCACGACGATTCCTGAGAAATCGTCACCAAACCAAAGCAAATCGTCGGTCGTGCCGGGGTACATCCCAAGCGCCTTCATGACGTCTCGGAAATTGATGCCTCCGGCCCTCACTCGAACTTCGATCTCATCGGGACCGGGCGGACGTCGGTGGGTTTCATTCAGCGTCAAATGCTCTAAAACACCCGCCTTGCTCATTTGCAGTTTGAAGGCAGCGGTATCACCGTTTTCAAACACCGCTTTGCTTTGCCGTTGTGGAAATTGGTCCAGCATCACTCGCTGCAGTCGGTTGACAAACCGCTGGTTGTCACGCAGCGCGATTTCGCATTCACGGTTGTCGCTTGTAATCTCGCCAACCAAGTCGTCAATTTCGGAATCACTTGGCTTTGATTCGAGATCAACCAGAGTCCACTGAAATTGGTTTGATTCGTTATTCGCGACGCGGCAAAATCCGGTCAAGGGCGACGCCGCCAGACCCGTCAGCGGGTCGGTTTCATGAACGCTAGTTGCCGAGCGGGTGACGAAATAAACACGAGGATCGGTGGCAAGATCTGTTCCGTCCAGTGCATGAGAAAGCTGCAGTGCACTGAACACCCCTGATTGCTGTTCGGCAAGCAGTTGCTCGTTGTGAACAAGTTTTGCGTTGTGATCGAGCGTCCAGCAGTGAACGATCTTTGTTCGTTTGGAGTCGCCGAGTCCCGTCTCTGCGAATACGCGATTCAATTCGCTAGCGGTTCCGTCAGTTAAGCTGAACTCGTTTTTGCTGGTTCGCTCAAAAGCGGCCCCCCGCCGCAACGAGATTACACGATCCCCTCGCTGCTTGAATTTGGCGGCAACCGATTCACCGATTCCACTCTCGTCGACGAACACCAAAACTATCGAAGGGGCCGGTGACGATCTGTCATCCACCGCTACGTCGCTAGCCAGAGTTCGCGAAAGTTCCTGGGGCTGCCATTCGAATTGGTAAAGATGATCTTTGAAATGGACGCCATTGTGCACCGAGTCGACCCGGGCGACACGAAATCGAGAGATCGACGCGACAGGTTTCCCGCAATCATCGACGACACGGATCGAGTATTCGACCGACGTTCCATCGACACGCGAGCGAATGGCATGGGCCCATAGCTCCGTGGGGATTTCTTGTGTGTATTGCTGAACCCGCCCGATCGACTCGGGCAGATACATGCAATTGTCATGTTCGTTCTGCCCACGATCATTTTGCCCCTCTGCATAGCGCGTCCCATGTGTTGCCTGGAAACAGGCATCCAGCACCGCGGGGTGAATGCAGTACCTCGACGCGCCATCGGCAACTTGATCGGTGACGGTAATCCGTGCGAGAGATTCCTGGTGGATGAGCCAAGGTTCGGTTACCTCCGCATGGCTCCATGCTTCTGCGATCAGCGAAAAGTTCGCTCCAAATCCATAGCCCAAACCATGCAGGTCGCGATACAAGTCATCGTGCATGATTTTGCTTGGCAAACGCTTGCAGATTTCCTGCAGATCAATCGTTTGTGATTCATTAGCCGGCGGCATCGCGACCAAACGGCCTCTCGCATGCAGTTCCCACGCTGCGGTGCCCGTTGTACTGTGAATCCAGAATGATTTGGTTTTTTCGTCAAACACCACCTGGATTTTGGGGATGGCGGTGTCGGATACGAACAACGCACTGATGCACTCGAGGTCTTCGACCACGTAGGAATCGTCGGGGAACCATTCGGCGGCGATCGCCATGCCGATCTCAGCAAACCCAGCCGCCGGAAAGACAATGCCGTTCCAGATTTGATGGTCCGTCAGATAGGGAAACAAGTGAGGATCAAGATGGAATTGCCACGTCGGTTGGGCAACGTTCAGTCGCTCACCGAGAAACGGATGCAGCGGCGGATCGATCCGGTTGGCGGTGTCCCCCTGGTCCAGCCAATACTCTTGGTAGTTCCAAGGGTAAGCGGGCTGAGGGACGAACTTGCCGGAACTTTGGTTCGCCTCGCACCAATCCACATCGACTCCATCGAATGCCAGCTTGGTTAGGTTGGTGGCCAATTCCAGTGCTGCATCGGTGTTGCGAGTCAGCGAGTGAACGATCGTGGCTTGGACCTTTTGATCCGCCAAGCAGGCATCGATGGAACTACGCAGCGACGGATGCGGGCCGATTTCGAGGAAGCGGGTTGCCTCGTTGGTCGCCAATGTCGCAATTGCCGATTCAAATCGCACCGGCTCACGCACGTTGCGCCACCAATAACCGGCGTCCATCTGTGTGCCAGGATATTGCCCGCCGGTGACGGTCGAGACGAAGGGTAGCGTTTCGGGGCGAGGGGCCAAGTCCGCCAATGCTTCTAACAATTCGGATCGGATTGGATCCATTTGGTGCGTATGGAACGCGTAATTCAGTCCTAGCCAGCGGACGAAATGGCCACGCTTCTCTAAGCTTGCCCCAATCGCTTCGAGCGGTTCGATATCGCCACCGATCGTTACGAGTGACGGGCTGTTTTCCGCGGTGATTTGGACACGGTCGGCATCCGCGCCGATGAATTCATTTGCCTCGTTCACAGACACTCCGGCAACCAACATGCCGCCCGCGCCGCCGGTTTCGTTTTGCAGTCGGCTGCGGTGATAGATCAGCCGAACGGCATCGTGCAGCGAATAGATGCCTGCGCACCAAGCCGCCGCCACTTCGCCGACGCTGTGCCCGACCACCGAAGATGGGTGAACGCCCCACGAAGCCCAAAGCCGAACCAACGCAACCTGGATCGCAAAGATTGCCGGCTGTGCCACTCGAGTTTGTTGGATGTTCGACTCGTTCTCAGGAAGCTCGATCTCCCGCAGCAGGGACCAACCGCTGAGTGATTGAAAGAGTTCGTCGATTTCTTGGATCGTTTCGCGCACAATCGGTTCACGCTTGAGCAAACTTTGCCCCATCCCGCACCACTGAGATCCCTGGCCCGTGAAGACGAAAACATTCGCGTTGTGGTTGGTAGCGGCACGGGGTGCGGAGTTGGCCGCGGGGTGAGTTGCCACTATGCCCTCGCCAGCTTCGCTGTTGGCGAGCCACTGAGCGAGACGCTGCCGAAGCTGATTCGGCGTCGCTCCGATCACGGCGAGCCGATGATCATGTTGCTCCTTGCGGGACGCGGCCGAATAGCAAAAGTCAGCCAAGTCACCGTCGATCGTCTCGAGCCGTTGGCGATAACGCTCGGCATACGCTCGCAGTGAAGCCTCATCGCGTGCAGAGATTGGCAGCACAAATGGCCGCTCTGCGCGGCCGTGATCACGGTGCAAGTGCACGCGTTCGGGGGCCGCCTGCAACACGACGTGAGCGTTCGTGCCTCCGAAACCGAACGAATTCACCGCCGCGATCGGCGGTTGGTTGTTGGGTGACCGCAGCGATCGCAATTCGGTAGGAACCTGCAATCGGTAGCGGTCCAGGGGAATGGACTTGTTGGGCGTTTCGTAATTGCGATTCGCTGGGATTTGTTTGCGATCCAGGACCATTGCCGCCTTGACCAGTCCCGCGACGCCGGATGCGCATTCGAGGTGTCCGATGTTGGTCTTGATCGAGCCCATGTAGCAAACGTTGCCATCATCGCGGCCCTGCGACAACACTTGTCCAAGTGCTTCGGCTTCGATCGGGTCGCCCACCGGAGTGCCGGTGCCGTGAGCTTCCATGTACGCGACGTCTTGGGGAGCCACGCCGGCTTCGCGATAGGCCGCGGCTAGCATCTCGCTTTGACCGGCAACGCTGGGCACGGTCATCGAAGAGGTCTGACCATCCTGGTTGACGACGGCGGATCGCAGGACTGCGTAAATTCGGTCGCGTTGCTGGATCGCCTTGCTCAATGGTTTCAGCAGAACCAAGCCTGCCCCTTCGCCTCGCACATAACCGTTGGCGCGTGCGTCAAAGGCATAGCATTCGCCTGACGGAGACAGCATCGAAGCTTTGCTGAACCCAACACTGGTGTTGGGGGTAATCAATGCATTGACGCCGCCCGCGAGTGCGGCGTCGCATTCGCCCGACCATATCGCACGACACGCAATCGCTACGGCGACCAAAGCGGAGGAACAAGCGGTATCGACAGCAAGGCTTGGACCTTTGAAGTCGAACATGTACGAGATGCGATTGGCGGCGATGCTAAGCGTGCCACCGGTATTGGAATGCACATCGAGGTTCGCCAGGTCATCCAGTTGCAGCGTGCCATAATCATGGCTCGCCGCCCCGACAAACACACCGACGGATGTGCCTCGCAATGTGCTTGGCGCGATGCCCGCGTCCTCGCACGCTTCCCAAGCGGTCTCGAGTAGCCAACGTTGTTGCGGGTCCATCCGTATCGCCTCGCGTGGCGAAATCCCCCAAAACGCCGGATCAAATTGCTTCAGTTGGTCGACAAAGCCGCCTCGCCGCGTGACCATATGGCCAATCGCATCGGGATCGCGGTGATGATACCGGTCCACGTGCCATCGGTCGTCCGGGACCTCGCGGATCGCACTGCGTCCGTCAACCAATAATTGCCAAAGCGAGTCGGTGTCTCGCACCCCGCCCGGAAATCGGCAGCCAACGCCGACCAACGCTAAAGGTTCTCGTGGGGTTGGGGGATTCCGTTCAGTCATCGACGAGTATCCAGGCGTTTCAATGAATCATTCAGCAATACACCAAGAGCGACTCTTGAAAGAGTCTGGTTATGCGGCTCTAACCATTTTGGTAATTTTTGCCCTGCGGGTGGTGGCCGGTTAGAACTATAGCACGCGAGGGCTAATCAGATAACGTGACTAGTAGTGCCTTGCTGAGTCGTTTTTATCGATGCCGCTTATGGGGACACCGTCTGTTGTGGGGTAAGGGAATCGTCCTTGATTGGGGCGTGCAGACGCCACCTCCAGAACCCGGTGCCGAGCGTGAAGCGAATTCCGTGACACGCGAGGCGAGCGAATTCCCGGCCGAGCCGTGCATGCATGGAAGGGTGGTACGAGGATGGGTGTTATTGGATCCCGAGCGGCTGCCTTTGGCGGTGGCTCCGCAAGTGGTCGCGTCCCTGACTCCTGATACCGAATTAGTGCATCCGCTGAACGGCCCGCGATCCGACGTGATCGCCGATGTGTTGCAGCAAAATCCAGAGCATCCTTCGCAGCGGTGCTACGGATTTCAATTTGTCGTGGCAAATCATGTGACATCCTTTCCGCTCTCGCTGCGGTTGGGGACGCGGCAAGTCAAGCTTGGCAACGTTCGTTTTGAAGCCGCGGCCAGCGGACCGAATCGGTCGTCCGGCGTGCTGGAGGGAAAATCGGGATGGTTGTTTCTAGGCAACGACACGAACCACAGCATGGATCAGCACCGGGGGACGCTGCAGTTGACCCGTCGCGGACTGCGATCTTGGATTAAGTATGCACGAGGACTACAGCGTTTTGGCAAATCGATCCAAGCTCCCGTCGCCCTGTTGATTGCTCCAGCAAAAGAGAGTGTGCTGGGGCAATACCATCCCCTGGCGGCTGGTAAACAAAATCCGGTGCAGCAGGTTGCTGATGTCCTGCCCCGGCAGTTGCTAGTGCATCCGGTTGCAGCCATGAAAGCATGCGGCGACGATGCGTTTCTAGTCACCGACACCCACTGGAGTGATCAAGGGGCGAAGGTCGGCGCTGTGGAGCTTGCGAAGCGATTGGGGCTGGACTCGCAAGACGTTGTCGATTTGTTTATCGATGATCGTTATCGCAGCGAGCCGATCGTTGGGGATCTCGGCTGCAAAATGAATCCTCCGCGGACATCGCTAACCCAGCGACTCGATTCCTACGACCTTGGTCGACATATCGTTTACGACAACGGATTGCGCAGCTTTGGCCGCATCTTTGTCACGCGTCATTCAGATGCACTGGTGGATCAAACGTGCTTGATTTTCGGATCCTCTTCGAGTTACGCGATGCTAAAGTACGCAAGCCGAATGTTTGGCTGTGTGATCTTGGTTCACACCGCAGGCGGCTTGGATCCCCACTTGATTGCCGCAGTGAAGCCACAGTTTCTGGTTGCACAAACGAACGCCCGTTATGTTGTCCGAGTCCCACGGTTGACTCATAGCGTGCGCGATCAACTGAAGAAAAAAGTCAGCAGGTTAACCGAGGCAGAACGCGCCGAAGTCATCGCAAATCGTGTGTGCACCGACGCATCGTGGCTGGCCAAATCGGCCTTTGCACCCTACGACCAAATCCTCTGGTAGCGAGAAAACGCCAAGCGTTTCGGCCGGTCGAGTTCGGTGTTACGCTCTCCCGATCGTCAGCTTAGGAGAGGCGGCAGTTGACGAGTTACCTCTCCCGAGCGCCAGCTGGGGAGAGGTCGGATGGGCCCTTTAGGCCTCATCCGGGTGAGGGCACTGTAGCGGAGTTGCACGTTGCCAAGAGCTTCGGCTTGCTCGGTCGGCCCTCACCCGAGCATCGCTGAAGGCTCTGCTCGACCTCTCCCAAACTGCGTTTGGGAGAGGTGGCAGTTGACAAGTTACCTCTCCCGATCGCCAGCTGGGGAGAGGTCGGATGGGCCCTTTAGGCCTCATCTGGGTGAGGGCGCTGCAGCGGAGGTGCACGTTGCCAAAAAACTTCGGCTTGCTCGGTCGCAAGTCTTGGTATCGGTCGCGACCGGGGAATCACCCAACTCTACTGGAACAGTTTTTGGCAATCCAATTCGATTTCGCATTGGTCGTCCAAACGCAGTGTTAACGGCTGCGCTGCGTCGACTGCCACTTCGTCATTTCCGGTGACGTGCAGGATGGATCGATCACTCGGGTCGAGGATCAAGTAATGCGGGACGTCGTTCTCCAGGCAAAGCGTTCGCTTGACCGTCAAGTCTCGCTCGCGAGTGGACTCGGACAGCACTTCCACCATCACCACGGGGGATCGCTCTAGATGTCGCTCGGGTTGCTCGCCGCAAACCACCATCAAATCGAGACGGATCACCGTGTGGTTGTCCACAATCCAATCGAGGTTGGTGTAAACCTCGCAAGAACAATGGCGAAGTTTGAGCTGAGAAAGAATCTCGAAAGACAATCGCGATACCACTCGCTCGTGTGGTCCGAACGGTGACGGGCTCGTCGAAACCGCGACACCGTCAATCAGCTCCCAATCCCCTTCCCAGCGGTTGTAGTCGTCGAGCGTGTAGCGTGGTGCAGTGCTCAAGCGATGGTCTCCATGGAATAACCGAGTGACTGGGCTCATTCTAACAGCCGATGCGTCTAGCGCACATGCAATTCGGCCGGCTTCAGACGGTTATTGCCTGCGCTGCAACCGCTCTAATCCATCGAGGATCAAGTCCAGGCCGAACTGCAATTCGTGCAAACCATCGTGGTGACCCGAGATCACTTCTTGCGACATCCCGTTCAGATACGGGTATTCTTCGACAGGAATCTGTGGAAGGTAAGCTTTGGCTACTTCGGCATACTCGTCGGGCTGGAACGGAAAATTCAGCTTCTGCAGTGTGAATCCGTAAACGTAACTGTCGATCGCGTTCCAGGCATGGTCGGCCATCGCGTAAGAGAAACCCGCCTCGACAAGGCATCCGATCGTGGCGTCCACGTAACGCAGCATCGCAGGACCGACATTCGGACGTGACACGATCAGCATCGTCGCCCAAGGGTGACGCATTAGAACGGTGTGGGCCGAGACGGCACGACGCCGCATTGATCTTTTCCAGTCGCCATCGAGTACCGGAAGTTCGATTTCGCCAGCGACGATGTCGACGATTCCGTCGAGAATCGCATCCTTGCTAGACACGTGGTTGTACAGCGACATCGCTTCGACACCGAGCAATTCCCCGAGTTTTCGCATCGAAAGCGACTCGATCCCATGCTGGTTGGCAAACTGAATCGCGGTTTGCAGCACGGTCTCTTTGCTCAGCGAAACCTTGCGTTTCTTGCCCGCTTTTTCGCGATTCGCCTTGGATTTCTTTGCCATAAATGCCTTTTTGCCTCCTCCGTCGAGGCACTGGATCAGAAAGGGCGACAAACGCGAGCGTTATCTCCTCTCAAAAAAGTTGCCGGTTGCCTCAGCTTACGGTGTAAGTATAACATGGAATTGCCGAAACTTACAGTGTAAGTGTTCATGGCCCTTTGGTTCTGTTCGACGTGGAGATGAGATGAATGCAGCCCCGATTGAGTTGGCGGCCACCGCCGCTGACAAAAACAACGGTGAAAACACAGCAAGCGGTGGCGTCGCCCATCGTCTGTCCCTGCCGCAGAAGACCATGAAAGCAATTATTCAAGACCGTTACGGAAGCCCAGACGACCTCGAGTTGCGAGAGATCGCTACACCGGTACCTGCAAAAGGTGAAGTGTTGGTGCGAGTGCACGCGGCTGCCATTCACGTCGGAGACGGTTTTGGGGTCCGCGGCACCCCGCTGTTAATGCGGGTGGAAACCGGGTGGCTGAAGCCAAAGTACGGTGTTCCGGGATACGATTGTGCGGGCCGCGTCGAAGCGGTTGGCGAGGGGGTTACACGCTTCCGGATCGGTGACGAGGTGTTTGGCGCGTGCAGCGGTGCGTGTGCCGAGTTTGTTTGCACCGGCGAAGACAAGCTTGCGCTAAAGCCAAAGGAGATCACGTTTGAGCAAGCAGCGGCCGTTCCCACGTCCGGCCTAGCCGCGCTGCATGCGCTTCGTGATGTAGCCAAGATTCAATCGGGGCAAAAGATCTTGATCATCGGAGCATCGGGAGGTGTCGGAACGTTTGCGGTGCAGATCGCAAAATCGTTTGGCGCCGAAGTCACGGGCGTCTGCAGCACCACCAATGTCGATCAAGTCCACTCGATCGGGGCTGATCATGTCATCGATTACACCCGAGAAGATTTTGCTGATGGAGGTCCGCGTTACGATTTGATTTTTGACAACGTCGAGAATCGCTCGCTATCGGATTGTCGGCGTGCATTGAAGCCGACCGGCACGTTAATTTTGAACAGCGGCGCTGGGGCGAGTGGGGTCGCCTTTTTATCACGTCTGCTGAAACCATTATTGATATCGCCGTTGGTGAGTCAGCGGTTGTGCCGTTATCTGTCGACACCCAACGCGGCAGATCTAAATGTGTTGGCGGAGATGTTAACGTCGGCGGCGGTCACTCCGGTCATCGGCCGAACCTACCCGCTTGCCGAGACAGCGGATGCGATCCGTTATGTCGAAACGGGGCACGCAAAAGGAAAAACGGTCATCCGGGTTGGAGACGGAAGATGAGGAAGAACGCAATCGCCAGCGACCTGCGAGTATTGCAGTTTGCAAATCTCGATGCCGCAAGCGAAGAAACGCAGTCGCTGTTGCAATCGGGATACGATCGCTGTGGCAATTGGTCATTGGCCCAGATTTGTCGCCATCTGCGGTTGGTTCAAGATCCCAGCATTGATGGCTATCCACGATGGATGTCACTGTTTGCATTCATGCGGCCGGTGATGCGACGCACGCTATTGCCCCGATTGATGCAAGGCAATTCGCCGACCGGAATTCCCACTTCGCCTATCTTCGTTCCGCCGGCGGAACTTGACGATGCCGACGAGGTTTTGTTGTTTCTTCGCAGCGTGGAACGCTTCAAGTCTCACCAAGGCAATTACGCAGCCCATCCTGGGTTTGGCCGCATGGACCGCGACGCACTTGAAACGCTCCATGCGGCGCACGCAGCGCATCATCTCCGCTTCTTAATACCTCGTCCACGATCGTAGTGGACGAGGCAACGAGTCCCTCGCAGCTGTCCGTAGTGGACGAGGCAACGAGTCCCTCGCAGCTAAACGTAGCAGTCGAGGTAACGAGTCCCTCGCCAGATGACGACCATAATGGACTCGTAGTCTTGTCCACTACACTCGTCTCACCGCCTACTGTCCCTTCATCAAGTGCCGCTTGGCAAACTTGATGTACTGAGTCCAATCAAACTCGGTTACCGAGTGTCCGCCCGAGCGGATGTGGTAACCGATACTGCCTTGGCTCGGTTCATCCACCGCTGGCATTTCATCGGCTGGCAGCCCTTCGCGGCCAAGGAGTTCGTAAACCGGGGTGGCGTGTTTCGCCGCAAGAAATTCGCCTCGCGGATCAGCCCAGGTGTCCTCCACCGCACTCGCAACGTACACCGGACGCGGCGCCATCAGCGCGATCAGCATGTGTTGGTCAAAGGGCAGTTGCGACTCGTTGTCGTTGTATTTGAGGAAATTGTCGCAGAACCAGTGCGGGAACGAGGTATTGATACGTGTCAGCGATTCGCCGATCCGGCGGCGTGAGATCGCGGCGCCACCGCAGCCCGAATTATTCGAGATCACCAACGCAAAACGCTCATCATTCGCGCCGGCCCACAGCGACGTCTTGCCCAATCGCGAGTGTCCCATCACGGCCACGCGGGTCTCGTCGATCTCGGGGGCCGTGCCAAGGAAATCGAGCACGCGGCTCAGCCCCCATGCCCAGGTTGCGATCGATCCCCATTGGTCCGCAGCCGGTTTGTCGGGGAACGCGGCATGGACGCCGTTTTCAAAGCCATCGTCCACATCCGGATCGACATCGCCGTAATAAAGCGTCACCAGGGCAAATCCATTGTCGATGATTTTTTCGACCGCCCAACGAGATGCGGCACTGCCACGATCTTCGTCGACAGCCCGGTTATCCGGTTTGTTGCGAACCCAATTTTTCGTTAGCGGAATATCAGCATCATCCAGCACGGTGTGATTGCCATGAAAGTTATAGGCCAAGAAAGCAGGAGCATTCGGCGAGTCGGCTGGCATCAGCACCAGCAAGTTCAGATCGCGACCGGCAAGCGTGATGACCGGTTGCCACATCGTCGCCTTGCCGCCGAGCACTTGTTTACGCGTACCGGCATCCTTCACTGAGATTGCATTAAATTTGTCGGTCGGGACTTTGCCGAACATCTCCGTTGCGAACTGTTCAAGGATCTGTTTGCGGCGAGCGGGCCACTGCGCCGCCGACTCAATTCCCGCCAGTGGATTCGGCAACGTGTAAGCCGGAATTTTTGACTCGTCGTAATTGGGTTTGGCATCTTGTGCGGCGGCGAAAGAGACGATGCTCATCGCGAGAGCGACAATCAGACTGCTGAGAATTCGCATGTTGTTTCTACTTGTCTTTCAAAAGTGGTGTTGGTTCTTGATCGTAGAGCAGGTAGCCAGGAGTATTCCGGCAACTGACCCGTGATGCGTGAGAGTGTGTCCGGCTCAGGAAACTTTGTTATTCACGGCGCCCGCGTAGGCTTCATCATCCTAACCCGACGCGTAAGTTTTGAAGTTGCGAGTTTATATGTTCTTCGGGCCAAAGGCCCAGCAGTTTGCCTAGCCTGGCCCAACGGGCCAGGTTTTCTTGGTCCCAGCCCGTTGGGCTGGGCTAGGTAAACGTCCGGGGCTTTGCCCCTAAATACAAAATCGCAACTTCAAAACTCACGCTTCGGGTTAGTTTTTTTAAGCCGGACGCTCTCTAAGACGCCTGATTTCTCCCCATTATTCATGCCTGGCTATTTAAGTGTTCGTGGCCCCGAAGAATCAAGGCAAAAGTTTAATCGAAACTCGCCTCTTACTCGTGGTTGCTCAGAGCAGTTTCCAAAAACCGATAGGCAGCTTCCCGCATCTCGTCGGGGAAGTCGTGACCACAATCAGGGTGACGCACCTGCAGCCGATCGGTTTTCTCAAACAGTTGATAAACGGGACGGGCTGCTGCGACAATTCGATCGACGCTGTCGGCACGGAAATTACTGTCGTCGGTAGGAGCAACAATCAACACAGGTCGTGGGGCGAGTGCGGCAATCATTTCATGGAAGTCAAACGGGATCTCTTCCAGCCGTCCTCGGTAGTCTCGTAATCGTGGCATATAACGTGTTTGGGTCCATCCCTGTTCTGGCAGCCATTTCGCCGGGTCACCCTCAAAATAATCCACGTAGGAATCAAGTCCACAGCTGGAAACGACTGCCTTGATCCGTGGATCAAACAGAGCCGTATAGACCGCATTGTGTCCGCCGAGCGAATGACCGATCGCACCGACCGGTTGATCATCGACGAAGGGAAGTGATTGCAGCAGGTCGATCCCACGAAGATTGTCCCAGACCGCCTTAAGCGTCCCACTTTTCCAACCACCAGCCTGCAAGTCGGGCTGGTAATTCGCTAACAGTGGATAGCTGGGCGACAGCGTGACGAAGCCGCGTTCGGCAAGTTCCATCGCATACTGACGATTCGCTTTTCCGCCCAGTCCCACAACGACGCCGTAGCCAATCTGGGCGTCGGTCGGGTGTAAACAGAGCACCGCCGGTCCCTTAGTGTCGCCATGCAACAACGTTTTGGGAATACATAGATAAGCTGGCGTCTCGCCGTGTGGTTCGCTTTGGTAAGTGATTTGGCGTCGCAGATACAACCCACAATCGACTTCCTCGATGACCCGGTATGACGGAGCTTCGCGTGGTGCATCTTCGACGGGCAGCGTCCCCATCACGCTTTGCATGGCCGCGATGATTTCGTCTCGCCGCCGCTGCCACTGGTCGATCGACTTGACCGGTCGAACGGTTCCGTTGTCATCGTGGTACTGCAGCAGCACATCGCGTGGCAGCGATCGGCGGACCGCCTCAACTTGGATGCCGTTATCGTCAGCCGCGGTCGCCACACTGGCAAGCATCAACAGTACACAGCCGACGCAGTAGTTCACTCGTTTCATGGGTCGCTAGCTCATTCAATACAAGTCATTTGCACCGGACTTTCGCAGCATCCGTGTCAGTGGGGACTCATCGTAATCGATCTCGACCATGGATGTTGGGCACGAGTCAGCCGGAGCATGAATCTCCCTCTTCGGATGTTTCAAACATCGCAGTAAATCGTCTTTGCATCTCTTCGCTAGAAACCTGTTCGATCGCCGACCCGAGTAGCCACTCATGACCAAATGGGTCGAGTACTTTGGCTGCTCGCTCGCCGTAAGACTGGTCCTTCGGTGCCATGACAAGTTTTGCGCCGGCATCGACTGCACGCTGAGTCATCGCGTCGACATCCGTGACGTGCAAATGGATCGAGGACCCTGATCCGCCAAACGCCTCGGGGCCTTGGATGCCGTATTCAGGATACTCGTCCGATATCATCACGGTGTAAGAACCAAATTTGAGTTGAGCATGGCCAATGCGTCCGCTCGGCTCGGCGAGCCGAAATTCTTCGGTTGCACCAAAGACACTTTGGTAGAATTCGATGGCTGCGTTGGCGTTTCGCACTCGCAAGTACGGGAAAACGTCGATGATTTTATTGGTTGTCATGAATGGGCTCGCCGTTGGGGAAGGGGCTCCACTGCGATGGTCATAGCAAGGTATAGTGGAACCTGTCTCTGCCTGCCGAGCAAGCGAGAAAGCAAGTTCGTGTATTCTATAGACCGCCGCGTGGCGACCGGCACACGTCCACTGGTGACCGCACTTCGCTTCTGGTGCTTACCCCCAACCTGCAATATGAAAACGAGAATCCTTACTGCTCCGAAGAAGGTGGGCGCAATTCGTGTCGGGGATCGCTGCTTGATCCAGCGTTCCGATCGCAGATCGCTTAGCGACGATCCGTCCGTTATTGTTCCGGCGTTACTAAACGCGTCATTGGCAAACTGCTTGTTGATGACTCGATGGATCATCGCCGCCTTGGTGATAATCGGGATGACCATGCAAGCGAGCCATTGCATTGCTGTAGAACCATTGACGGTCGTTTCCGATTTTGAAGGCGCGTCGGTTGGCGATATCGAGATCGACCAAGCGGCACGGAGCATCAATTTTATGCCCGGCGGCGATCCCGAGCGGGGGTGGCCTTGTTGGTGGTACTTTCGCATCGATGGAATCCAACCAGACGAGACGATCACGTTGCGGCTGCATGGATCAACGGCAACCGTTGGGAAGCAGAAGCCGTTGTCGGCTTCTTGGGCGATGCCCGCTCGCGCGACTCACTCGATCGATGGCGAAACTTGGCTGCACACAGACAAGGGGCAACGCGATGGCCAGCGGATGATTTACACGCTAAAGCCAGATGCCGCGTCGGTTTATGTTGCTTGGGGGCCGCCCTACACTCCGATCACGGCCAATGCATTCGTACGCTTGATCGCTGAAAAGTCACCGCATGCCGAAGCCGCCGAGTTATGTCGTTCGCGAGAAGGTCGCGGCGTACCAATGTTGTATGTGCGAGAAGGAGAACTCGAAACGCAAAAGCGATTTGGGGTTTGGGTCCAGGCTCGCCAGCATGCTTGGGAAAGTGGTTCGAGTTGGGTGGCACAGGGCTTTGGCGAATGGTTGATCAGCGACGACGCAAATGCGACTTGGTTGCGGCAGCATGCTGAGATTTTTCTGATCCCAATCATGGATGTGGACAACACCGCAACGGGCAATGGCGGCAAGAACGCGGTGCCCCATGACCACAATCGCGACTGGTCTCCGCAGCCTCATTGGAACGAGATTATGGCGGCTCAGCGAAAGATCGGCGATCTCGTCGGGGAAGGTCGCATGGATGTCTTTTTGGATCTCCACAATCCTGGTCCGGGCGACGCGAGTTTCTTTTATGTGCTTCCGCGAGACATGCTGTCCGAGCCGATGCTTAGCTTGCGTGACCGTTTTATCGACTTGGCCTACGCGAGGATCAGCAAGATGAAGCCGTTGATTCCGATGAGCAACAAACCGAAAGTGACGGGGGCGAACTATCATCCGCTCTGGCGACAGATTAGTTCCAACTGGGTTAGCATGAATGGAAATCCGCATACGGTTAGTTTGTGCTTAGAGACGGTTTGGAATTCTCCTAACAGCACGACTGAGGGCTACCGAGCGGTCGGGGCAAACCTTGCTGCCGCCGTCCAAGAATATCTCGCCGAGCGTCCTGCGAAACCGTAAACCGGAGTATTGGTTCATGCATCGTGATCTCGATTCTAGCGATACCGCACCACCGCCTCGGTTTGACGCCACCACGATCACGCGGCCTGACGATTCGTTGTTGGTTTACTATTTCATCATTTCGGTGCTGACGACCGTCGGATTTCCAATTGTTTTTATACCGCTGTTTATCCGCTTTAAAACGCTGCAGTATCGCTTTGACGAGCAGGGTGTTTCGATGTGCTGGGGGTACTTCTTTCGGCGTGAGGTCTATTTGACCTACGCTCGACTGCAAGATATTCACGTCACTCGCAACATTATCGAACGTTGGATGGGGTTGGCCAAGTTGCCGATCCAAACCGCATCGGGCGCCTCGGGGGCTACGATGAAAATCGAAGGCATTCGGGACCCTGAACCGCTGCGAGATTTTCTGTATCTGAAAATGCGGAACGTGAATGACGAGATCGATTCGGAAGCTAGTGCGGACAGCTCGAGCACCGAGTTGCTGCGAGAAATTCGTGACGAGTTGAGAAAGCAACGCAGCCAGCGTGAGGCGAATCAATGAGTCATGTCGTCGAGAAGTCGGCCGAGTGGATTTATCGTGGTATTTGGCGAATCTTGGTCGAGTGGTTTCGTGTCCCCGACAAGCCCCCGATGCTACCGAGTGCAATGCAGGGCGAGCTGCGGGTGTTTCATCCATCGCGTCGCTTTCTGACGTACTTGAAGGTCGTTTTTTGGTTGGCGCTGGTACTGGTCGACGCTGCGATCCTGGCCGGATGGATGGTGCTCTATTGGCAATCTGCATTTTGGGCTTGGGCGTTGGCGCTACCCACGCTCGTGCTGGCAATCGTGCCAGACATCATCGCTTACATCGCACTGCATTTGATGTATGACACGATTTGGTATGCGGTGTCGGAGCGAGGCGTTCATCTTCGCCGCGGGATTTGGGTGATTACTGAGCATACGATTTCGATCGCGAATATTCAGAATGTTTCGATCACTCGCGACCCGCTCGAGCAGATCTTGGGAATTGCAACGCTGGTGGTCGAGACCGCCGGTGCCTCGGCAGCCGAGGATGCGAACTCGTTGAGCGTGGGGAATCGCGTCATCATGATCGGATTGGATAACGCCAACGAGATTCGCGAGTTGCTGATGTCCAAGGTCGGCGCAAGCCGCTCGAGCGGTCTGGGGGATCCGTCCGAAGGTCGACGGACAGTGCAGTGGAACGCAACCGATCTCGCCTTGCTGCGAGAGATCCGGGATGAAGTTGCTGCGGGTCACCTCTCCTGAACTTCAGCGTGGGAGAGGTCGGGCGGGCCCTTTAGGCCTCGTCTGGGTGAGGGCCAACCGCGCAACTGAGCTTGCAGCAGGCCTCTAGCTTGCTCGGTCTGCCCTCATCCGAGCATCGCTGCAGGCTCTGCTCGACCTCTCCCAAACTGCGTTTGGGAGAGGTGGCATACGGCAAGTCACCTCTCCCGAGCTTAAGCGCGGGAGAGGTCGGACGGGCCCTTTAGGCCTCGTCCGGCTGAGGGCCGACCGCGCAACTGAGCTTGCAGCAGGCCACTGGCTTGCTCGGTCTGCCCTCACCCGAGTATCGCTGCAGGCTCTGCTCGACCTCTCCCAAACAGCGTTTGGGAGAGGTGGCATACGGCAAGTCACCTCTCCCGAGCTTCAGCTCGGGAGAGGTCGGGCGGGCCCTTTAGGCCTCTTCCGGGTGAGGGCCGACCGCGCAATTGAGCTTGCAGCAGGCCTCTGGCTTGCTCGGTCTGCCCTCACCCGAGCATCGCTGCAGGCTCTGCTCGACCTCTCCCAAACTGCGTTTGGGAGAGGTGACATACGGCAAGTCACCTCTCCCGAGCTTCAGCTCGGGAGAGGTCGGGCGGGCCCTTTAGGCCTCGTCCGGGTGAGGGCCGACCGCGCAACTGAGCTTGCAGCAGGCCTCTGGCTTGCTCGGTCTGCCCTCACCCGAGCATCGCTGCAGGCTCTGCTCGACCTCTCCCAAACTGCGTTTGGGAGAGGTGACATACGGCAAGTCACCTCTCCCGAGCTTCAGCGCGGGAGAGGTCGGGCGGGCCCTTTAGGCCTCGTCCGGGTGAGGGCCGACCGCGCAACTGAGCTTGCAGCAGGCCACTGGCTTGCTCGGTCTGCCCTCACCCGAGCATCGCTTAAGCCTCTGCTCGACCTCTTCCAAACTGCGTTTGGGAGAGGTGGCATACGGCAAGTCACCTCTCACGAGCTTCAGCTCGGGAGAGGTCGGGCGGGCCCTTTAGGCCTCTTCCGGGTGAGGGCCGACCGCGCAACTGAGCTTGTAGCAGGCCACTGGCTTGCTCGGTCTGCCCTCACCCGAGCATCGCTTAAGGCTCTGCTCACCTCTCCCAAACAGCGTTTGGGAGAGGTGACATACGGCAAGTCACCTCTCTCGAGCTTCAGCTCGGGAGAGGTCGGGCGGGCCCTTTAGGCCTCTTCCGGGTGAGGGCCGACCGCGCAACTGAGCTTGCAGCAGGCCACTGGCTTGCTCGGTCTGCCCTCACCCGTGCATCGCTTAAGGCTCTGCTCGACCTCTTCCAAACTGCGTTTGGGAGAGGTGAGTCACGTTTGCCTCCGGCCTTGAGATTCGCACTGTTAGGTACAATCAAGTACGATTCCCTATCGCTTGGCGTTGGCCGAGGTCAGCTTGACCGGCATCTCCGGCAGCGCCTGCAGGAACGCTCGTCCGTATGGCTTGCTCTCGAGTCTGGGGTCTAACACGACGACCATTCCCTTGTCTTGTTGAGTGCGAATCAAACGTCCAAATCCCTGTCGAAATTTGATGATTGCTTCGGGTAATTGGTAGTCGTTAAATGGATTGCGTCCGCTGGCCCGAATCGCTTCCAATTTGGCTTCCAACAGCGGATGATCGGGCACGGAAAACGGCAGTTTGGTGATGATGACGTTTGTCAGCGCTTCGCCGGGAACATCGACGCCCTGCCAAAAACTGTCGGTGCCAAACAGCACCCCTTTGGGATTGCGGCGAAACGCGTCCAGCAATTGCGTGCGATTCTGTGTCCCTGCTTGGCTGTACAGCAGCAATTCGTTCTCGGCTAACCATGGCGTCAAGGCCGTGGCACATCGTTTCAGTAAGTCATAGCTGGTGAACAGCACAAACGCGTGTCCGTCGCTGTGACGAACAAAGCGTTTGATCTGATCGGGCAATGCTTTTTCAAACTCGGCACGCTCTTTTGATGGATCCGGAAGTCCGCGGACGACCACCAATTTTGCTTGCTCTTTGTAATCAAACGGGCTGCCCACTCGGAGCGATAAACCACCGGTGAGTCCAACTCGCGATCGATAGAAGTTGAACTTGTCATCGTTGCCGGTCGCCAACGTCGCGCTGGTCATCACGACGCTGCGGATCATCTTGCTTTGGAACAAATGTTCGCGAAGTGTCGCGCCGACATCGATCGGGGATGCCGCCAAAGTAACGCGGTCCAGTCCGCGACGCGAACCGCTGCGTTCGAGCCAATAGACCGCACCGTCCAGATCGTGATTGATCCATTGCCGCAGTCCGCCAGCGAGCGCCATCATGCGATCGTGAGCCGATTCAAAATCCTTTTTCTCGGATTCATCCTTCTGGCCTTCGGCCTGCTCCAACAGCGATCGTGCGAGCGCTTCCATCGGTTGGCTGACGCGATTGTCGACCACACCGGGGTGCAACACGCGTCCATTGCGAGTGCCCGAGTTCTCCCACCAATCGAGGATATCGGCAAACAGGTTGGTGGCGGCAAAACGGCATCGTTCGAGTTGCTTTTGAAGCCCTAGCAACTGTTTGTCGACCAGCAACCCTTTTTGCGTGCGGTCGTTGTACAGTTTGTCAAACAGGTAATCGAATTGGCCGCTGGTCAGCCGGATCCCCAGATGGTCGCCCGCGACCGCTTCGATTGTGTGACATTCGTCCAGGATGACGGCATCATAGTCCGGCAGGATCGAAACGCCTTGTTGTCGCAAGGCCAGATCGCTGAAGAACATCGCGTGATTGACGACCATCAATTCCGCATTATTGGCACGTCGACGTGCTTTGAAATAGAAGCAGTCTTTGAAGTGCGGGCATTTGCGGCCCAGGCAATTGCCGGTATCGCTTTTCATTTCGTCCCAGACCGACGAGTCGGGACGATTCGGTATCGTCGACAGCGAGCCATCGTTGGTCACTTCGGCCCATTTCAGTACCGCGCGAACTTGTTCGTACTGGATTTCGTTGGCCAGCAATGACGTCATCTTCGACACCGTGCGGTTCATCCGCCGCAGTGACAAATAATTTGAGCGGCCTTTGACCAGCACCGAGGAAAATTCGCGAGGAATGACGCTGTTCAGCAGCGGGATGTCTTTGTTGATCAGCTGTTCCTGCAGGCTGATCGTATGCGTCGAGATCAGAATCCGGCGTTTACGACCGGGGTCGTTTTCGTCTTCGACATCGAGCAGCGGTTTTTCGGGTTGCCCTTGCTGTTCGGTCGCAAACAGGATCGCGGGAACGAGATAGGCAAAACTTTTGCCGGTGCCTGTGCCCGCTTCGGCGATCAGATGTTGTTCATTGCGAAGTGCTTTTTCCACATCGCGTGCCATCGCCAATTGCTCAGGCCGCGGTGTGAAGTTGTTCAGACGACGAGAGATGCTGCCGTCCGCACCCAGGATCGATTCGGATTGAAGATTCTCAGACAACGAGGAGGGTCGCTAGGGAATAAGGAAAGGAGATTGTCGCCGGACGGACTGTTTGGAAGACGCACCAAAATAGCAGTCGCGGGAAATTTGGGCGAGCGTGAACGGTTCAGTTTACCCGACCCAAACCGTTACGTCTTTGCCGCGAGGCAGCGTATTGCCAACCGCTTCTGATGCCTGCAAAACTGTGGAAATCGTGCTCGCGTGGTTGCATCCCGACACGCTAGCCCTTGTAATGAGCCCGTTCCTTTGCGTCGTTTCTGCTTGCATTGTCGCCGATTGTGCCGAGTAATTTATGAGTCTTCACCGTCAGCCCTGCCCTTCCTGTGGCCGAGAACTCGAATTACCTGCCGATGCGATCGGACGCATGGCGAAGTGCCCCGCCTGTGAAGCGACTTTTAGGATTGCGGAGACTGGGGGGAATCAGCCCGCTGCATCACCGGATCCTGTACCGCCCACGCCGAGCGAGTCGTCGGTACCGAGTGAGCCGCCCACGCCGGGGCAGCCGCCCGAATCCGCACGCAGTGACAATTCAGCAGGCAGTGAAAATTCAGCAGGCAGTGAAAATCCATTCCAGTCGCCGATCGCAAGATCAAGCGAAACGACGGGATCCGCCAGCGGTCGCCCGGTCAATCCATACCAAGCGACGTCGTATTCGGCGGAACCCGTGCTTCAGTTAGGCGAAACCGAAATCGTCCAACGTCCGATCGAGGACATCGTCTCGCCTACGTTGGCAATTTTTGGGGCGCGTTGGGCTCCGCTAATTTTGGCAGCCTTGATCCTGTTAGTGGCAACCGGGGTGATTTTCGGAGTTCCGTTTTTGCTGATGTCCATTATCGGCAGCATGATTGACAACGGTGCCATCCCCAATGGCGGACCGATCCTGGCGATTGCAGCATTGTTATTCTTTCCGTTTATCGCCTTTCTGAGTTGCTACACAACGGTTGGGTTTGCGAGAGTCTCGCTGGCGGTCGCCCGCAACCAACCGAGTCCCTTGTCCCAATTGCTGCCGCCGTTGGTCATTGTTTTTCGCTTTGCCGTGGGCTTGGTGGCGTTGCTGTTTGCCCTTGCCCTGGTCAGTTTGGTGGTTCTCGTCGTGATTGGTTTGGTCGGCAGTATCGAAGGCGGCGAGGTGATCGCTGCGGGGTTAGCGATCTTGGCGATGATCGTGGCAACGGTCTTTGTGTTTGCGGCTCAGTGGTTGCTATGGCCTTGGATTTTTGTCGTCAGCGATGGCAAGACATCGGCGCTGGGATCGATTCGCGTGGGCTACCACATCACGATGAGCAATAAGGTGACGTCGCTGTTGGCTGTGATCATTGCGACGGTGTTGTCGATGGCGGGTTCGGCGGCATGTTACGTGGGGCAATTCGTGACGACGCCCCTAACGATGCTGATGTTTGCTGTCGGATATTTGTTATTAACCAATCAAGCGATCGACAATCCCAAAGATTCGATGGCTCCCTACGTGCCTCCCTCTTATCCACCCCAACAAAATTGAGTTTGAATTCCATCACCCAAGTCTGGGCCGACGTCGGCGGCACGTTTACTGATTGTTTCGTTGTCAGCGGCGGCGTACGTCGATCGACCAAAGTGCTGAGCAGCGGAAAAGTCCGCGTGAAAGCAAGTCGATGCGAACGCTCGCAACACGAATTCAAACTCGAGTCCGATACGACCGAGCATCCGCTACCCGATCATTTTTGGAGTGGTTACCAGGCATCCTGGTTGCGTAGTGATGGAGTCGCCGTTGAAATTGGAAGCGTCATCGGTTTTGACGCAAAAGCGAACCGCATCACGGTCGATGGCAACGAAGATGCAGCGGCCGAGTTTGAAAGTGTTTCGGGATCGTTCGTGCTGGAATTGGATGCACGATTGGAAGCACCAGTACTCGCAACCCGATTGCTGCTAGGCTGCCGACTCCGCGATCCGCTTCCCGCTCTTGCGGTTCGCTTAGGGACCACGCGAGGCACCAATGCACTGCTGACTCGCACCGGTGCCAACACCACGTTGTTGGTGACGCAAGGGTTTGCCGATGTGTTGCGAATCGGCGAGCAAGATCGGCCCGAGTTGTTTGCTTTGTCCGTGAAAAAGCACACTCCACTGACCGAACATGTGGTCGAGGTGCGAGAGCGAATCGACGCCAAAGGCAACGTGTTGTGTCCGCTCGATGAATCGATGCTGCGTGAATCTCTGTTGCAGATCAAGGCGTCGGGGACCGAGTCGCTCTCGATCTGTTTGATGCATGCACATGTCGACGATACACACGAGCGATGTGTCGAGCGGATGGCTCGCGAGTTGGGGTTTGATCAGGTGAGTCGATCGAGCGAGGTGGCTCCGTTGATCAAGTTGGTGTCACGCGCCGAAACGACGACGCTGGATGCTTATTTGAATCCGATTTTGGCAAGTTATGTTGCCCGAGTTTGGGATCAATTCGGCGGCAGAGATACATGTCGATTGCAGATGATGACCAGCGGTGGGAACCTGGTTGCGGGGGATACGTTTCGTGGCCGTGATAGCGTTTTGTCGGGCCCGGCCGGCGGGGTGGTGGCACTGGGGTATGTTGCCAAGTCAACCGGTTCGGCATCGGCGATCGGATTGGACATGGGGGGGACGAGCACCGATGTCAGCCGGTACACGGGACAAGTGGGGCGATGTTACGAAGCACGTGTTGCGGGACTGCGGGTGTTGACGCCGATGATGGATATTCGCACGGTGGCCGCAGGTGGCGGATCGATTTGCGATGTCGTGGGAGGGCGATTGGTGGTCGGGCCGGCCAGCGCCGGGGCAGACCCGGGGCCGGCATGTTACGGACGCGGCGGGCCGCTGACGATCACCGACATCAACCTGTTGCTAAAACGATTGCCAGTGGATCGATTCCCGTTTCCGCTGGATGAAATGGCCGCAAAACGCCGGATCGAAGAAGTCGCGAAGCAGTTGCCTGAATCGGTCGAGATCCCCAGTCTGGAGACACTCGCCGAAGGTTTTTTGCAGATCGCCGTCACGCATATGGCCGAAGCGGTCCGCACCGTCAGCACGGCCGAAGGCAACGATGTGCGTCAGATGACGTTGGTCGGATTCGGCGGCGCAGCGGGCCAGCATCTCTGTCGTGTCGCCGACTCGCTGAAGATGAGCCAAATTATTGATCACCCTGACGCCAGTATGTTGAGCGCGCTAGGGATGGGACTGGCCGATATCGGCCGCGTCGTGACGCGAGGCGTCTATGCGACACTGGATGACGCATCCTCCGAATGGATTTCGCGGATCGTTGCTGAGCTGCGTAGCGAAGCGGACTCGCTGATTGCCGATGAAAATGTTGACCACGTGCCGGTGCAATATTCCTTTGAATGTGATGTTCGCTACCGAGGCACCGAGTCGTCGCTGCCGATTCCCTTTCAATCGCTGACGGACAAATCGGAAAACACTTCAGCCGCATCGCTCGCCAAGCAGTTTAACGACAAGCACTTGCAAACCTTTGGCTACAATCAACCCGGTCGGCCGCTGGAATTGGTTGCGATTCGCTGCGAAGCCAAGTTATTGCCGTCAACGTCGCTGGACAAGAAGACGGTTGCGAATCCAACGGAAACGCCAGCGAAAACGCAGCGAAAATGCTGGAGCGATTGTGAGCGGATCGAGCGATCGCAGCTGAGTCAAGGTGACACCATCGCTGCGCCCACGATGGTCATTAGCAGCGATTCCACTTTGGTGGTCGAGCCCCACTGGGGCGGCAAGGTGTTAGCCGGCGGAGTGATCGAATTGCGTCGCGAATCCGAGTCGGGCTTGGATCACGACGCCACGCCCGAAAACGATGCGGTGTTGTTAGAAGTCGTGGCTCGGCGGTTACAGGGGATTGCTGATTCGATGGGCGAAGTGCTGCGTCGGACCGCCGTCAGCGTGAATGTGAAAGAGCGTCGCGATTACAGTTGTGCGGTGTTCCGAGGCGACGGGGCATTGATCGCTAATGCGCCCCATGTTCCCGTCCACTTGGGAGCGATGGGGCATACCGTTCGCCGCTTCATCAACGTCTATCCGACGATGTCTGCGGGCGATTGTTATCTCAGCAACGATCCCTTTTCGGGCGGCTCGCATCTGCCCGATATCACGGCCGTCACACCAGTGTTTTGTGATCGAACGATCAAGAGCGGACGGCCCGATTTCTTTGTCGCCTCGCGAGCACATCATGCCGAGATTGGCGGCCGCACGCCGGGATCGATGCCGCCGGACGCGACTTCGTTAGCCGAAGAAGGTGTGCTGATTCGTGACTTTGCGATGGTTCGCGAGGGCGTTCATTACGAAGACGAATTGAGGACGCTGCTTAGTGGTGGTCGTTATCCATCGCGAAACGCCGAGGAGAATTTGGCTGATTTGGCGGCTCAGCGAGCTGCGGGCGAAGATGGCGTTCGTGCACTCGTTGAGATGTCGCAAACCTATTCGGTGTCACAGATCGATTACTACATGCAGCGACTGTTACAGGTCGCCGGCGATACCGCACAAAACTGGATTCGCACGCTTCCTAAGGAGCCGATGTCGTTTACGGATTCACTGGACGACGGCACCGTGATCGCGGTCACGCTGTGTCGATTGGACGACCGGCTGAAGATTGATTTCACTGGCACGGCGGTTGTGCATCCGTTTGGTTTTAACGCCACCAAGGCGATTGTCACGGCAGTGGTGCTTTATGTGGTGCGGATGGTTTCGGGATCCAATTTGCCGCTTTGTGACGGTGTGCTTCGCGATATCGATCTGGTGATTCCCACGGGATTACTAAATCCACCGGCAGATGAGGATCCGGCAAAATGCGCTGCGGTCGTCGCCGGCAATGTGGAAACCAGCCAACGAGTGGTCGACGTGTTGTTGGGCGCGCTGGGCGTCGCGGCGGCCTCGCAAGGCACAATGAACAACGTGTTGATCGGGGATGCTACGTTTGGTTTTTACGAGACCATTGGGGGCGGTTCGGGGGCGACGGCCGATTATGACGGCGCCGATGCGGTTCACACCCACATGACCAACACTCGGATTACCGACCCCGAGGTGATGGAGAGCCGTTTGCCGCTGCGATTGCACCGGTTTGCGATTCGCCGTGGCAGCGGTGGGGCGGGACTTCATCGCGGTGGCGACGGCATGATTCGCGAGTTCGAATTTCTGAAACCGTTGACGCTGTCGTTGATCACTGGTCGACGAACGCGTCCCCCGTACGGCGCGGCCGGAGGCGATGACGCAGCGGTAGGCAAAAACACGCTGATTCGAGCCGGTAAATCCGAACCGCTGCCTTGGGCCACTTCGATTCCGGTCGAAACAGGCGATCGTTTGATCATCGAGACCCCCGGTGGCGGCGGTTGGGGGCATCGCAGCGATGGTGGATCCGAGACTCCGTAGGCAGAGATTCCGCTAAGAGCGATTCGATCGTGCGGTTTGAGCCGCATTATTGGGCGATAACGGGTGAGTGTGGGGGGATCGTGAGCCGCTTTTGCTTCTTGTCTGCTGCCGTGGACGTTATAATGGAGCCCACGCCCACCTTTGCTTCGCGTCGATCCCCCACCCTGAATTGACGCTCTTTGCACTCGTTCGGATCCCTCCCTTGCCAGGAAAGCCATCCATGATTCTTGCTCGAATCGCAGTCAGTTTTGGGCTCGTTCTCTCGCTCGCACCCGTGGCTTTTTCCAAGACCATTGAATTTGGCCGCGATGTGCGTCCGATTTTGTCCGACCACTGTTTCGCTTGTCACGGACCAGACGAAGAGCATCGCGAAGCCGATTTGCGTCTGGATACGTCCGAGGGCGTGTTGGGGGCGGTCCAGCCGGGTGAGCTCGACGATAGCGAGTTGATCCTGCGGATTCTGTCTGATGACGCCGACATGCTGATGCCGCCGCCGAAGTTCGGGAAACCGCTCAGCGGCGAACAAATCGAAACGCTCAAGCAATGGGTCGATCAAGGAGCGGTGTACAGCGAGCACTGGGCATTCCAGACGCCGCATAAAAGTACGCTGGATGGTGTCGAGATTCGTTCGGCAACCACTGCGATTGATGCGTTTGTCAACGCCGAGTTAGAACAGGTCGGGCTGAAACCCAACGGGCCTGCAGATCGACGCACACTGCTGCGGCGGATTTGTTTTGATCTGACCGGGTTGCCGCCGTCACAGCGCGATGCGGAATCCTTCCTCAATGACACGTCCCCCGATGCCGTCGAGCATTTGGTCGACCGCCTGTTGGCGTCGCATCATTACGGCGAACACATGAGCCGGTATTGGTTGGACTTGGTGCGTTACGGCGATACGCACGGATTGCACTTGGACAATTACCGTGAAATGTGGTTGTACCGAGATTGGGTGATCAACGCACTGAACAGCAACATGCCGATGGATCAATTTATCACCGAACAATTGGCCGGTGACTTGCTTCCCGATGCTACGGATTCGCAAAAGATTGCCAGCGGTTTTAATCGCTTGAATGTGACCACCAACGAGGGAGGCTCGATTGTCGAAGAGGTGTTTGCACGCAACGTGATCGATCGTACCGATGCGTTTGGCACCGTTTTCTTGGGACTGACGACGGGTTGCAGCGTATGTCATGACCACAAGTTTGATCCGATCACCACGACCGACTACTACTCGTTGTCGGCGTTTTTTAACAGCCTGGATGGCAAGGCGATGGACGGCAACGTCAAAGATTCGGCACCGTCGATCAAAGTTCCTACGGCCGAGCAAGCAAAAGAGATTGCTGAGTTCGACGAGGCGCTGCGTGACATCCACGAACAGATGGACGGACCGATCGAAACCGTCGATCAAGCTCAACTCGTTTGGGAACGCGGCCTCGGCAGTAGCGATCCGCCGGAGTGGACGGTGCTCTCGCCCGAATCGGTTGTGTCGGACGCCAAAGTCGAAATGAAAGTCCGCGACGACCACGCCGTGGAAGTCGTCGGCAAAGTGGCTGCCAAAGATACGACGACGATTGTTACCCCCTTGCCTGCCAACACGCCTTGGAAATCGCTGCGATTGGAAGCTCTCGTCAGTTCGCCCGAGGAACGGGTCGGGTTGTCATCCAATGGCAATGTGGTGTTGTCCGAAATTGTGTTGGAAATGCAACACGGTGACGATCCCGGAAATTGGATTCCCGTTCCGATCCGCAGTGCGATCGCCGACATCGAACAATCCAACGGGGCCTTTGCGGTGAACTATGCGATTGATGGCAAAATCAAACCCAACGAAGGCTGGGCGGCTGCGGGACACGAGCAAACCGGCGGCCGAACCGCTTGGTTGGACCTCGGCACGCTGTTCACCGAAACGGCCGATGCGAAGTTGCGGGTGCAGTTGCAGTACCAATCTCAGTTTTCGCAGCACCAATTTCGCACGGTTCGTTTGTCGTTGTCCGAGACGATGCCGGCGGCCCCGGAATCAAAGCAAGTTCAACGAGGCCCACTGCACAGCGTCGGCCCCTTTGCCGTCGCCACAACCGAACTTAGTTACGAACAGTCGTTTGCATCGCAAGCTGCCGCGTTCGATCAGAACCAAGCCTTCACGTACGAGGGAAATCAGTACCAATGGCAACTGCGTGAAGACATTGCCGAGGTTCGCGTCAACTCACTTGAGACGGTTCCAGATCACGGCAGCGTGAATTTGCTGCATCAAACCGTGACGTCCCCCGTCGCTCAGAAAACGACGTTGTTGCTGGGGACCAGTGACGGGCACGTCGTCTATCTCAATGGCAAACAGATCGCAATCTCGCAAGGTTCGCAAGACATCGATCCGCTCGGAAAAGAGATCGAGTTGGATTTGAAGCAAGGGGACAACGATCTCTATATCAAGGTCGTCAACCATGATGGCCCGTCGCTGATTTCCTACGCTTATCGATCGCCAATCGTGGAGGTGTCGTCGTCGCTTGCCAAGTTATTGGAAACGCCCGCAGCCGAGCGGTCGGCGGCGGATCGTGAAGCACTGAGAACGTATTACCGCAGCGTCTATTGCACTCACCCCGATTGGCAAGTGCTTGTCGATCAAGCCAAGGGGATTGCCGCGGCCAAGGAAAAAGTCGAGAGCGAATTTCCGACCACCTTGGTTTGGAAGGAACTCGAGAAACCCCGCAAGGCTCATATCTTGTTGCGAGGCGACTACGAACAACCAGGACCTGAGGTTTCTCGGGCGACACCTGCGTTTCTGCCTGCGATGGACCCATCGGATCCCCAAGATCGATTAGGGTTGGCAAAGTGGTTATTGTCCGAACAGCATCCGTTGACCTCACGCGTCGCGGTGAACCGATTCTGGCAACAAGTCTTTGGCACCGGATTGGTAAAGACCAGCGAAGATTTCGGCAGCCAAGGCGAACAACCGAGTCACCCCGAGTTGCTCGACTGGTTGGCAGTCGATTTTCGAGAGCAGGGATGGGACATCAAACGATTGATGAAATCGATCGTGATGAGTGATACTTACCAGCGATCGGCGAAAGCCGAGCCGATCCAATTACAGGCGGATCCTCGCAATCGTTTGCTGGCACGCGGCCCTCGATTCCGACTCGATGGCGAGATGCTGCGTGATCAGGCGTTGGCGGTTTCGGGATTGTTGGTGGACAAATTGGGCGGCCCTAGTGTGAAACCGCCGCAGCCCGATGGGCTTTGGTTGGCGGTGGGCTATTCCGGCAGCAACACGGTTCGCTTCAAAGCGGATGAAGGCGACAAAATCTATCGACGCAGCGTCTATACGTTTTGGAAACGGACCAGTGCCCCGCCGCAATTATCGACCTTTGACGCACCGAGTCGCGAGTCGTGTATCGCTCGTCGCGAGCGGACCAACACGCCACTGCAAGCATTGTTGTTGATGAACGAGACTCAGTTTCTCGAAGCGGCGAAACAATTGGGGCGTCAAGTCACCGAGAAATCGGATCTGCAAACCGCCGAAGAAAAGATCCGCTGGGTGTTCGAGCGAGTGACGATGCGTCCCGCTGCGGACGCGGAAACAAGCGAGTTGACCGGATTGGTCAACGATTTGATGCAGCACTACGCTTCGCAGCCTCAGGCAGCCGAGGAATTGGTGGGCACGTCGTCGGCGGAAACTGCCGCCTGGACCATGGTTTGTAGCACACTGATGAATCTTGACGAAGTGTTGAACAAATAGTGTGTGTCGAAGTCGATCCGATTTTTACGCGGCCTGAGTCCTTCGTCGAACCAGCCTTTGTCGAACAAGCAAAAAACGAAACTTGAGAACGATGATGCAAACGAATCTTGAATTTGAGCAGATGACGCGGCGATCTTTTTTCTCTCGCTCGTCGGCTGGGATCGGTGCAGCGGCGCTTGCGTCGTTGGACGCAGCGGCGGCACCCGCGGCGGTTGCCAAAAACGGAGTGGTCGGTGGACTTCCCCATCTACCCCATCATGAACCCAAAGCTCGTCGGGCGATCTACTTGTTCATGTCCGGAGCGCCCAGCCAGATGGACATGTGGGATCACAAACCGGCGATGGCCGATTGGTACGACAAGGATTTGCCAGAAACCATTCGCAAAGGCCAGCGGCTGACCACGATGACGAGCGGTCAATCTCGCTTTCCCATCGCCCCGAGCATTTACAAGTTTTCGCCGCATGGGGCAGCCGGAACAATGGCAAGTGAGCTGATTCCTCACATGGCCAACAAAGTCGACGATATTGCTTTGATCAAATCGATGTATACCGAGGCGATCAATCATGACCCCGCGATCACGTACATCTGTACCGGCAACCAATTGCCCGGCAAAGCGAGTCTGGGGTCGTGGCTGAGCTATGGTTTGGGAACCGAAAACGAGAATTTGCCCGCGTTTATCGTGATGACCGCTTCCTGGACAGGACGTAAAGAGGCGCAAGCTCTTTACAACCGGTTGTGGGGAAGCGGGTATTTGCCGAGTAAATATCAAGGCGTTGCACTGCGAAGCAGCGGCGATCCGGTGCTCTATTTGTCCAATCCCGCCGGTGTCGACCCGGCGGTGCGTCGCCGCATGCTCGATTCGCTGTCGCGGCTCAACACGGCAACGGCGGACCGGCTCGGCGACCCTGAAACGCATGCCCGTATCGCTCAGTACGAGATGGCGTTCCGGATGCAGACCAGTGTGCCCGATTTGACCGACATCAGCGACGAACCGAAATACATTCTCGATCTGTATGGTCCTGACGTGACGACGCCAGGAACGTTTGCGAATTGTTGTTTGATGTCGCGGCGGATGGCGGAGCGCGGAGTCCGTTTTACTCAAATTTTTCATCGCGGATGGGACCAGCACGGGGCGCTACCGAAGGATCTGCCGAATCAATGCCGCGATGTCGACCAACCCTCGGCGGCACTGTTGACCGATTTGCGGCAACGGGGGATGCTGGACGATACGCTGGTGGTTTGGGGCGGCGAATTTGGCCGTACCATTTATTGCCAAGGCGGATTGTCAAAAACCAACTATGGCCGCGACCATCATCCCAAATGCTTTACCGTTTGGTTGGCCGGCGGTGGGGTCCAAGGAGGGGTGGTGCATGGCGAAACCGACGAATTTAGTTACAACGTGGTCAAAGACCCCGTGCACATTCACGACCTGAACGCCACAATCTTACATCTAATGGGGATTGATGATCAGCGGTTTACGTATCCATTTCTTGGTCTTGATCAACGTTTAACAGGGGTCGAAGAAACCCGAGTGGTGAGTGAGATCTTGAGTTGATCGGCTCGCCGTCTGTCAAGAACTCTCATTCACACGATCTACTTTGCAAAACGAAACACTTATTGCCCTGCTTGGCCCGTCCGCGGATCCCGTTGCGGCGGGTTGGCGATTAAGAGAACTTGCCGAAAACGATTCTTACCAGGGTGCGGATCTGATCACGCAGCTGAGCGAGCAAGAGGACCTGGTGCGTCGCTCGGATCCCGCGATTTTAGGCGGACTGCTGCATGTCGTGCATGGCCGCGTGATCCGGGCAGCCGCAGAGAGTCGTGGCGAATCGTTCGCTGCGGTGGATCCCGAGCACGTCCGGCGGCTCGACCAAGCGTTGCCCGAGGCGACTCCGAATCGTCATTTGCTTTTACAGCTGTTGGCGATGATCCAATCCGATCAATCGCTTGCCGTTTTGATGGATCGGTTAGAGCAGGCGCCGCCGCAAAAATGGATGGATGCCGCTCAGGCGATCAGCCCGCTGATGCAAAATCGTCAGTGGAAAGTAGGGATCGTCTTCCCGCGACTACTGCAATGTTTGCAATTTCCGTCGCTGGCGGCACCTACGTTGGATCTTGCCAATTTCTTGGTGCGAGAACGCAACGTGTCGCCGCATCCCGCAGCCGCCAATCTGACGATGCTCAATCACTTGTTGGGGGAAGTCAGCAGTCGGCTGGGCCGATTCGAAGAGAATCCTCACGCTTTTGGCGACGATGTCGAAACGGTGCAAGCGACTTTGGGCGAAGCGGTCTCACTTGCGGTTTCGCTATGTGACGCGGTGGGGTTAATCGGTGACGAAACGTCGATAGGAAAACTGAATCAGACCGTCGAACTAAAACATCGCCGTGTGCAGTGTGAAGCCGCCGGTGCGCTGGCGCGATTAAAGGATGAACAAGGGATCAAACGGTTGCTGGAATTGACGGCCGATCCAGCCGCCCGTCTGCGAGCGATCGCTTATGCCGACGAACTTGGGTTGGGAGATCAGATTGATCCCGAGTTGCGATCCGATGTCGCCACGGCCGAAGCAGAGATGTCACTGTGGTTGACTCAGCCACAACAAATGGGCGTGCCACCGACTTCGCTCGAAGTGATCGATTCGCGGCGGATGCTGTGGCCGAGTTTTACTGATCGTGTGGATGTCCATTTGGTGCGATTCGAATACAGTTTTGGCGAGAAAAAATATAGCAATGTCGGCATCACCGGGCCGGTCACGTTTGCGTTTTCCAGCGACGTTGCCGATCTGCCGTTGGAGGATATTTATGCGATCTACGCGGGCTGGCACGCCGAGCATCCCGAAATTTTCGCGATTCCCGCCGAGCAATTTAATGTCGCCCAACAGCGAGCGATGAAGGACTACGTCAAGCATCTCGAGACGTTAGAATACGAAGAGATCAAACCATCGCTACTCGGTTTTTTCTTGGATGAACAAGCGGGCGTGTTCACCGCCGTACGCGACTCGACCGAGTGTGTTGTCGTGACCGATGGCTTGGAAACGATCGACCAAGCGGTTGCGGGACGAACGCGGCCTTTAACCCCCGGAGACGTTTTCAATCTGTACAAGGGACGCAAGATGCTGCGGACCTTTAATCCTTCGTCGGACGTGTGATGGCAATCAAATTGGGTCCTGTCCAGGACGCGGAAAATCGAATCAAGCGGGATTTTACCGAGTTTTCGCGGCTCTGGAGTAAAGTTCGCGAGGATTGGCTTGATGATCGGTGTCGCCAATTTGAACAGCAGCATTTGACGACGATCGGCCCAAGTTTGAGCCGCGTCTCGGCAGCCATGCAAGAGTTTTGTGACGTGATTCGACGCGCCGATGAGGCACTTGAGGATGATTCGGTGGGCTCGGACAGGTTAGAATAAAGCGTTGGCTGTTCCCTAAATCCGTCCCTGTCATCGTCGTTGATTGACGCTGTCCTCTTCAAAAACGCTGCTAACAATGAAAGATTCATCGGTTGGTCCAGCTGGACTGTTACACCCCGCACGTCAGCGTCGTTTGTTGGAAGGGTTGGAAGATCGGTTTCGATCCAGCGTGGCGGAACATCAATCGTTGATCGAGCGTCATGCCAAGGAAAGTGAAAGCGAGGAAACGACCCTGGGTTCGCAACGCGCCATCAAAACCGACGCCTGCCGGCACCTGCGACGAGGCATGCTGTTGGAATGGGACGAGCAGGAAGAGAAGCTGACCAGCCAGTACGAAGCGTTTGCGATCAAAAACCGCCAGGAGCTGAATCGGCTCGGTGCGGTCTATCGCAAAAAGGCCAGCGTCTGGAAAGATGCGATCGAACGCAAAGTCAAAGCACGCTGTACCGCGATTCACCATCAATACAACGAACGCAAAGACAAACCGGGAATCCATCGCGACAAAGAGATTGAGCAAATCAATCAGTCGTTGAATCGGATCTATGGCGATTTGGAATGGGCCCGAGCGCTGACGCTGCGGCGTTTGGATCGGCTGCCCGAAGTGCCCCCAGCGGAAACCCCCGAAGACAACCAGCGGTTACCCACACCGCATGATGTCCGCGAATCGATCGAAGCGATCGATACATTGACGCGGCGTTGTAAACAAACGGTGGCGCAAATGCAGACCGGGGCGGCGTCCAAAATCGTCGACTCTTTTTATCTGCCCGCTGGCGTGGGCGTCTTTATCGTGATCTGGGCGCTGGCCGTCATGATGATGAAGTTTGATCCGCCATGGTTACCGATGGCTGCCGGAGTCCCCATCGCCGGTGTGATCGGGTTCACCATCTTTTTGCTGCTGATGATGCCGCTGAAACGGATGACTCGCCAACTGCATCCGGTAGTCGAACGGATCGCCGAAGCGGCCGAAGAAGCGGCCGAAGCGGGACGCAAGATTGCGGCTCGGACTGCCAAAGAAGCCGAAGTCGAACTGCTGAACCAACGCGATGCTCATCTTGAAACCGCGGCGCGTTGGCGGACCGAGCAACTTACCCTGCTCGAACAAACCATCAACACCGAGCGTGAACAGGCGAAACAAAAGTTGCTCGCAGCGCTAAGCCAAGCCAACGCTGAATACAAGTCGGCGTGGAATCGTGTGAGCGAAACGATGCTGGCCAAAGCCGACACGTTGGCCAATCGTATTTCGACCGATTTAGCCGACACCGACCAAACGTTAACCCAGCAGCGGATTGCCGCAGCCGAGCGGCGGGATGCCGAGCGGGCTCGATTGGTCCAGCGACTCGAAAATGGGGTCCAGCGAGGGCTTCGCCGTATTTCGGAAAGCACGTCGCAAGTTCGTTCACGATTTCCTGATTGGCAAAACGTGGCCGATGGTGATCTTCCGGCCCCGTCCACGACCGACTTTTTGCCGGTCGGGCGATTGAAGGTGGACCGTCGATTGCGACATGTGCTCGAGACCTCAGCCAATCAAAATGGAAGCCCGACGCCGGCGCACCATTCGTCGCTGCCATCGCCTGTGGCTGCGGAATCGGTGGGCGATTCCGTGACCTTGGCGGATATCAACGTTCCGGAATCGTTGCCGATCGTGCTGCACCGTCGACTGCACTGTGGTTTGTTGATCTCAGCCAACTCGTCGGGCTTCGATCAAGCCATCGATGTTGCCCATCAAGTGCTGTGGCGTGTCTTGACCGGATCGGCACCAGGGCGAGCCAAGTTGACGTTGATTGATCCGGTCGGACGCGGCCAGAACTTTACCAGCTTTATGGCACTTGCCGATCATGACCCATCGCTTGTGGGGCATCGTGTATGGACAAGCGAGACCCAAGTCACCGAGCGACTTGGCGAAATTGCACAACACATCGAAGATGTTTTGCAATCCAGTTTGCGTGATCGGTTTCAGCGGATCGAAGACTACAACGAACTCGCCGGTTCCATGGCCGAACCTTATCGAGTGATTGCCGCGATTGGATTCCCCGAAGGGCTGACGCGAGATGGCTACAAACATCTGCAGGCGTTATTAGAAAGCGGGCTGCGTTGTGGCATTTTTTGTGTCATCGTTTGCGACAAATCCAAGCCTTGGCCGGCAGAAACCCCGCTGCCGAAAACAGACAAACTGCTGCGACTCGATCTTAACGACGACGGCGAATGGCGAGTCGTCCAGGATGGTTTGGATGATTTGCCCTTTGAACCTGATCCTTCGCCACCGATGAAATTGCGGTCGGCGTTGGTCGATCAAGTAGGCAAGGCCGCGGTCGCCGCTTCGCGTGTCGAAATACCGTTGGCGGATATTTTGAAAGACAGCCAAGCCGCCGGCGGTTCCACTGCCGACCGAATCAATATTCCGATCGGCAGCCAGGGGGCAAATCGACATCTGCCGCTCGATCTGGGCGAAGGCGTTCGCCAACATGTTCTGATCGCGGGCAAAACGGGGTCGGGAAAAAGTACGCTGCTGCATGCGATCATTACATCGGGAGCGTACCGCTACACGCCCGATGAGTTGCAGTATTACCTGTTGGACTTTAAGAAAGGCGTTGAGTTCAAACCGTATGCCGACGCGAGTTTTCCTCATGCCCGAGTGATCGGGATCGAGAGCGAACGTGAATTTGGCCGCAGCGTGCTGCAACGTTTGGATGAGGAACTGCAGCAACGAGGCGAGAAATTTCGTGCGGCTGGGGTGCAGGAATTAGGGGAATATCGCAAGGCGAGCGGCCAGAAAATGCCTCGCATCATGTTAGTCGTCGACGAGTTTCAAGAGCTGTTTATTCGTGATGACCGCTTGGCAGGCGATTGTGCAATGTTGCTGGACCGCTTGGTCCGGCAAGGTCGTTCGTTCGGGATGCATGTCATTCTGAGCAGCCAGTCGCTAGCCGGCGCCTACTCGCTACCCCGAGCAACACTCGGACAAATGGCCGTGCGGATCGCGATGCAGTGTAGTGAAGCCGATGCCGCTTTGATCCTCGCCGACGACAACACTGCCGCTCGATTGATCAGCCGGCCTGGTGAAGCGATCTACAATGATGCCGGCGGTTTGATCGAAGGCAACCAACCGTTTCAAGTCGCGTGGCTGTCCGGTTCCGCTCATCGCGAGATGTTGCATGCGATTGCGATTCGAGACCAAGGGTACGTCGACTCGCTGCCTCCGGCGGTCGTGTTCGAGGGCAATCGGCCTTGTCGCTGGACCCCGCTGCTGGCGAACCAAGTTGTGCCCACGCCTGATGACAAATCACTGTACGGATTGTTGGGCGAAGCGGTCGAGATTGGGCCTCCGGTTGCCGTGAAATTGACTCGTGACACCGGACGCAATCTGTTGGTGATGGCACCGGCGGATTCACGCGGAGCGGTCATCGCGACGTGTGTAGCAAGCTTCTGCAAATCCGATCCGCGTACCGAAGTGGTCTATTTCGACGGCGCTCGCGTTGACGACGGCGAGTCCGTGGGACCGTGGCTCAGTGAATCAGGAATACCGTCCAAGATAATCAAGCTTCGCGACGTCGAAAACGAGATCGTTCGCGTGCATGGGATCGTGAAAGAACGGATGAAGGAGGATGGCGATTCTTCCCCCATCATTTTGGTCATCGATCCGCTCGAACGGTTTCGTGATTTACGACAAGACGAATCGTTTAACTTTTCACTCGATGCCGCCGCAGGCCCCGTCAGCGGTGCGACCGCACTGCAAGAGTGTTTGCGGGACGGGCCCGCCGTCAACGTGTTTACGATCGTGGTCAGCGGATCAGCCGAAACATTATCACGATGGTTGCCGCGGGCTTCGCAGCATGATCTGGAGTTGCGAGTTTTGGGGCGTATGAATGCGTCCGATTCCGCACTGCTGATCGATACGCCCATGGCGTCGGAATTATCGGCCGCGACGATGTTGTTGTACGACGATACCGATGGCCGGATCAGCAAGTTCCGCCAATGCGATCTTCCCAACGCCCACGATGTCAAAATCTGGTTGACGCCGTCCTGATCCTGCGTCCCCCTCTGCTTCGTCCCCTCATGCTTCGTCGAGTTCGTTGTGGACAATACGACGAGTCCCGCATGCAGAACGGCCCGGCGTGCGGCCCAATTCGATCTCGATCGCGAATGACGTCATTTTGATTCGCGATTTGTGTCGTCAAAGCGATGGCAGTTGTTGTTTCTGGTTTCGTGAAACACGAGGAAAACGTGTTTTTTTTTGTTTGGCATGCTCCGTGCGTTGTGAAACTCGCATCACTCACCCGCATTTTCCTGGAGCCCTAAAGATGTCACGTCTCATTGCTATCGCCACTGTGTTCTCGGTCGTATTCGCGAGCGGCCAAGCCGATGCGCAAGTCACCACGTCACCGCATTACCCGCATTCGCAACCCTATCACGGCCCGGTGCATGGCGGTGACTGGGGGCACGATTATTGGCACGCTCCGCCTCATGTTCCCAGTGTGGCTCAATTAGACGAGTATGCGGACCAATTGGCCAAAGTCGCTCGCCATCTGCACGAAGACGCTCACAAGTTGTCTCAAGACTACGAGCATTCGCATTCGATTGAAGGTTATGTCGATCAAGTCGATCGTTTGCAACAACACATGCATACGATCTTGCACGAAGCCGCCGAACAGAATCGTCTTTCAACGGGGTTGCTCACGCACATCAAGAGTGATGTCCGTCAAGCTAAATTATTGTTTTCTCGGCTGTACGGCGAACTGCAGCATCAAGGGTATGATGGGGCCCGCACAACCGACTTTTATGCGATGGCCCATATGCGAGAAGTGATTGTCACGGAAGCCAACCCGTTAATTCGTCAACTGGAGATCGCGTTGTATGGTTATTCGCATACGGATGATATTCATCGCACCTATCGTCATCCAGTTCCATCACCATGGTACGGACATCACGGAATTCACCCTCATCACTAATTCGATTCGGCGGTGATCACCAATCGGCCTCGCATCCCACTTCTTAGTCGCGTTTGGGGGTTACTAACGGTAGCCCACAAACGCACTTGACCGGTGACCGGATGGACTTCGGGCGAAACAAAGGTCACGCTGCCGTCGAATGTGGCCGCACGGTTCAAATCTTGTTCATGCAGGGGGAGCTCGTCGCAGACAAATTGCACGTGCCGACCGACCAATTCCGATCCGTATTTGCGGCCATCGATAAAACATTCCACGCGAATCGGGTCGAGTGAAATGACACGAATCAGCGGTTCACCCGACTCGACCGACTCACCCGGCTGAACCGTAATCTCAGCCACCTGCCCTCCGACGCTGGCGCGGATCGCATGATCGCGAACGCGTTGTTCGGCAATCTTCACCGCAGCCTGTTTTTCACTGGTGTGAGCGATTGCGATCTGTTGTTTATGTTCGGCTTGTTCAATCGCAAGGACTGCTTGATCGACGACCAGCTGCAATTTCTCAACTTCCGAGTCGCTGATTGCACCGGGAAATTTTGAATTGGCTTGCTTTGATTGTTCCAGCTGGCGAATATGGAACTCCTTGGCCCGGCGAGCATAACGTGCGTCGACATCGCTATCACTTTCCAACTTTGCCGCTCGGTGTGCCGCCACGGCTGCTTCGAGTTCGGTGCGGAAACGTTGGTCGTCTAACTGGATCAACAACGCGTCCGGTTGAACCCTATTGCCTTCTTTGACTAGCACCGTTTCGACCACACCGGAGATCGGTGACGCGATAAAGGTGTTGTGGATCAGCGAGACCTGAGCTTCCGAGACTTCGAGTTGCTGGGGTTCGAGTTGCTGGGTTTTGCCCGGTTTCTGAGCAAAACTTTGCGTCGTGCTGATCAGCGCGAGTGCCATGAAACCGAGCGAGAATTCGGTGCGGGGGTAGCGAAAGATCATGAGCGGACTCGGAATGTCAAGTTTGATACGATTCATGCGTTGGTGCACCCCATTGTGAATGGAGTGCCTACTACAATCAATGCTTAGTAATTTACGCGATTTTTGCTTAGGGAAAACGAAAATATGGAAGATTCATCGCCTCTAGCACTGATCATTTCGACCGTTGAATTGGAAGCGGACGCCCAGCGAATCGCAAACGATTTGGTTGCTCAATCGCTTGCCGCGTGCGTGCAAATTGACGGTCCCATCCAGAGTGTCTATCGCTGGAACGGACAAGTGGAACAGGCCACCGAGTTCCGCTTGATGATCAAAACCACGCTTGCTGTGTGGCCGAAACTGAAAGAACGTTTACTGAAAATGCATCCTTATGATGAACCCGAAATCATCATGTTGCCGGTCGCCGGGGCAAGCCAAGGTTACCAATCCTGGGTCATCGAACAAACCACCTAGCGTCGAATAGGCTTCCCGCATTCCTTCGCTGCTCAATGCCCCGGTAGTGGACAAGGCAACGAGTCCTTGCAGACTTGCGGAATGGTGGCGTGGCGGGATTCGTGGCCTCGTCGACGACGATCTCACTACAACAGCACGATCACGCCAATGACCGCTGCACCGATTGCGGTCACCAGCACTGCCGAGGCGGCGGTGTCCAGTGCGTCACCGATCTCGGGATGACGCTGAGCATGCAGGACGCGAACGAGCCGCTCGATAGCTGTGTTCATCAGTTCCGCAGCGATGACCACGGTAATCGCCAAAACCAAGACCGCCCATCGCCACAAATCAAAATCCAAATAGGTCGCAAGCGTCAGCACCAAGGCGGCGGCAAGCACATGCACCTGCAGACTGGATTGATCACGAAGCGAGATCCCCAAGCCGCGGAACGCGACCGCAAACTTTGTTATCCAAGTTTGGATCATCTGCATCACTCAAGCCCCTCGACGCCCGGCGGCGGAATCAATTGTCCACCCACATTGCCCAGTCGTGCGGAGGGCCAGAAGCGAGGCTCGATCATAAAGCCGACGCCGACATTGTCACGTCCGCTGTCGACATTGATTCCCAAACGAACCAAAAAGGATTCGCCGATACGAGTTAGCCCGAACGATTGGCCGATGTTCCCCGTGGCTCCAAAGTCGTAGATCATCCCGGACGACGCCAGCCATTTTTCATTCAGACGGTAATCCATCGTGCTGCGGAATACCGTGCTACTGATCGGCCCTTCGAGTGACAACAAGCCAAGGTAGATGTCACCCACGCCCGGTCGACTGGTTCGCACGCCAGCACTGATCGAACGAAGTCCCGAATCGAAAAAGTCGAAATAGCCATCGCTCAGCAAGCTGACTCGATCTCCGATGTGATACGCCGTGTCAAAGGTCGCTGGACCAATGGTCTCGCCAAAGTTGTCGCGATCCGCTTCGGGGAATAGCAACACGTCGGTGTTGAAATGGAACACGTCGACGATCCGTTCAAGCCCAGGCAAACCGCGTTTGGTTTGGAACCGTTGGTCGAGTCCGAGTCGGACCTGTTGCAAATCGTCCGCGATCACATCACTGCCGCTGACGACATATTTCTGTGTGCCTTGACGTAGTGCGTAGGTGCGTGGGTCAAAGGTCGCCGGCAGCAAGCCTGCATAATCGCTGGTAATGAAACGGCGGCGGAATTGTTGTTGCGAATGGTCGTCCAGTGGATCGTAGAGCGGCAATTCGTCGAGCGATGTATCGCTGTCGGCGTAAAAGTAGTCGACGTTCCACTCCATTTTATGTGCCAAGCCGCGGATGTTCAGCAAACTGCTTTGGATCGTCGGGTCGACCCGCGACATTGGCAAACTTGCTCGCACCCCGCCTTGTCCCAACAACCGAGTCAACGAATCTCCGTCGCTTGCTTCGCCGTAGTGAGCCGCTTCGCCGGAGATATAAGGCACCACTTTGATCGGACCTGCTTGGACGGGCAGCGACAATTCTTGCCGTGTGCGTGCGACGATCCCCGAACTATCTTGTTCGCCAGGAAGCGTCGACATGGTGGCGGCTTCGGCAGGATCCGTAGCGATATCCGCTGCGTTCAGACGTGAATAGTTGATTTGGTTGTGAGCCGACCAGGTAAACAAATCGGCAAACAACGACCCGCCAATCAAGTAGTGATCGAGTCCCGGCAGTTGTTCGGTTTCTTCGAAGAAATCGTTGACTTGGGCTTTGGCGGACAGTTCCAATAGGTTGCTGCCCCAGTACTTGCGAAGCCGCAACGAAGTGTCCTGGTTCTTTCTCTGATCCCAATCCTGTTCGTAGTACTGTTCTAGGAAGTTGCGATCGCTGAGGAAGCCGAGTTCGGCAACAAGCTCGTAGTCGTTCGGCATGATTTGTCGATGCTGCCAAAACACGCGGCCGCGATGGGTTTCTTCGGGAGTCAGGTTTTTGCGGCCTTCCCCAAGCGTATCGGTTCCTTTGTCGTCGATTCCCCAAGCATCAAAATAGCCTTTCGTCGGGCCGGGGACGCCAAACATTCCTGGCAATTGATAGTCCAGCGTCGTCCCCAGCGCGGGGCCTCGATCGCTCAAGTAATCAGTGGAAAGTTCCCATTTCAAACCCTCGGGCGCGTTTTCGATACCAAGGATTTGCAGCAGGTTAAAGTCCAGCAGTAGTTGGGTGCCGAAAATACTGTCGTTTCGCGCACTGGCGCCGCTGAGATAAAATGTCGGTTCACGCAGCGAGGTTGCAAACCGAGGCCAATACAAAATGGGGACGCCCCCAAAGTACGTAAAGTTATCTCGGCTGCTGACGAACGGATCACGACGTATTATCGGAGCCCCGGTGATGGGATCCGTAACCGTCGTGTTGCGGTCAGTGAGCTGCAATTGTTCGCTCTGCAGCCAATAACGTGGAACGCCCATCCGGCTGCTGGTGACCGCGGCGTCAAAGGCGACAAAGTTGCCTCGCGCCACTTGCTGCATCACATCCGCTTTCAGTCGAACGATCCCTTGGTAAGTAGGGATCGTCGTGATTGTTTCGGCGTCAAGCACGATCCCTTGTTCGGTGGCGATGTTGTAGTACATCGACTCGGCGTAAATGATTCGCTCACCTTGACGGACGACGATGTCGCCTTCGAGGTACAATTCGCCCTGCGCCTGTGACAGATTCGTCGATCCGTTGAACAGGTTCGTCACCAGCGGAAGCCAACCGACGATCCGATCGGCCGAGAGCGAAATCGTGCCCAATTGCATCAGTTCGCCCGACGGTAATTGTGCGGTGACGTCGCGAACCAGTACGGTCACGCCGCCACGCGCGACGATTAGCGTTTCGCCCGCTTCGGGACGGTTGATCGTTTCGATTTGCGGCGGCATCGATGAACCGCGTGCAAGCACTTCGACACTGCGCGTTCCCCCGCCGACAAAGAATTGAAATCCGCCGCTCGTCGCCCCATCGGACATCGTGATCGGGGGTGGCGAATTGGGGACGCCGCCGATCGCGTTCGGGGCAACGTCGAAACTGACTTGGGGTGGAACCTGAGCGGGCGAGACGGACCAATTGCTCGGCCCCGACAACACTTGTTGTCCTGGTTGCTGCGCCGGTTGAAACGCACCGCTATCGATACCCGGGTCGGCAAAGACCGGATTGGCAAAGTTGGGCTGTTGTAGCGGGCCGGATTGATATTGAGTCTGCTGGACATTGCTAAACGGTTCGGCGCCAAACGGTTCGGAGCCACGCGATTGCAGGGATGTTGCTGAGCTGGATTCACCCGAGGCAAACGCGACCGTCTTCCCCCCGAATCCTAGCCGCGGTGGCTTGGACGGTTTTCGGTATTGCATCAAGCGGGGCGTTTGATCGGGGGCTCCGCGATACAGCGGTGCTTGGACTTCGGGATCCATCAACGTCACAAATTCCATGACGCGAGGCCCCGAACGGGTTCCATTGGGCAGTTGGATGCCGTCAGCTACGACTTCGCTGTGAACTTGGCCGACATCACCGCTGACAATCACCAGAATCGATTCGGCGGCAATGCGTTTGTCGCCGTGTTGCAGAACGCAATCTCCTTCTAACAGCGAGGCTTGCGACGTGCCGATGGCCCAACGATAGATCACATTGCCACTGACGCGGACAGGATCCGCACTGGCATCATTCGTACGGGGATCATGCGAACGGTTAGCATACGCATGGGTAACAGGTTCAAACGCATTGCCTATCGACGGCAACCATGCTGCCATCAAGAACAATGCGATCATCGAAAACCCGTTTCGCCGTGTCGAATTCAACAAACGTGAAGGCGCAGCGGTCCTCTCAGGGTCGCGTGTTGTCCACTTGAACCTGGTGAAACGTATATCGGTGGTGGCGTCCTTGCCGACCAAAAGCGTCGTATCCCATATGTAAGAGTCTCGCGAAGTATACGAATGGTTTTCCTTCGATCACAACCGAGAAAATCACGCAAAAATGGGGTAAATTGTCCGTTGTCGCAAATTTTTTTGCGTGGAACACGAATGAAACTCGCCCGCATTGTGCCGATCGAGCGTTTTGCCACTGCTTTATTTTCGGGTACTGGACGAGGCTACAAGTCCCTGTTGTTCTGCGATGGACTCGTTGCCTCGTCCACTACCATGTTGAGTTCGCAAACGACTAGCGTCGCCGTCGTATCTCGCTTGAGCTAGCGAGCGGCGGGCGTTTCCGACGCTGCGGCCGCTGCGTCGGCGGTGGTTCGTTGACGCAGCACGTCGCCAAGTCGCTGGCGAATTAGCGAGCCCCACAACTCGTAACCTGGGGGGCTCAAATGCAGCTTGTCGCCGACGAATAGTTCCGGCCGTGGGTGATCATCGGCGGTCAAATAATGCTCGGCGGTCGGAATGAAATAGGTGTCCGGCGTCGTCAGCGCGATTTCTTTTAACAGCGAGTTGACGGCCCGGATTTTGTCCCACGAAGCAAACCGACTTTCGCACGGCGTGATCTCGACAATCAACACCGCCGCATCGGGTTGGTGGGCTCGCGACACCCCGACGATATAGCGTACCCATGCTTCGATCTGGTCGAGCGAGTGATCGTCGGGGCGGCCGGAAACATCGTTGGCGACAAACATCACCATCGCTCGGTATTGATGAGGCTCGATTAATCGTTTGGCAAACACTGCCACGTCACTGAACTTGGCTCCGCCGTAGCCCCGCTCGATACAGCGAAACGGAGCCATGTCGGTCGCGATCGAGTCCCAGCGACGGATACTGCTGCTGCCGATAAACAAGATCGCATCTTCATTGTCTGCTAATGACTCGTTTTCTTTTTCAAGCGAAATGATGTCACGCTCCCAACGTTTCACAATCGCTTCGCGATCGGCGGCGGTAACCGGCACCTCATTGGAAACCACGTTGGCTGCGGTCGTCTCTGCAGCCTGATTTGGTTCGGAAGGGGGGGCGGCAACGTCTTGAGCCATCATGGGGTGAAAGGCTGAAAACGCAACGCAAAAAAACAAGGGTGTCAACAATTGTCGCATCAGAAGGGTTCCTAGGCAGGCGGGGTCGGCGGGTGTCATCGATCAGTCGAGTGACTTGTTATAGTTCATGGCAAGCCGGAAAACAGCGTAGTCGACACGTGTCCTCTGCGTGAACGAAAAAACTTCAAAACGAGTGAGGTCCCATGAAATTTCAGTGCCGTGCCAATCCTTTTCTAGCTCTCTTGATCGCGGTCATGACGCTGCAAAATGGCTTTGCGATCCCCGCCGAGTCTTCCTCTGCTTCGGAAACACCAACGGGCGATGCCGCGATCAATCAATTGTTGGATCGGGTGTGGGATTTCCAACTGACGGAATTTCCGCTGTTGGCCACCGATGTCGGCGACCCGCGTGGACAAGATCGATTGGCGGATCAGAGTCTCGATGCGATCGAGCGTCGCGGCAAGAAGACGATTGAGTTCCTGGCGGAACTTCAGTCGATCGAACCGGAATCCCTTAGCCCATTGCGGCAAATCGATTATGCGATCTTGCAGCAGAGTTTGAAAGCGGATATCGCGGATGATCAGTTTCAGACGCACTTGATGCCGATCAACAATCGCGAAGGATTCCATATTTCGTTCCCCGAAATGCCTCGGGTGATGAATCCACGCACTCGCAAAGACTTTGAAAACTACGTCAGCCGACTCAATGCTTTTTCCGAGTACACAGACCAACACATCGCACGGATGCGAAAAGGAATCGACGCGGGACTGACTCAGCCCGCGATCATTCTGCGTGACTCGGTCGATCAAGTGATGGCTCAGGTGGTGGACGATCCGTCAAAATCGTTGTTAATGACCAACATTAACGAGGAAGCCAAAGATCGCTTTGACGCCGAAACTTGGGAACAGATCACGGCTGAAATCGCCGACGCAATCCAATCAAGCGTGATCCCATCGTACCAGCGTTTAGCCGATTTTTTGAAGGACGAATATTTGCCGGCGTGCCGCGGAACCATCGGCGCTTCATCGCTGCCCAATGGGCGAGCGTTCTATCGAGACCGAACGCATCGTTTCACCACACTGGACATTTCGCCCGAAGAGGTTCACGAGATCGGCCGCCGCGAGAACAAGCGGATCCGCCAAGAGATGGAAGCGATTCGCGAACAGGTGAAATTTGATGGCGATCTTCCTGCATTCTTGCACCACCTTCGCACCGATCCCAAGTTCTATCCGAAAACGGCTGACGAGTTGTTACAGCGAGTGGCATTGGTGCTTAAACGCGCCGACGGTCGGTTGCCCGAGTTGTTTGGCCGCTTGCCACGGATTCCGTACGGGATTCGCGAGGTCCCCGACTATGTCGCTCCGCAAACCTCATCGGCCTACTATTGGCCACCAGCGACCGATGGTTCTCGGGGCGGCTTTTACTACATCAATACCTACAACTTGTCCTCACGACCGCTGTATCAAATCGAATCCCTTTCGATGCACGAAGCGGTTCCCGGGCACCACTTGCAATTGGCACTACAAGCGGAGCTTGAAGGGCTGCATCCGCTCAGCCGGCAAAGCAACTTCACCGCGTTCATCGAGGGCTGGGCGTTGTACAGTGAACGACTCGGCAAAGAAATTGGTTTTTACAAAGATCCGTACCAGGACTTTGGCCGCTTGAGTATGGAAGCATGGCGAGCGAGTCGATTGGTCGTTGATACCGGGGTCCACTACATGGGGTGGAGTCGCCAGCAAGCGATCGAGTACATGCGAGAAAATACGGCGCTGAGTGAACACAATATCGTCGCCGAGGTGGATCGTTACATCGGATGGCCCGGCCAGGCACTTGGCTACAAAATGGGCGAGTTGACGATCTCGCGATTGCGTGCCGAAAGCGAAGCCGAGCTCGGCGATGCGTTTGACCTACGTTCGTTTCACGACCGCGTGTTATCGGTCGGTTCGATTCCGCTGCCGTTGTTGGAAAAGCGGATCATCCAGTGGCGGGCCGAACAGGCCGAACAGTCACGCTAAGTAGAGTTGCGGTTTGGGTGCCGGAGCCACCTTTGGCGATAGCCTTGGACTTTTAGTCCAAGGCTATCTTCAGCAGTCACCGAAGTTGGTGGAGAGGTTGCAGAAAATCTGCGCAAGAAAAAAATCACAACAATCCCAACGTTTTAGCAGCCCAGGTTTGCGCTGAATCAAAAAAATCCCCGCATGGAACTTCGTTCCATGCGGGGATTTTCGATTTGTCTTGACGATCGCAGTAGGACGACCGTGTTTCAGTCGAACTACGGAGTATAGCTCTGCTCGGCCTCTTCGCCGAACAGCAGCATCAGTCCGCCGCCACGCCGGGCTTGGCCGTTGCCGTAGGTGTAACCCGCTTCGAGTGCTCGTGCGATTCGTTCGGATGCTTCCGACAAATGAGCACGCGAGTAGGCATCCATTTTCTTGCCACAACTCTTCAGTGACGCATCGATCCGTTTCTGCAGTTCCTTCAGTTCCATCCGCGCCAAGTTGCTGATCGGCTTGTATGCCGCGGTCGAGCTGTCTTGTTCGAGAACAAGGTCAACTAGCCGCTGCATATGTTCGCGTTGCAAGTTGCGACGCAGCGAGCTGATCATGGTTTGACGATCGTTTCGGCCTTCGGGGCACTCTTGATCGAGTTCGCTCCAGACGGCGGTGCCAATCGTGTCCAACAACTCAGGCAGCGTCAAAGCGTCCTGGTCCGAGGGAAGTCGCATCTCGTTGTCGTAAACGCGGCGAAGCGTCGTGGGGTTCATCAACAAAGTTAACGAACTTGCTTGAGCGGCGAGGATGCGATCATGGATTGGCCATGTCGCTTCGCTGCTCATCGAAGTATGTCCTCCGCCATCAAGCCATTTGTCGACACTCATGCGTTCGAGCAGTTCGGGGGTCAAACCGTAAGCGTCATCGTTAAACGACGTTTCAATCACGAACTTCAGTGCATCGCGTTGCTGTTCGGCAGGTACCACTTCGACGGGGGGACGATTACCGGGGTCGCCCTTCTTGTCGCGGTAGACAAACGCACCGCCGACCCAGTTGGCCATCATGCTGACGCTGCGAGTTTGTAAGCCCAGTGTTAATTCGTAGCCGCGTCGAGCCTTGGCCCAGCTGTCGCCTTCTTTGACGAATTTTTCCAGCAAACGTTCGCGATACAGTTTGATCAACTTGGTTTGCTCTTTGCAGTACTCAAGTGGATCCGCAGCAAAGTCATAACGACGTGCCAATGGATCGGGGCCGCTGGTGTCTTCGTCGGTCGCAAATTGCAGCTCCGGTTCACTGCATCGTTTCAGGATCTCAGGCAGTTTCTTTTCATCGGCGGTGTAGCCGTATTCGATTGCCCAATAATCATAGGGGCCGATGTCGATCATCGCGTAATCGCCTTGCGTTTCACCCGCTTCGTAACGGTAGTTGATTGGCGAGTAATCCATCACCGACGCAGCAAACGTCTTTTTGCCTTTGACTTCGTTGCTGTTGATGTCGGCCAACTTCATCATCGCAGATGCTTTGAAGTTGTGACGCAGACCGAGCGTGTGCCCGACTTCGTGAGCCACCAAGTCGGCAAGCAGCGGGCCGACGAACCATTCCGGCATACCATCGACAAGGTCGGCAGACACGGTTTTGGGTTCGTCTTTGTCGTCATCCGATTTCGCTTCTTCTTTATCCTCGGCTGCTTTTTCTTCGTCCGTTTCCTTGGCATCCGCCGTCGATTTGTCATCCGCGGCCGCTTCGGTTTTGTCTTCCGCTTTTTCTGCCTTGGCTTTTTCTTCTTCCTTGTCCTTCTTCTTTTTCTTCGCGATCTCTTCGTCCGCAAGCAGAGCGAGGCTCCAGTTCATGCGGGCAATCGCCAAATCAAGATTCTTGCCACTGGCCGCCATACACAATCCGTTCTTCTGACTGACTTGGCCAAACAGTCCGTCGTATTCATCATCGCCCAACAGCGATGCGTCGGCTTGCGCCATCGCGTAGCCTGCCATCGCACCACGTGCTTGACGAGCGTGCTCGATTTGCAATCGGGCGGTGTCTTCTGGACGAGCAAAGCGAATGCGTGGATCCCAGTTGGGGTTCTTGGCGAGCCACGCAAGGGTTTCGGGGCTAGCACCTTCCATTGCCAATTTTGGCATCAGGTCGTGATAGTTGAAGTTGAAGTGACGAATCCAACCATCGGTCAAGATGATGTCGGCATCCAAAATCTGGCCGGTCTCGGGATGCACGCGGCTTGGGCCGATCGCTGTCCCAACGTCGTTGTTCAACCAACGAATGAAGTTGTAACGCACGTCCTCAGGAGCTTTCTCCATGTGAGCGCCACTTTCGGCGTCTTGATATTCGATCACAATCGCGTCGACGAGACCTACTTTTTCAAACGCCTTGTTCCAATAGTCGACGCCGTTTTTGATCCAGCGACGGTAGCGTACCGGTGCGGTGTGCTCGACATAAAACCGAATCGGTTCTTTAGGAGGACTGAGTTTCAGTTTGGGATCGCGTTTTTCGAGATTCCATCGGTTGATGTAACGGACGCGAGTGTCTTCGTCTTCGTATTTGCTGAGGTCCGAGAATGCGGTGGTGAAGTAACCGATACGCTCGTCCGCTTTGCGTGATTTGAAGCCTTCCTTTGCATCGGGGACTTCGCTAAAGGAATAATGGATCGTTTGCAGCTTTCCGCCATTACCGACGATCTCGAAAGCGACTTCGACGTTTTCAGGGAACACCTTCGCTGTGTCAATCTTTTGCAAACGCGAGTTGGTGATGCGTACCGAAGAACCGAAGAAACGCGTTGCGTTGTTGACCAACAATGAATCCATGTCGATCACGGGACCGCCATTGGGACCGGTCGCTAGGATCGCAACGTCCAACAGCACTTCATCGGTGAACAATCGTTTGACGGACGCTTTGGATTCGGCGTCGCCAGTCGCGCGAATGTCAAGGTTGGGCGAGATCAACGCCAATCGGTCGCCGTAACGACGCCACTGAACCACCCAATCGCCCGACTGCAATCCGGCGTAACGGTCACCGCTGCCGACCGTCAATGCAATAAAGTAACTCTTGCCCGCAAACGCTTTGGGCAGTTCGCCCAACAATTGAGCGTCCTTTTCGCGTTGCCACAGGTTGAACAACCCCTTGGGGTTTTGCTGGTCCGATACTGGCACCGCGGTGTAACCTTCGCTGACTTTGTCAAACGGGGCTAAGTCGGCATAGCTACTGGGGACAACCGTCACTGCAAATACGGCGGCTGCAAGATACTGAATTGGTTTCATTCCGATCACTTCGGCTCTCTTTGATTATTGCCAGAAAACAGGAACACAGAAAAAGGAGGGCGAGTGGTTTGTGGGGACCCGAGTCACTCGATTTTCATCGCAGGCAGGCTGCGTCCGTGCGTAAGGTTCATACGTTCTATCTAGGATAGTTTGCGTATTGGTCTCGTTCGTTCATTACGGGCTCGACGTGCCAGATGGTTCATCCAGCCGCCCTGCTTTATCCACTTTACCCGATAAATCGTTACAGGCTATATGCGAAAACGCTAGAAATTACAGCGAGGAACCGCTGCGATGCCTGTGTCGGGGGAACGTTTTCCGCGATTTCCAAGAGTGTTGAATTGACGTCGTCCTGGGGGGCAGCGTAATCAAACCCGCGTTACCGCTTGATCTGTCACGACGTTTTCGAGTTTTGGGGAATCAACACCCCGTAAATCTCCGTCGTCTTGCCGTCGTCGTCAAAGATCGGTTGGCCGCGGACGAGCAAGTGGCGATAGTTTCCGCTAGCATCGCGAAGTCGGATTTGGATCTCATAGGAGGCTCCGTTGACGAGCGCCTCGCCAATCGCGTCTTTCATCTTGCGGCGATCTTTCGGATGCAACATTTCGATGTATTCCGTGCGGGTGGGCACACCCTCAGCTGGGTTGCGTCCTGCCAAGCGGAAAACCTCGTCGCTCCAGGTGACTTGTTTGGTAATCGCGTCGTAAGACCACGTGGCCAATCCGGCAAGAGCCTGCAAATCTTTGAGTCGACGCCGGCTGCGTCGCAGATCATTCTCGGTCTGTTTTCGAATCGAAATGTCACGAATCGACGAGATCAACATCGTTTCGCCGGCGAGTTTGGTCACGCGGCCGCTGATCAATACGTCGATCGGATGCCCGTCACGATGACGCAGTTGGCCTTCGAAATTATCGATGCGTCGATTGCGTTCCAGTTCCGCAATCAATTCGTCACGTCGTTGAGGGCAGATCCAAAGATTGAGTTCCGTCATCAATTTGCCGACGATCTCCTCTTCTGCGTATCCCATCAAATCACGGAACGTCTGGTTCGCTTCGACGACGCGGGACGATGACATGCGAATCAGCAGCCCGGCATCCGGCGAGTGCGTAAACAGCGTGGAATAGCGTCCCTCTCGCTCGACATTGGCATTGCGTTGATCCCGCAGGCGGCGGGTCCGCGCAGCGGCCTCGCTATCGCCGTGGCCGGCTGAATCGTACAGCGAAATCGCGAGATCCAAATCGCCTTGGTCGGTTGCCGCTCGAGCAAATTCAAGATTCAGCTCTTTTCCTAAGTCGCGGGCACGTCGGTTTTCAGGCCATATCTCCAATGCTTCCATGATTAACGCGTCGGCTAATCGAAATCCTTCGTAGTGATTCGACGCGTTTGCAGACTTCAAATGCCCTTGCGCCCGTTTGACCAACCGTGCGCTTTCATCGTGCTCGCGTTGTTGATCGAGTGCCTCTAAGAACTGATCGACCGTCCGGTAACGATCGCTGGGATGGGTCGCCATCGCAATTTTTGCGATGTCCATCAGTTCGCCTTGCACACTGGTCGGACGAATCTTGTTTTGTGCCGCCGCTTGGATGCACTCCAACAATGTCTCGCCGTGATGCGGTGGATAGCCCGTCAGAATTTGGAACAGCGTCGCGCCCAGCAAGTAAACGTCGGTCGCAAACGACACATGGCGATGGTCCCCGGTCGCCAATTCAGGAGCCATGTAGGCAGGCGTGCCGCCGATCGTGTGATCGATGGCCTCGGCCGACTCTTTGGGGCTATGGCTGATCGCAAGCCCCCAATCGGCCAACAAGACTTCGCCGAACCGACCCAGCATGACGTTTTCGGGTTTGATGTCGCGGTGAATCAATCCACGTGAATGCGCGTAACGAATCGCGTCGCCGACTCGCATCAATGTTTGCACATTATCCGACAGCGACATCTCTTTGATTTGCTGGTCCCAACTTGTCCCATCGATCCGTTTCATCGAATAGAACAAACCGCCGTCTTGATCGATGCAAACCTCGTGCAGTGCGATCACATTGGGATGGTCCAATCCCCCGATCACCCGCGCTTCGGTCAAGAAGCGATTTCGCGACGCGGCGTCTTGCGAAAGATTTTTACGCAAGACTTTGATCGCAACTTCGCGGTCGACCGCCCGTTGATGTGCCTGGTAGACGATCCCCGTACCGCCGGCGCCCAGTTCGCCCACCAAGCGATAGTCGGCATCACACACCTTACCGCCGCCGATCGTCGCGACGCCGCGGTGAGGCACAAAACCCAAATCCATACAATCTGCGGGCGAAGGTGTCGCCGCTGGCAACGCAATCGTGTCCATTTCCGCACTTTGAGGTGTCTCGCACTCGGCATGAAATCCTTCCGGATCCCACTCTTTCCATGCAGGATGGGCCAGCTGTGATGCCGTTTCTTTGCCCGACAGCACGACCGTTTTTTCGTCGGCCGGCATCGCAGCAAGACGAGCTTTCAGACGTGCATCGGTCAACACGGCTGTGATCAAGTTATGGTCACTCGAAATGACGTCGGCAGTGGCGGTTTTCAGTGCCATAGATCTCGATTGCACAATGAATAACGGACTCAATACAAGGCGGCCACATGATTGAGATGGAGACGAGAATCGTCCCAGCTTGGATCGAGCGGACCACTCATCATCTTAGCCGAATCGGCAATCTCGGCGAGCGGTTTGACAAGCTTGGCGGTCTTTGTGTGGCATATTCTGCCGACAGGTTGGGGCCTTTGTGATGGATGTACCAATAACCACCCGCCGATTTGCTTTCGTGATGCTCGCGCCGCTCCGCTATCAATGCCACCCGTTTGGGAGATAACGCCGATTGGATCGTGACGAAACCATGGCTAGCGCCAAAACGGCTAACTCGATCAGCAGACTCCATTTGGGGGGCGGTGGCGGGCTAGCGATCACTCTGGGCTGAGAGCCACTTTTGGGCGTCCATCAATACCAGAGCGTTGCTTTCCGCCACAATCGCCTCGTCCTGAATGTGCAATGCCAACGGACTGTGACGCGAAACAAGGATGTAGCGAACCGCGTAGTGGTCGATCAGATCTTGCTGTTCCCAGGGCGATTTCGTCTCAAAAAAACGTTCGGTGTCCTCGAGTCGTTCGCGTTGGCCTGGGCTGAAAAGTTCCAAATGATTGGCCGCCACGATGCGGCCCCCAAACGAAGGGACCGGCCACCCGGTCTCCATGTCACTCAAAACGACGTCGCCTGGTTCTATCCCTGCGAGCGCCGTTTGGTAGGAGGTCCAAATCCGCGGCTGTTTGTCTTCACGCTTCAGCAGCGGAGCGATCAGCGGACGCGCCAAATAAGGTTCCGACACGATGGCATGAAATTGCGGCAATGCTCCGTACAGCAAAGCGACAATAAACAACACCTGCGTCAGCGATTGGGCGTTACGACTCGCCGATCGAGACAGCAAGCCACCTAGCATTTCCGTCGACCAACCTCGCAGCCCCTGCCCGACACTTACGACCCAGTATCCCACCGCGATACACGCGACCGGGGTGGCCGCCAAAGGCAACCGAGCCAGCGAAGCCGACTGGGCGAGCCAAGAGACGATTCCCAAAACGATCACCACCCCGCTGACCGCCAACGACCATCGAACCAGCGGCTCACTGCGATACGGCAACGCCAATAACGTCGATAAATAAACCGGAGCACACCACAGAAAAAACATTCGCTGCAAAATCGTGGGGTTGAACCAGTACCATGGATCGTGGCCACCAGTGGCCGCATCGATAAACCGGTACCAGGGCCACACGATAGACAAGCCAAACGAAAGCACGCCGACGCTGATCACGATCACCGCCATCCGGCTTCGCGATGACGCGTCCACCGCTAGGATTAGCAAGATCACACCGATGGCGCCGAGCACCCCAGTCATGCCGTGGCTAAGTACCGAGATGGCCAGCGAAACAGCGGCCACTACGACCGCGATCACCGTCGCTGTGATGTTGGACGATCGGACTCGCCACAACAGCCTCCAACACAAAAAGTTCAACAGCAGCGAAAAAGCTGATGGGTTGACCATGTGCCAAGGCAAATCGCTCAGTGCAAAGGAATTGGCGTAACCCGGTGCCTCGCCATACAGTAACACGACGCAAATTCCCGCGGCCAGCGAAATCGACGTCATCGCAAACCCACGCAGGAACCACCAAAACACAGTAAAGAAACCGAGTGTATTGAGCACTGCCGCAATGCTTAGCGCTGTGTAGGGCGTGATGCCGGTTTGCCGACACAAAATCGCAAGTCCGACCGAATAGGGCGAGTAGCGGATTGATGGCTCCGCGGTAGCGTAGGTCGGATTTCCGGGCGTCCACAAGTTGTCGCTCAACGTCAACACCGCCGCATGATGCTCCCATGCGTCGGCGAGCAACATCTCGGAGCGAAACGGAGTGATGCAAGCGACGTAGATGGTCAGCACGAGACAAAAGGCGACGTAAGCAAACCATCCGAAACGTGCACCGCGGCAAGGTGAGTCGTGGGAGGATGTTTTCATTCGGCTCAATCTACCGAAATCTGAAACAGCGGTGGTTGATTCTCGTAGAGTGAGTGGCCGACAAGTCCGTAATGCGCGGACACCCCAAATTTCATCGACCAGTATCGAGTCGGCAGCCGCGAATTGGATGGCTGTAAACGCTGCAATTGCAATTCGTCGGGATCCATTCGCCGCCAAACTTTGCCGGGCACGTACAGCCAGCCGTCATGTAGCAACAACTGGTCGACGTAGGGATCGATGGTCGACAGTTTTTGTTGACGAACCGCCGTGTTGTCGTCGGCCACGGTGTACTGCATCAAACTATTGCCGCCGAGCGAGGCAATCAGATTGCCATTGTGACTGAAGAAGGCTTGGCGTCCGAAGGAGGATGTATTCAAGAATTTTGAAACCGAAACTTGACGCGTTTGCAAATCAATTTCCAGTGCTCCCTTCAATTCGCTACGCCCGACGAACACGGTGCTGTTTCCACCGGCAGAATTGAAGCGATGAATCCAATTCGGTCGAAACGCGGTTAGCGGATCAGCGGCCGATTCGGCTGCCGGTCGACCTTCCGCCGCCAACTTGGCTTCAAAAAAGAGGTCGACCGATGGCTTGCCCTGCTCGTCGATCTCCAGCACGCCACACCACGCCCGCTTGTTTTCTCCGAAACTGCCCACCGCCAAAGCGCGGCGCGGCGATAATCCGAGCAAGCAAATGCCACGGTCATAACCCGGCAAATGATCGCGAGCATTCAAGGTGGCCAGTCGCGTGCCATCGGGTTTGAATGCCACAATTCCCTGGCCGTGAGCAAACAACCAGATGCATTCTCCGTCCCAGCTGACCTCCCAAAACAATGCATGTTTCCAGGTCGCGTCCGACAGCTTGATTTCTTGCAGCACTCCCGGTTCGTGCATCACAAAAAATTGATCCTGCGTCCAGAACGCATCACAGTGCTCGCCGCACTTGAGCATGCCTTTGATTTGCGGCGGCGGATTCGTACTCGGTTCGCCTTGCACCGTCAGTGAAATGGGATCGAAACGCATCTGTCCCAGCGATTGCTCGATGCCTTTCCACGCAGGCGTTGGAAAAGGAACCGCTTGATACCGCTTTCGCGCCATCGCGAGGTTGGTTTCCAGCGGTTTCAGCTCGCGATCGTGAATGCGGCCAAGTGACTTGATCTCGGCGAGCTGCGATTCCAGTGCGTCGATGATGGGCAAGGGGTTTTGCTTCCCGAAAATCGTCAAACGTCCGTAGTGACCATACAGCCGGACCACGGCACGATCCGACTCGGTCAGCCGTTCTAAAAACGTCGTCCATTCGCGTTTCGCTTGATCCACATGATGATGGAAGTCGTTGGGCGAGACACGGTGAAACTCGTTGTTCGCCAATGCTTTCGCCTGCGGATCGGTGGTTTCGCGGATCGAAGTTTGCAGCGATTGCCGCCGGTCTAGGAACTCGGCATGGTCCGCTCGCGTTTCCGACGCAAAGTCGCGACTCATCACCCCCATGACCAGCGAGGAAACGTTGGCATCGTCTGGTAGGACACGGCTAATCGTGTCCCACAGCGATTCGAGTGAATCCTGGTTGTAATGATTGAAAATGACGTCGTTACAGGTGTGCAGAACCAGCGGGTATTGCCAGCCATAAAACGGGTCGCTTAGGTGGGGCGGAAGCACGCGGCCTGGCTCGAGTTCGTTAACTGCCGCGTAGACTTCACGGATGAATCGGCGCTGTGCAGTACAAGCGGGTTGCAGTGCACTGTGTCGCGAGATGTCGTCGGGGATCGGCCCCACGGCACCCTGTTTGTACCACATCTGTGATTGAAACAGCCCAATCGCATCGCCCCGTTTGATCCGTCGATTCTGGATCAAGAACTCGAGGTGATCGAGTGCTCGGACGTAGTCGTCGGCAGCACGCTGCAGAATCGCTTGGCGATGTTCTGCAGGCGACTTTTTCTTGAACCAATATTGATCGATATCACGAGTGAAATGATATTGCAGTTCACTGATCACAAGTCCACGCTGCAGAGCGTCTTGGGGATCAAGTACAAGTGCCGCCTCGCGAAGCGAGCTCGAGCGGTCCCAGTCGCCGAGTTCTGCGAACCGCTCTGCATGCCGCAGCAAAATCGCTTTCTGTAAATCCGTTGTTAATTCAGAGTCGTTTTTACTTCCCATCGTGGCCAACTGTTTTGCAAACGTCTTAACAAACCAGTCGTCGATGTGCCGGAGTTCAATCGACTTGTCGATCGTCTCTGCGTCAGCAGCGTTTTTCGTCAATTCAATATGCAAAGTGACTTTGCGTGGGGTGTCCGGCTTCGTCTGCTGGATCGTGTAGCTGCCCTTGACGATCATCGCGATCGGCCGCCGAAGCCCGTCGGAAAGTGTCACCTGTTGTTCACGCAAAATCGCGTTGGCTTCTTCGATTTCGACAACCGCGACGCCTGGGTAGGTTGCCAGCGAGTCGCTTAGCAGGTTGCTGAAACGAGATTGCAGATGGGAAAATCGTTGGCTGAAGTCTTCGGACAGAAACGCAGGCACCGCGACGATCGTATGGATTCCGCTCGTGAACCGCTGGTCGATCTCGTCAACACTCGCCGCTAATTGCTCGGTCAATTGCAGGAGGTTCTCCGAGAAAGCAAACGTTTGATGAGCCAATCGCACTCCCCGATTGGCATCGCAAACAACGGCTCGCAGCAGAGGTTTGCCTTGTTCCTGCAGCATCGAGAGCACCAACAATCGGTCCGCGTTTAACGTTTTTCCAAGCTGCAAGCGGAGTTGGGGATGATCGGCTTGCAGGATCTTGGCGAACTGCAATTCACGGGTCGCGTCGCGGAGTCGTTCGCGATCGACCAAAGCAATCGACTCATCTTGGGATAGATGAACGTTCAGCAAATCGGCCAAACCGCTCTTGAGCACCTCGCCCGATGCAATCACAGCCCACTGTGAACGCGGGTTGGCGGCAGGATCACTGGGCGATGTTTCCGCAAACACGCTGGTCAGCAGGACCAGGTTCGCAGCGACCGCTATCATACCATTGAAATATTTCACGCTTTTACCCTCGCTCGGAACATTCTCGACCATTTTAGCCGAGCCAGCAAGCAAAATGCGTAAGCGAAGTCATGATTTTCGTGCGGCAACCGACGTAGCGAAGCCCGTGCGTGAGTTTCGGCCCCAACCAATCACGAAGCGATATTGGGCGTCTTCTCCGATCGTCGTCATCGGCGGTGAACGGCACTTGCTACCGGAACAAAAATTTGGCTACCTTCGGGTAATGTTTCTGTAGCGTCTCACAAACCCGAAATCAGGGAAACGACTTCAATGTACTGTGTTCACTGTGGTGCCGATGGGGCAGCGACGTTCTGCGCCAAATGTGGGCAACGTCAGGAGCCGCTCGTTGGGGATGACCCACCGTCAGCCGAATCCAGCGACTCGATTATCGAAGCCGTAGATAACAAGGCTGCCGTTATTGAGGCCGTGATTCATTGGACAGACTCGATTCAATACGAAACCGTACTTGCGAGCGACGATGCGCGGAAACGCATCACGTTGGCGGCGCGTGATTCTCGTCAAGGAGTCACGGGGGAAGACTTATTGGCAGTGTTCGATGCCGTGTCGCCGATCGGATTTTCGCTCGTCAAGCTGAGCAAAGTCATTCTGCCGATCTGTGACAAACTCGGACTCAAAACGGATCGTCACGCAACGGAGGTGTTTTTTGCACCACCAGGGCGGGTGCTGTTGGCAACCTTGTGTGCGTTGGCGGCAAAGTCGTTGATGATCGCCGAAGTCCACCAGGACATCGACAAGTGTTCGCTGACAGCGGAGTTGCCTTCGACACTGATCACGAACTGTGGCAAGCTGCACCTATTGCTCGAAGAGAGCGATGGATGCGTCCAAGTCTCGGTGGCGACTACGATTTCGGCGCAGTGGTATGACTGGGGTAAATCAAAGCGTTTGATCGCGGAGATCTTTGCAGCAATTGACTCCGATTTGCACCTGCAGCAATCCGACCAACGCGCTGCCTAGTTCAAGATTATGGCGACGGCTACGAACGTAGCGAAACTCGCCAAGCAACCAATTCGTTCCACCCACGCCAGCCCGCGTGACCGACCGGCATAGGCGTGCCGAAGGCCTAGCGTAAAAATTATGTTGGGCGGCACTACGACCACCCGTGCCAGTAGTCGACGCCGTACTTTCCAGTCCAGTTTGCATTGCGAATGGACCAACCATCCGGGCCGAGCCGAGCATCACCGCCAGCGTCAAACCCCACGAATCCAGTAGACGGCATCACATGCGGGAAAAGCGATTCAATACGCCAGACAATGCGAGACGGATCACCGGTGTGTCGAACGCGAACGCGCAATTCACCATTGCAGTGCGTATCCGCGTCGCCATTTGACGAAACAGCGCCAACGTCGGTGAGGAGATTCTGCACGCCAACAACGTAGGACGCGATCAAACGCGGACAGCCGTCCTGCTCGAACGAAGCCAGTCGAGGTTGAATCACGGATGATGCCAATAACGCGAGAAAGTCGGCGTCGGGCATGTGTTCGTCGCGTTGTGTAGGCATTTGCCTGTGCCGCCCAACGGAGTGATGTACGACTCGGTGTCGTACTTTACGGGGAGGAGGCCCCACGCTGGAGTCTCCTTTTTGTTTGCCCCCGATTCTATTCCATTCTTGCTGGCAAGGTACTGTGGGTTGCTAATAAGTCGGTGTGTAGGAATTGACCTTGCGAAGCATCGCTTGATTGATCAATCAAGCAAGCAAAGCTGAATTTACAGGAAGATGAGGGACAGGAAAATGGTCAGCCCCCAAATGCAGCATCTTCATTTTTCTGTCACCCATTTTCCTGTATTCTCCCGACCGTGTAAGAAAGCAATACTCGGCGAAGCATTTAAGCGGAGTGCTGCGATGCATCGAGCTGTACTCCCCACTAGCGCTTCATAGTGTCACGCGACGTCGCGTTGACGATCCGGCCGCCTCCCGCCACGAAGCGGCTCGCCTTGAACATCGGTTTGGGATCAGGCTCGTTCCTCGTTGCCCCAAACCCTAAGTAAGTTAGGAGACCGGCGAATCAAAGATATTCGCGGCACAACGCGGCAATTTGCGTTGGGGCAACGTCAACTGTGAACGTGTGTTCGGACGGGGATTGGTCAAAACCAACACGCAGAAATCGCACAGTGACGGCCGAATCTCCATCCGCGTCAATCGTAATGCGGCGACCATTGAAAAAGTCGGGGTAAGAGGAGTAGGGAGTGACGAATGCGGTGAACATCGAAGATTTAATGAACAACCCGCGAATTTCGGGCATGTCAATCAACGTGGCGATCACGTCACGCACAGACGCTAGAACGAGCCGATCGACAACAAGTTTGTCGAAGCGAGCGAGTGCAATTTGCCAAGTTGCGTCCCAGGGCTGCGATGATGCTTTGTCGGCAGCCATGAGATTGCGGTAGGGTCGCACAACGGAAGGTTTTTACGACATCGTCGCCACCGAAGCGAAGATAGTCTGAATCTTTTTTTGATTGTATAATGAAGACGCGGTCGAATCCACGGCGAAGATGTCCCCGAAGGGGCTTAGCGTAAAAACCATGTTATGTGCCCCTGCGCATTGGAGTGAATGATGAATCTTAATTTGCCGAGTGACATCAATGCGTTTGTAAAAGCGTTAGTTTCTGAAGGTCGATTCGATTCGGAAGAAGCGGCGATCATTGAAGGCGTCCGGATGTTAATGGGGCGTGAACAGTTGAAAGCCGAAATTCAAGTTGGTATTGACCAATTAGATAACGGTCAGCACCTAGATGAAGAAACCGTATTCGCAGAAGTGAACGCAGAAATCGACCAGGTCGAATCTACGCAGCAAGGAAGCTGATCTTATGCCGAGGCTTCGGTACTCCGCACAATCGAAAGACGATTTGAAACAAATCGCTCGATTCATTGCCAACGACAAGCCCGATGCTGCACGGTGATGGGTTTCCAAGCTTCGCGAGAAATGTCGACTCGCATCACAGCACCCAGAGATTGGAGATGAGCGCCCAGAACTGGGCGAGGGAATTCGGTCGACCTACCTGGGCAGCTACGTGATATTCTTCCGATGCACCAATGGATTCGTGGACGTCGTCCGTGTCATTCGTGGCGACGTCGACAAACCAAACATCTAAGGGCACATAACGGAAGGTTTTTACGTCGCCGTTCTCAAACGAAGTGAGCGATGCCTGAACTGCCGGAAATTGTACCAAGGAGATGGCCCGTTGCCAAAGAACCAAGGTGTGCCGCAGGCCTAGCGTAAAAACCATGTTGTGCGACCTACGGTTCTGGGATGCCAAGATCGCGACAAATCTTCCGTGCGAGGTGATCTGAGATTTCGCGATGACGAGGAACGGCTGAACGTGCACCGTTGACCGGATGCCCCCACCATGAATGACTGCCGCCCTCACGGATCAGGGCACAGCCGCAGTCCAACAGATGCCGGACCAGATCACGACGTTTCACGGCTGGATCGCCACTTCTTCATAGGCCGCACCAGCGGCCTTTCGTGCATCCTCGCGGTTCATCTCGATTGCCTCGGCAAGCGCTTCACGCAGATTGGCGATCAGTTCGTCACGAGTCGCACCCTGCGAGTTCACGCCGGGTACCTCTTCGATCCAGCCGATCCACCATTCGCCATCTTGACGAATAACAGCATTGTAGTGTGGAGTAAGCATTGGGGGTCCTTGAAGCAGGCCGCGCAACGGAAGGTTTTTTCGACACCGCCCTAAACGAAGCGAGCGAGTCTGAACTACCAAAAATTGTACCAAGGCGAGCGACCGTTGCCAAAGGACGAAGGTGTGCCGAAGGCCCAGCGTAAAAACCATGTTAGCCGCCGTGCGAATCCCAGTACGCGGTCAATAACCCCGCAATGTCCTCCGGGTAAGCGTAGAATTCAGCGTCCAGTTTTTCAAAAGCATCTTCATTAGCGTCGGTGATCGTCTCAAGTTCGCCTTGCCGTGTGTCACGATCTTGGGACGGCACCGAACGAGGGAACAGCGCACACGCACGGCGAACAATTGCAGCACAGGCGGACGCACCAATGAGCTCGAGTGCCTCGATTGTGTTAGACGTTAAGTCGCCAGCGGAATTGAAGAAGAACTGATCGAAGCCGCCATTGTTGAGTTCAGCCTCGAACCACCAAACTGCGTGAAAGGTCTGTTCAGCGGGTGTTAGTGAACCGAAGCCAACCGCTTGCTCTTTGGCGGCAATGGTCTCGGAGACAGCGAAAAGATCGGCCATATTCTCAAACGCACTCGAGCGGCTAACGGAAGGTTTTTACGACACCCGTCCGCAATGACGCGGACGACTCAAGTGCCACCAAACATCTTACCAACAGTTCGCCGTTTGAACAAAGAGCGAGGGTGTCCGCGGGTTTGCACCAGAAGGTACGCGACCGAAGGGATCGACGTTCATCACCCTAAGACGTTCCAACGACGACAGCCGCGACCTTGCGTAAAAACCATGTTAGACGACCGGTGCCTGGGGCCATTTGTGGTGCAAATAGCCGACCATTTCGTCGTTGCCATTGTAAATCTCGAAGCGGTGCCGAATATCGTGAGCGGCCAACGCATTGGAAACACGCTGGGCATCACGGGTCATCGTTTCAAGGGTATTGCCGTCCGCGTCAATCGTCGGTTCGCATATGTCGCCGCCGTAGGATTGGAAAACGAAATGGTCGCAGTCTCGAAGACGGATTGAGTATTGACCAACGTAAACGTCGAAACCCGCGCCTTGCATGATGCGTGCCATTTCGGATTTGGACGGCCATTGGTCAATGCCGCCACTGAGAAAGATGCCGTCGTCCATCTGCTTTACGGGTAGGTCGCCTAACGGAGTTATGTACGCCTCGGTGTCGTACTTTATGGGGAGGAGACTCCACGCTGGAGACTCGTTTTTGATTTCCTCGATTTTAATCCATGTTTGTTGGCGAGGTACTGCTGGTTGCTGCAAATTTCGTTCGGTTTGTGGAATGGGTTTCCAGCTCCCTAGTGCCCTCTTTGCGAAACCGCAGCCAGCTTGTTTGCGATCGCGACGGTCTTGTCCGGAGCTTTCCGCTGCAACAATCAGCAACCGCTTACTTCGGTGGCACACGTTGAAGGAGTCTCAAATACCGGCCGGTGATCTGCATTTGCAACATTTTGAAACAATTGGCGGTGGCAAACCGCTCTTGCTGCTCTCGTGTGAGCCAGCGGAGTGATTCGCTCCACTGCTCCTCAGGCGGAATCGAGAGGGTCACAAATCCTGGTCGCTCCATCGTCGCAATGATGCCGGTGAAATAGATCGGACGATCTCCGTTCTGCACGGCGATCGTGACTCGGCTCGACAACAATTCGCCTGCCGAATCGTACTCGGGTTTGAAATGCTGAGTCGCGGCAAACGTTGGCGGGGTGCCAGTCAATTTCTCGCGAGAGGAACGGACGCAAAGCACTTTTGACAGCCGAATGTGGGACAGCCGAATCGTCGCTCTGTATTTATTCGTCTGTCCCCCCATTCGTCTGTCAGAAATCAATCGTCACTGCCTATGTCCTTCGCATACTCTCGGGTTCCACGGCGGGTTGCCGATGAAGCGGTTTGCTGCGAGTGAATGGACGCAATCGGCTTGGAAAGCCGAGCGACTATGGCTGTCGCCGGTGCCCTGGTCCTTGGGCAAGCAATTCGTAGTCTTAGTCCCGTCTGCTCTCGCTCCTTTTGACTGGAAGACAGTCGGAGAAGATTACGATCAAGGATCAGTAGCAGGCAAAGCCTGGAAGTTTTGAAATGACTCAGGCCACGATGCGCTGTTACTTGACCTCCAATACAACTCGCCTGCTGGGTCGTGCTTGGAATTGCTGCTCTAGGTATTGATGGTTCGTTGTAGATGCTGTTTTAAGAACGTTTTCAGTTTCCGGCTCCTGGCGTGTTTCAGTTCCGTCAACCGCAGTGTCACTTCGGCTTGCTCGGTTGCCGCCGGCTGCACGGCACCGTTGAAACCGAGCGCACTGAGCTGATCCATGTCCACCGCTTCGTGGGGCCCCGCCAATGTGACCTTCAGTGATTCAGGAGTTTTGGTCTCGACCTCGGCCCAATTCTTTTGCTGGCCTTGCGGACGCACGACGACTCGGTCGGGGGCGTCAAATCGCAGTGAATTATCACCGGCGACATTCTCGAGCAACTTCAAGATCATGTCGGCCAACTCAATCGGCCACTCAGGTTCGGTGTCGGCCGGGAAACCTTTGCCCAACGAGTGCCAGCGTCGTCCGAGCACCTTCCACGGATGAACGCTGTCGTTGGTCTCCGCCGCACTCACCTCGTCCCGCTCGACCTCGCCATTGGTCGAAGATTCCGCTGCGGCAGGTTTGCTGGATTTTTTCTTCGCTGTCGCTTTCTTCTTCGTGGCTGTTTTCTTCGTAGCCTTCGGTAACGCTTTGCGTTTCGCACTGGCGGGCACCTTGTGCCCCAAGACCTCGGCCAAAAACGGCGCGGTCGACGAGACGACGGCGCCTCGTTTCGTGTTCGTGCAGGTAGCCGCTAACGCTTCGGGCGTTCCTTCGAAAACGATCTGACCGCCTTCGACTCCCGCGCCTGGCCCCATGTCGATAATCCAATCGGCACATTTGATTACGTCCAGGTTGTGCTCGATCACGACGACGGTGTTACCCATTTCGACCAATCGCTGCAGTACCCCCAACAGCTTTTCGATGTCGTCAAAGTGCAAACCGGTTGTCGGTTCGTCCAAAATGTACAGCGTTCGCCCTGTCATCGGGCGTGCCAGTTCCGCCGCCAACTTCACCCGTTGTGCTTCACCGCCCGAGAGTGTCGGTGCCGATTGACCGAGCGTGACATATTCGAGTCCGACGTCACAGATTGTCTGCAGGATCCGCGAGATCTTGTCATGTTCGGCGAACAAATCGAGCGCTTCGCCGCATTGCATTTCCAGCACGTCGGCGATCGAGGCGCCGTGGAATTTGACTTCGAGCACATCGGGATGGTAACGGCGTGAATCACATTCCTCGCAAGGCACCCAGACATCGGGCAAGAAGTGCATTTCGATCTTCAATTGCCCGCTGCCTTCACACGTGTCACAGCGACCGCCAGCCACATTGAAACTAAATGTTCTTGCCGTGAAACGTCGCTCGACGGCTTCAGGTAGCTCGGCAAAGACTTGGCGAATCAAGTCAAACACGCCGGTGTAGGTTGCCGGGTTACTGGTCGGGCTATTGCCCAGCGGCGATTGGTCGACCTGGATCACTTTGTCGATAAAGCGAACGCCTTCGAGTTTTTCGTAGCGACCGGGGCGAACGCGAGCACGATGCAGTCGTCGAGCCAATGCGGGGTACAGGACGCCTTCGATCAACGAACTTTTGCCGCTGCCGCTCGGGCCGGTGATCGCCGTCAACACGCCCAGCGGAAGCTGCACGTCCACGCCGCTGAGATTGTTCTCTCTCGCTCCGGTGATCTTTAACACCTGCACATACGCCGAGCCATTCGCACCAAACGTGGGCCGGCGGTGCTCTGGGGTCGCAATCGATTTAGTGCCGTTGATGTAACCGGCGGTGACCGATTGGTCGACCGGCAGCACTTTGGTTGGTTCGCCGCGGGCGACGATGCGTCCGCCGTAGCGGCCCGCGCGGGGGCCAAAGTCCGCCAAGTAATCGCTACTGGCAATCACGTCATGGTCGTGCTCGACCACCAACAGCGTGTTACCAAGGTCACGCAATCGATGCAGTGCTCCGATCAGTCGTTGGTTGTCGCGTGGATGCAGCCCGATCGTTGGTTCGTCCAGCACATACAACACGCCACACAGCCCGCTGCCCAATTGGGCGGCCAAGCGAATCCGCTGCGCTTCGCCGCCTGAGAGCGTTGCGGCTCCGCGGTGCAGCGTCAAATAATCGAGTCCCACATCCAATAGGAAACTGATTCGCGAGGTGATCTCACGCGCCAATTCGCCCGCGATTTTGCGTTCTCGCTTGTCCAATTTCCAAGTCGCAATGTGTTCAGCGAGTCGAACCAGCGGCATGTGCACGATATCTGCAATCGTGTGTCCACGCCAACGCACCGCTGCGGCGTCCTCTTGCAATCGTGATCCATCGCACGCGCTACAATCAATCTCGTCAACAAATTGTTCCAACTTGCCACGCAGTCCCGGCGTCAAACGTGCTGCTTCGGCCAGTGCCGGATAAAAACCTTTGAATTGGTAGCGGAACACGACAACGTCTTGTTTGGATGTCGTTTTTGTTGCCGTCTCGCGATCACTTTCACGGACTTCGATCCATCGTTCGCCCGAGCCGTGAAACAAGATCCGCCGTTGGCTGACGGTCAGATTGTCAAACGGCACATCAATTGGAATTCGCGTTTGACGAGAGAAAGCACGCATCATCCACTGCGATACTGCCTTATCGACCGATGGCCATAGCAGCGACGCTCCTTCGAGCAGCGTTGCGGTCGGTGACGAGATCAATGCCGCCGGATTAGTTCCCGTTTGAGTTCCAAGTCCTTCGCACTGAGGACACCAGCCGACCGCAGAGTTGAATGAGAAATGGTGCGGCGTCAAGTTGTTGAACGAACGCCCGCAATCACCACACACCAAGTGTTGGCTATGCGTGACCACTTTCCACAACTTTTCATCGACATCGGCTTCGGCAAACCCGACTTGCAACACGCCGATGCCGAGCGACAAGGCTTGTTCGATACTGTCACTGATTCGTGATCGATCCGATTCTTGAACCACGATGCGGTCGACCACCACTTGGACTTCGTGGCGCTGTCGCGCGTCGAGCATCGGGGCGGTGTCTAGCGATGTGGTTACTCCATCGATTCGCACCCGTTGGTATCCGGTACTGCGAAGCGATTGCCAGGTGTCTTCGGACGCCGGCCCCGACTGCACTTCGATTGGCGCCATCAACATGGCCCGCGTCCCCTCGGGCAGTGCCATGATCTTGTCGACGATTTGGTCGGGCGTCTGGGTGCCCACGGGCACTTGGCAATCGGGACAATACATCGTCCCAAGCCGAGCCATCAAAATCCGCAAGTAATCGTAGATCTCGGTCACCGTGCCGACGGTACTCCGCGGCGAATGCCCCAAATTCTTTTGCTCTAGCGCCACCGCCGGCGACAGCCCTTCGATCCGTTCGACTTTGGGTTTCTGAACTTGGCCAATGAATTGGCGAGCGTACGAGGACAACGATTCGACGTAACGGCGTTGTCCTTCGGCGTAGATCGTGTCCATCGCCAACGAGCTTTTGCCGCTACCGCTCGGGCCACAGAACACCGTCATCGCGTCGCGCGGAATCTCGACGTCGACCGATTTCAAGTTGTGCTCGGTCGCACCTTCGACCAATACGTGCGTGTTCGTACTGGCCGTCGTCGTGATGATGCTTGACAGGATATTTTCGCTCGCTTTGGTCGCCGTCTTTCGCGGTTTCATGCCCAGCGATTTGGCGATTGCCGCGCCGGTGTAACTGCCGTCGACCTTGGCAACGTCCGCGGGACGACCTTCGGCCACGACCAATCCGCCACCGGCGCCCCCTTCGGGACCCAAGTCGATGACCCAGTCGGCCGTTTTGATCACGTCGGTGTTATGCTCGACGATCACAATCGTGTTGCCGCGGTCGGCCAGTCCGTGGATGACCTTTAGCAGCAGTTCAATATCGGCAAAGTGCAATCCCGTCGTCGGTTCGTCCAGCACGTACAGCGTGCGTCCGGTTTCCCGTTTGCTGAGTTCACGCGAAAGCTTGATTCGTTGTGCTTCGCCACCGGAGAGCGTTGGCGAGGGTTGCCCGAGTTTCAGGTATTCCAATCCAACGTCGACAAGCGTTTGCAGTTTTTCAGCAATCTTGGGGATGTCTTTGAACAACGCTAACGATTGTGAGATGTCCATTTCCAGCACATCGGCAATCGATTTGCCTTTGAACTGGACGGACAACGTTTCGCGGTTGTAACGGCGTCCTTGGCAAACGGGACAGGTCACCCAGATGTCGGCAAGGAAGTCCATTTCCAGTTTATTCGCGCCGTTGCCATCACAGCCCGCGCAGCGACCGCCATCGACATTGAAGCTGAACCGGCTGGCGGTGTAACCGCGTGTTTTCGCTTCGGGCAGTTTTGCATACAGGTTACGAATCTCGTCAAAGACTTTGACGTACGTCGCCGGGTTGCTGCGTGGCGTACGTCCGATCGGCGATTGATCGATCGCGATGGTTTTGTCGAGATGCTCGAGTCCTTCGATCGTATCATGTTCGCCACTTTCACATTCCGCACCGTTCAGTGCGACTCGCAATGCCGGTTCCACAATCCCGCCGATCAGCGAACTCTTGCCGCTGCCGGAAACCCCGGTGACACAGGTGACCGTGGCCAACGGGATCGAGACATCGATGTCACGAAGGTTGTGAAAACGAGCCCCTTTGACGGTCAATTGCAGATTCGGGTCGATGGGGCGTAGCGTTGCCGGCGGATCGATGCTGCGTTTGCCCGACAAAAATTGCCCCGTCACGCTCTTGGCCGTGTTGGAAACGGTTTCTGCGTCTCCGGCTGCAACGACGCGTCCGCCTTTAATACCCGGTCCAGGCCCAAAGTCGACGACCATGTCCGATGCCCGCATCGTGTCTTCGTCGTGCTCGACCACGATCAAGGTGTTACCGCGATCGCGGAGCCGAACGAGCGTTTCGATCAAACGGTCGTTGTCACGAGGATGCAATCCGATCGAGGGCTCGTCCAAGATATACAGCACGCCGACCAGCCCGCTGCCGATTTGACCCGCCAAACGAATTCGCTGGGATTCGCCTCCGGAAAGCGTCGGTGCGGTGCGGCCGAGCGTGAGGTAGTCGAGTCCCACACCTAATAGAAAGCCTAGCCGCGTGCGGATCTCTTTGAGTGCTTCCGAAGCAATCTTGGCATCGGTGTCACTGAGCTGGATGTCGCTGAAAAACTCGATCAGTTCATCGATCGGCAATTCACACAGCGTGGGCAGTGAGGCTTTGTCCGTACCGGCTGCGGCAATGTATTTTTGACTTTTCGTGGTCAGCGTGACGGCGCAGGCTTGCGGGTTCAGCCGCTGTGAGTGGCAATCGACGCACTCGATCGTGTTCATGTACTTTTCGAACTGACGCTGTTGCATCTTGTTCTTGTTCGTACGGTAACGAGCCAGCAGTTCAGGGATGAATCCATCGAACGAATCCGAGTACGTCTTGGCTCGGCTATTGCCTTTCCAAGTGAATTCCAGCGAATCGTCGGTGCCCCACAACCAAACGTGCTTGGCTTGTTCGGGCAAATCTTGCCATTTGCCTTCGAGCATCGTGCCTTCTTTCAGCTCGAGCAGCTCGTCCATCGCCTTGGCAACGCCCTGATAGACGTGACGACGGTAGCGACCCATGTCGCCCCAAGATCCGAGCAGTTCGACGGCTCCCTTGCGAACCGATTTTGTTTCATCGGGAACCAATTGCTGAGGCACGAATGTGTACAGTCGGCCCAGCCCGTCACAGGCCTCGCACATACCCTGAGGACTATTGAAACTGAACAGTTGCGGCGTGGGCGGTTTGAAACTCTGGCCACACGATCCACAGGAATAGCGTGACGAGTAAAGCAGGTCATTGGACGGTTTACCGGCATCACGATCATTCGCTTCGGACAGCGAAACGACTACGCTCGATTCGCCAAGTTTTAGTCCGGTTTCGATCGCTTCGGTGATCCGGCCGCGATCGCGTGAATCGGGATCAATGCGGTCGACCACGACTTCGACATCATGGCGATGTTGGCGATCGAGATGCGGCGGGTCACTCAGCCGGATCGTCTCGCCATCGACGCGGGCGAGTGAGAAGCCATGTTTACGAAGGTCCTCGAACAGATCGCGGAACTCCCCTTTTTGCCCGCGGATCAACGGCGCCATTACCCACAACGTCGCTTCGCCAGGCAGTGACAAAATCCGCGAAACGATCGCGTCACGCGACTGGGCCGTGATTTCACATTGGCACTTTGGGCAATGTCCGGTTCCGACCCGGGCAAACAAGACACGTAGAAAGTCGTAGATTTCGGTGATCGTGCCGACGGTACTTCGCGGATTATTTCCGGTCGATTTCTGGCTGATCGAAATCGAAGGACTCAGCCCGCCGACAAAATCGACATCGGGTTTCGGCATTTGGCCCATAAATTGCCGAGCGTAATTGCTCAGACTTTCGACGTACCGCCGTTGACCCTCGGCGTACAGCGTGTCAAATGCTAGCGAAGACTTTCCACTCCCGGAAACACCTGAAAAACAGATCAGCTGGCCTCGCGGCAGGCTAAGGTTTACATCGCGAAGATTATGCTCTCGAGCACCTTTGACTGTGATTTCCTTCGTCGTCATGCTCGTTCAGGTGCCTCTTAGAACAAGGAATTTCCGTGTGAATCATCAACGCTATGACCATTCTCACGCAAGGGAAAGGGGGTAGTGTATCGGTTTTCACCGGGATTGTCCCGAGCGGCTCTTTTTGGGGTCGGGACACGGTTTGCCAGCGTCATTGGTGGGCGGTAGCCCATGATTTTAGGTGGTTTGGGATAGGTTGGTGCCCATGTTGCCAACCACGTGTACCCTCGTGAATGATCCCATGCTGAGTTAAAACAGTGGATTACTAACAGCTAGAGACGGGGATTGAGATCGAAATGGCAAAAGGATTGTTCACTCAGGGGATGTGCGTCCTGCTCCGTGAGCCGGTTTCGATCGCCGAATTAGAAGAGCGGCTGAAGTGTTTCGAGCTGGTCGGGCGTCACGAATCGATCGAGGATGACGATGCCCCGGAAACCTTGGTGATGAAATACCGCGAGGACGTGGGAGGCCATTTGTTGGTCACTCCTTCGCGGAGCACGTGGCCCGACGATATGGGCGACCCCGATGAATCGCCGGAACGATTTGTCGCTTGGTCGCTGGGCCAATTTGGGCCGCTCGCCTTTCCGGGATGTTTGCAGCGGGCGACCGAACAAACTTGGGGCTGGGAAGACGGATCCAGCGCGGTCAAAGAACACACCGCCCATATTCGTATTCTGATCAGCTATGTGCTTGGAGTCGAAGAAACGGGAGGCGAGGAGGATGAAGATATTCCGTTGGTACCCGAAGACTATGACCCGGTGCACGAGATGCAGTTCATCACCCGTGCGGTGACCGAGTTGCTGCAATTGCCGCAAGCGATCTGCTATTTCAATCCAGGGGGCGAGGTGCTGCGGGATGAAACCGGGCTGCGTCAGGGGCTGAATTATGCCTGGAGCCACGAGTTGCCACCGTTGGACATGTGGACGAACGTGCGGATTTTCAAAGCCGACGACGCTTGGACGCTGATGGATACGGTCGGCAATGGCCAATTGGATCTGCCAGATTTGGAAGCGGTTTATCAAGCGGATAAGTTCGAGCCGGCCGACATCGAGCGATTTTTGCGAAACGCGTCGCTCTATATGTTGACGTCCGATGAAGAGGTTGAGGACGGCGATACCGCTGATGGCCCTGGCGATTTGACCTGGCAGGCGCTCGAGTGCGAAGAGGCATTGTCGGATCCTCCGCGGCCAACGATTCGTTGGATCCCGCAAGATGGTGGCGAGCCGCCGGAAGAGTTTTTGGATCGCGGTCAGGCCGAAGACGAGTTTGACGAAGACGAACTCGACGAAGATTTTCTCAACGATGACGACGACGATCTTTAACAGCGTCCCGTAGCGAAACTCGCCAAGAGTTTCGGGCCGTCTTGATGGTATCCGGCAAACATGGCTCCAGCGGGAAACATGGCTCGACCGGGCGTAAGTTGCGGCGAACCCTGCGCGGCGGAATCATTCTCCTTATAATGGGCTCGCCCACGTTTGCTTGCCCCCCCCTCGAATTGTCCCGTCGATTTTGATCTGCAAGGAGGACCATCGTTATGCCGCTATTGATTCAGGGCACGGCGATTGTGATCCGTAACGATGCACTGGATCGTTGTTTGCCGGGCGGGGCTGCTGATTTTGCCTCGATCGCTCCGAACGCGATGAGCTACAGCGACGACCTGCTGTCGCAAGCAAGTTTTATGTCGCCGCTGGACGCGCATCGTTTTGCCGAACAACTTGAATTGTATGGACTCGATCGGACCAATGACATGGTCGATTTTGTGATGGTTCACTCACATGATCAAACTGCCGAACCCGACAATGACTGGCTGATCTTGTTCGAATACGAAGGCGGTTTGATCGCAACGATGCGAGGGAGTGAGAGTCGTAAAATCGTCGCTCCCAAATCATGGACACCGGGCGAGCAGCCTGCGCTACAACATTTGTCGGGCGAAGAGGTGCAATCGCGATTAGAGTTCGTTCGCCGCGATGGTAAAATCGATGTGTACCGCGACAAAGAAACCGGGCAATTGCTCTATCACACTCGACTGCATGAAACCGACGAAGAAATTTATGAACGAGCCGTGGCGGTGGTGTGGCAACACAATCGCAATCCAGGCGATCCGCCGGTGGACGCAGGTCAACAGGAAGAACTGCGAAACGCGATCGGGCAATTGCAGCACTTGATCGCGAAGCAACCTGCCGCATGGGGCGCCCACGTGATGTTGGGAAAAGCTTGGTTTGCCGTCGACGAACTCAAACGAGCTCGCGATTGTTTGCAACGTGCGGCGGATCTTGAACCTGACAATACGATGGTGCTCAAAGAACTCGCCGGCATCTGTTTGGAACAAGCGGATACCAAACAAGCGTGTCAGGTAGGCGAACATGCCGTCGCCGTCTCACCGGACGATCCCGAATTGCTTGGTAATTTGGCCGTCGCCTATTTGATTGATGGGCAAACCGCGAAAGCCGAAAAGACGATCGCCCACGCGAAACGGATCAAACCCGAGGATGCGGTCAATCAACACATTGGCAATCTCGTGTCCGACGTGATTCAGGGCCGTCGAGAATCGCCGCGCACGTTGCAGCAGATGATGAGTCCGCCAAAGCCAGCATCGTGGTACGACCGAGCCCGCCGATGGCTCGGACGATCCGAGTAGATGGGTGCCGTAAATGGATTTTCGATGCGAATCGAAAAGGGCCGCGGCGAAAGCGATTAGGCGGCTTTCAATTCGTTTTGAATTTGGCTTGAAACGCGGGCTGGCAATGTGGCGCTCTCGCGTCGAATTCCGTCGCTGCCGTAATAAATGATCGTGTTCTTGGTGAAGTCGCAAATCGCGGTCAATTTGACGCTACGAGGACCATGCAGGCAAAAGTACATGCCGCACGGTTTCCCACCTCGAATCACTTCCCGCTGAGTCATCGGGAACTGCTTTGACTCAAGATGCCCGAGTTCGCAAAGCCGGCGTTCGACGTTCGCACAAAGTGTTTGGTAGTCGACGCGAGTAGGCGTGATGCAGATCATGAGTTGCGTAGCTCGGGGGGAACGCCCAATGTTTCACACGGCCTGGCGATTGGGTGTTAGCACCGCGAGGCAGGGTTCCGTATCGGCGCAGAGTCCGCTCGAAAATTAGCAGTCCGGGCCCGAGTTTGGCTGCTAGTTCCGCATTTACTGTTAAAAGATATCGATTGTGTCGGTCCCGTTCCGAATGACACATTTCAATAAAAATAGTGATGCCAACTCGGTCAATTGCTATCCGGTTGAGTGATACGACCGAAAATATCTCGCAAGATTACCTGTTCTAGTGAGGCGTCACGACCGAGCGGGATCCAGCCGAGCGTCTGGGGGGTGTCATCGATGCGGTTTTGTTCACGTATCAACGTGCCATCGTGTCGTTTGTTCGACGCCGATTCGGTGGCGTATTGATTCCGATCGGTGTCCTCGAGATCTTTCTGGACAACCACTTCGATCACGTATCCGGCGCCTTGCGGACGAACGGTCACGATCGCGCGACGACGAATCGATTGCAGCGTCGATTGCAAACGTTCAAACCCAGGCGTGCTGTCCTTTTTCCAAGGCTCCATCAGCGATGCGCCGACTTGATAGGTGGTTTCTAGCCGACCATCCAAGACGATGCCGTCCGAGTTTTGTACCGGTTGTTCGCGAGCGATGCGAAAGTAATCGTCCATCGCATCGACGACTTGCGACCAAACGAATGCATCCGGAGCCGGAGGAAGTTCCAACGGGTTCGGGATAAACGTTTCAGGAACGTTTGTAGTCAGTCGGTGGGCGAGTTGGCCACAACCCGCCAGCAGTAGCGGAGCAAGCGAAACGCACAAGGCGTAAAGAGCAATTCGCTTGATCATGGGGGCGGTCTCAGAATGCGTAAACGTGATGCGTAAACGGGCGACGCTTGGATCAAGCCAAGACGATTGCGGTGAGAGGGGTGATAGTAGCGACCCGAGACCTGCTGCGGGTGAGCTGGCCTAGTTGGGGCGACGATGGTTCAGTCTAGAAGCGATTCGAATTGGTAGCGGAATCATGCGGACGCCATCCAATGCTTGTGGGCAATGGTTTCGCTCCCTCGATGTCCTCGGGAAACAGACTCCACACTTGCACTCGTTTTTGCATGTCCTTCATCACGTTCTTTTGTGAATCGGTGATCTTCTGCTCGCGAATTTTTGCACGGATTTCATCCTGTACTCCACTCAGCGGGCTGAACCCTGCTTCGTGGCGATCCAGTACACGCAAGATGTGGTAACCGGTCTCGTCCTCGATAATCTCGCTCATCGCATTCAGCGGCAGTGAAAAGATTTGTTGGTCCAGCACGTCCGAGGCCAGCGATCCTTTGGCGGTCCAATCATGCAGACCACCGGAACTGGCAAACGGCTCTTGGCTCTTGGCTCGAGCGACAGCTTGAAGATTGCCACCAAAGTAGGCTTCGCGTCCCATCTCGGAAATCGCCTTCATCGCTTCTTCGCGTGAAGCAAAGTTGCTGAACAGCACGGTTAATTGTTCCCACGTCGCCTCGGCGGGGTGACGGTAGTCGTCCAGATGATCGTTGTAGTATTGGTTGATGTCGGCGATCGAGACGGTCGGGTCCTTCTCGACTTTGCTGCGGATATAAAGGTGACCGAGCATGGCGTCGGTAAAGTCGCGTTGCCGAGACGCCAGCGAACTTCCCTTTTCACGAAGCAACGCATCGAGCTCGGCAATATCGGTGACCTTGTATTGCTTTTTCAGCTGAGGCAATTCCGATTCAAAAAACATTTGTCGTGCGCGTGCGGCAAGTGTTGCATCGGCTTCGGCACGTTTGTCAGCGGTTTGCGTTCCCACTTGGTCTAGCAGGAAACTCTCTCGCATCATCTTGTTCTGGATCGCCTGCGTTAGCATGCCTCGCGTTAGATTGATGCGAGCGAACCGAAGCTGGTCCTCGGGAACCTGTTGTTTCGATTTCGCCAGCACTTCGTTGATACGAGCGTCGACCTTGGGAGCGACTTCACCGTAATAAATGGGGCTTTGTCCCACCACCGCGATGATGGCAGCCGGATCATCGGGCAGCACGACGTTCTGTGCCGCCTCGACCTCGTCCCGAGTGGGGATTTGAGCGTGACATTCGGACCAACCGCAGGTCAATGCGATCAGCACCACGAGGGCGTCAATGAGCCGATGGGGGGCGAGCGGTTGCATTCCTTGCTCTACGCTGAATAAGTGTGGGGGCGAGACAATCCTATGGCTTGTAGCCCAGCGATTGCACTGAATGCAAGGTCAGAACCGATCGACCCCCAAGAAAATGTGCTCGTGAAGTCTGCCGCTCTAAACTAGATCGCCAGGGATTCGCTCGCCGCGGTCGTGCACCTGGGGGACCGGATGATTGATTTCGCCCGGCCGCAAGTGAGTTTTTTCGGTCAATAACCGCATGCTCTGAGCATGATAAAGATTTGGGATCATCGTTTCGCCGCGACGCAGCCGGTACAGGATGCAGCCTTTGCGGCGAACGAAATACATCCCATACACCTCGGCGACAAACAGTTCTCGCTCCATTCCCACGCCGACGGTTTCGACCGAATCCCCAATGTCGATGCCGTCTGACTCGACCGCCAGCCACAAACAGGGGCGAAGCCGAAAGCGGACCGAACCATATTGATAGTGGTAATAGGTGCCGTCAAAACGGTCTCGGCGAAAAACGCGTTCGCTGGGAATGCGGCGGGTCACGATCGCCACATCGTTGGGGTGAATGAAATCTTGCCCATCTTCGGGCCAACGCGGAAAACAGCCGTAAACGGGGGCACTAGGCTCGAGCATGATCAATCCGAATTTGGGGGCACTGGATCCAAACCGATTGTAGGACGATGGCCATCTTCGTCCAACTGCTTTTGCTAGCAGCTTCGCTTAAGACAATTGCAATGGGTTCGAGTGGGACGCGACGGTCCGCATCCACTTTTTCACTTGCTGTTTAAACGGCATGTAGCGGGCCAATTGCTGCGTTTGATACTGCAGCCGATGCCAAGCATGATACGAACTAGAGTGCGAGGTGACACCATAAATCACTTTGCCTTGCGTGTCCGTTTGTTTGCGTTTGTACGACGGTTCACCGTAGCCCATGTCGATCGTGCGAATCCCGTGTTGGGTCGCGTCACGCACGACACTTTTGAATAACGCGGTGCCAGGCGAGTAGATCGCAAAGCGTGGATCGTAGACGGGGAACCAGTAGTGCAGCAGATCGCCTTCGCGGATTCCATAATGAGCGGCCACTAATTGGTCGCCCGCTCGCAAGACCGACAGCATTCCATAAGCACCGTGGCGTGGTTTTTCGAACAGATGACGCAGCATCTTGTGCGGCCACTGCGGGGCGAACACATCGATCGGTTTGGTGCGGAGGTATTGCTCTCGTTTCAACTGGATCGTTTTGTCCAGCAGGTCTGCGTCGCGGCAATCGATCTCGAGTGAGATTTCCCCCAGCTCGCGAGCCATTTTTCGCGTCTTTTGCTGCTGTTTTTTCAGCGTCGTGTGGCTCTGTTCCATGCGGCGGAGCGTTGCTGGCGAATCATCGCCAAGTTGCAACGAGAAAGCATCGATCGTTTCAAAGCAATCTTGGTCCGCCAGTCCTGCGGTGGGACCGACCAGCGAATGGAAATGAAACGCCTTCAAATTCAATTCTTTTAACAACCACCGCCAATCGATTGGCGGAATATTAGCAGAGATAATATTATGTGCATCGTTGAAACATCGACCGACCGGCCAAGCAACACCGCGGATTCGGTGAAACGCCCATAAGCCGACTAATTCGTCGCCACGGCGAATCCGAGCGATCTCGACATCGCCCCCCCGCGCCGCATCGGCCGCCGCGACGAAGGCGGGCGAGAAGAAAGGACTGGCGAATTCAGGCTGCAACTGACGCAAACGCTCCCACCCTTGCAAGTCCGCTTCGCTCAATCGCGAAAAGGGGACGCAATCAGAAAGTGGTTCTGTAGAGGGGGTGGTGCTGGTGGGGGAACGCATCAAAGGGGCGCTTGCATCGGTTTGAATCGAGGGGGATTCATGGATTCGATGAAAATCGGAGGACAAAGCGGACCTAGGGAGCGCAGCAGGATTTGCGGCAGAGGATTCAGTAGACGACGACACAACAATCGTTTGCTATACGGCGGCGCACCGCGACGCTCCCATCGAGACATTGGCGACGCAAAAGAAGGCGTTTTCAGGAAAACGCGGTCGCTCAAGGGATCTAGTCTAGTTGCGGACCTAGCAGCGTCAATCAATCATCGCCCCACAATGCCGCCGACTTTTGTACCAAACGGGTGGGGGTGTAGCTGGGTTTAACGTAGCCTAGGCTTCCAGCCTGGGTTCGATGTGGTCCCCAGGCTGTAAAAGCCTAGGCGACGAGTTTCTGGTAGCTCATTGCGCGGCGGGGACTCGTAAATGAGTCCACGAGGGACGATTGTTATCTTCCGGTCGCCTTAAGCGGCGTCGTTGAACAGCCGACCGCCGCCACGTTCTCGTTCTTCCCCGTCACTCGATCGGCGATAGGTTCGAGGTGTATCCATTCCTGCCAACAACCTCAGGATCTCTTGGGAATGGCTAGCCAAATGGTACTGACATACAAATAGCGACACGGCGGCTTGGTGGGCTGCGGTGATAGTATGAGCGACCGATTGGCTGCGATCTGCGAGGTCGATTTCGCCGGCCCTTCGTAGTTTTTCAATCAGCGTCGTACCGGATGCGGGTGCCTGAGCGTCCGACATCAGTTGCTCTCGCCGTTCCACCATGTTCTCGAGACGTCCGACCGCTTCGAGCAATTCCAAGCCGGTCTCTGCGACCTCGCTGGCCATTGCGGCTTTGGTTTGGATCCGAGAATTGGCAATTAACTGCTGAACCGTGGTGGCCACGATTTCCAGATCGTCGACGTAATCCGCGACGCGGTTTGCCCAAGTTTGGTTTGTTTGCATGATGCTACGCGCTGCGGCTCATTTGAAATAATTGGTACATCGGATCGGCGATCGAGCTGGCCGAGGCCTCGGTCAAATCCTCGACGATCAATTGATCCATCTGCTGCTGGAACACTTCCTCGGTCCGGCCGCCATGCATGTAGGCTGGCTTGCCGACCGTTTTCCGCATCGAATCGAGCATGCTGCCGAACAGCGTTTGGCCGACGAAATCGGTGAACGCTTCCTGCGTCTCATTAGCGGGTTTGTCGGGCTGTTTGGATATCGCGTGTTGGTCCAACGGCGAAGACGTCGAAGCCAAAGGGGATGACGATGGAAAGTTCATAAGATCACGCGTTTTCCGAAGGGGCGTTTTATTGAAAGGCGACTTCGTCGTTTATTGAAAGACAACTTCGCCATACAAGTCACCTTTGGCCTTGAGCGTTTTGATGATCGCGATCAAGTCCGAGGTCGGTACGTCGAGTGCATTGAGTGCATCGGCCAAATTCTTCAGCTTCGCGGTATCACGTTCATCGATCTTGTCATCGACTCCGACCAATCCGCCCACGCCGCCTGCTTCGATTCGCAGATTGCGGTGGGTGACCAAAACCGGCGCGACCTCGACATCCTTGCCGATCACCACGATGCCCTCGCGTTCGTTGATCACGACGCGTGATGAGTGGCTGGCGATTTGGATCGGAAGATTCAGTAGCAACGAGATGAATTTGATCGGGTTTTCTTGATACAGTTCAGGGATGCGAACCTGCACGTGCAGTTGATCAATCGCTTGTGCGCGGGGGCGATTGTTGCGTGACCCAGATCCGCTACCGGCGCGACCGGAATCGCCAAGTGTCAGTGCCGACAAACTGTTGACTTCGTCTTCGATCCGCTGCGTGTTGTCAAAACTGGCGAAATCACGTTCCAAGATCAGCGTGATCATGCCATCCTTTTGGAATGACGCGGGAACGGTCGCTTCCATCTTAGCGCCACCTTGAACCGTACCGGTGGTCGCGGGGCCATCGACGCTGACCTTCACGCGGCCTTGGGCCACCGCATACACCGTCGGGTTATCAGCGCGTGGACCCAACATCGGCGTGAGCATCAAATAGCCACCCTCGAGACTCTTGGCATTGATCGCGTTGACGGTGACATCGATCTGGTCGCCGGTGTGCGAGCCGACCGCGGGAATGCGTGCGGTGACGAAAACCATCGCAACGTTTTTGGCATCGGCAACATCTTTCAAATCGAGTTGCCCAAGTGAATCGACTGCCATCGATCCGCCCATCAATTGCATCATCCGCGATAGTGCACGCGCAGTCGGTGCGGCGTCACTATCGCCCGTCCCACGCAGGCCCACGACCAACCCCAGACCTTGCAATGTGTTGATCTCTTGCCCCTTCAGCCGGCACATGTCGCCAAGCCGAAGCGTTGCCGCATCCGCCGGCAGTGCCGCGACGCAGAGTGTCATCATGATGGCGATGGGAGCGAGAATTTTCATCGGAAGCCTAGTGCGTTTGGATTCATTGCGATTACGCGGCAGTGTAGTTTGTGAAGCCAGTGCCGTCTCTCTAAAACGGTTGGACGCGATCAAACCAACGACTGAACCAACCTCGTTTGTACCCGTCCCGCAAATGTCCCTGATCTTCCTTGCGTATTTCAAGATCAATCAGATCGCGGCTCAGGATCACGTTGTCCGGGGCGATATCTTGAGCCCGGCAGATTCCGGACAGCGACGTTTCCCAAAGGTTGTCGTTGATGCGAATCGTCTTGCGAGCTTCGACGACCAGGTTTCCATTGGGGCGAATGTCCACGACGGTTGCGGCGATGTTGAACGTCATTGCCTCGCGTGATTTCAGTGACGCTTGGCTGCGGAATTGGGACTCTGATTCGGTGGCGACCGTCGGGTCTCCGTTGCCCTGCGGATCAGGCCGCAAACGAAAATCGGTCAAGCGGATCCAATCGGTCAGGATCGCTTCGTACAGCGTTTTCTTGCGATTTTCGGCAGCACCGGTCGCAGTCACACTGGTGATCTCATCGACACGAATGGTGATGATGTCGTTCTTTTGAAACGTTCGCAAACGGGGCGCAGGTTGATAGGTCCAACTGACGTTGCTCAGCAGTGCCGGTGCCCCGGGCGATGCCGTGTAGGGGGCCTGCGGCGGGGCGGAATAAGGTCCAGGGGCTTGATGCGGCATCGGCAACGGTTGCAGCGATGCATTCGGAGCATTCGCGACCGGTGGTGGTCCCGGTTGCCGCAATAGCGAACTCTCTTGAGCATCCGCGATCTGGCATAGCAGTCCGAAAACGAGAACCGAAATCGAACGAGCGAAACCGTCGAGGCAGCGAATGAACAAGGATCGGAGGGGTTTCGTGTGGATCATTGGTTTTTCAAAAGGTCTATCGGGCTTGCGGGGCACGGGTGACAATTTCAACTTCGCCGCTGTTGACCACACGTGCGACCAACCGTTTACGTGGTTCGAGTGTTTCGATTTCAACGAGCTCGGATTCGGCGCCGTCACCAAGCGATTTGGCGTTGGTGGTCACACTGATTGAACCGTTGATCACCCGTACTTCGACTAAGTCGCCGCGACGGATTAGCGTTGGTTTGCCAATCTGGCTCCGTAGTATCGGTTCGTTGCCGCGGAGGTTGCTGCGGGTTTCCATGCCCACCAATTCGATTGGATCGGTACAGTAGGAATCGTCCCACTCGTCAATCGGAATCGGCCGCTCGGTCAAATCGGCACGTCCTAGTCGATTGCCCGAACGAATGCTCTTAATCGGCACAATGGCAACGGGGTTTTTTTCCAGGCTGACGATCAGGTCGGTTTGGATGTTGCCTTCGAGTCCTTGGGAAACGACTCGCAATACCGATGGGCCAGACTTCACTCCGTTGACGAAATTGGCGGCTTGAATGCCGCGAGCCAATTCGAGTTGTTGTATCGCAGGTTGATGTCGATCGATACTCAATTTGTACCGCTCCAGCAGCGACGCGTCTTCTCGCAATAGGGCGAGCTCGATCCAGCGGATCAAGCGATCCGCGAACTGCGGATCCAGGTTGGCACGCTGCGGGCTGGGATCGATCCGATTGGCAACCTGTTGTCCTGCGGGCGATTGCCCATTCGCGTGCTGAACCGCGTTTGCGGGTTGGTTGTAGTTTGCCTGTTGAATTGCAGATCCACTGTTTGTTGCCCCACTATTCGCGACCCCACTGGTTGTTGCGACCGAGGCCGCTGGATTTGCCACAGCAACGTAGGTCACTTCGGTCGCGTCGGGACCGATCCAGTAGAGTCGGCGCGGCGTCGCCTCGGCGTTCAAGATCACTTCGGTCAACCGTTGGCGATCGACTCGCATCGCTTTGCCGCTGACGGGAACCAGCCCCACGGCAGATCGGCTCATCCGTGGCCAACCAGGGATATTGGGATCCAGCGGCACCACGACATCCCCAAGACGCACGATCGGTGAGTTTACGACCGATTCGCTCTTCATGCGAAATGTCCAGTTCGTCGCAGCGTCAATCGATGTGTTGGAGGTAGCGGCGGGACGCGATTTGCGAACCGGGACGAACGCACCCGATTGCGCACACGCATCCGAGACCCCTGCGACCAAAGCAAGAGACAGCATGCTGATTCGGATGTGTGACGCCAATTTCATATTCAACTTTTCACTAGCGGAGACTAGAACCGGCGAAGGTTCGAGATGTTTTGCATGATCTGGTCACCCGCCTGGATCGCTTGGCTATTGAGCTCAAAGGCACGCTGGGTGGTGATCAAATCAATCAGCTCTTGGACCGGTTCGACGTTGGATGCTTCGAGGTTTCCTTGGACGAGTCCCCCCAGACCTTGTTCGCCCGGATTTCCTGATTGTTCGGGGCCCGAGGCATCGGTTTCCATGTACATGTTCTCGCCGACCTTGAGCAATCCATCGGGGTTGATGAACTGTGACATCTGGATTTGACCGACGTTAGCCAGTTCGACTTGGCCAGGTTGCTGGACCATCACCTCGCCATTGCCGTTGATCACCATCGCGGTGGCATCATTGGGGATCGTCACCGGTGGATCGAGCAAACGTCCGGTTTGTGCCGAACCGACGACCAGTTGTCCGTTGGCGTTGATGTCGAGGTTGCCGGCTCGAGTAAACATTGTGTCTTGAGTCGACGGATCCACGACTCGCAAGAAACCGCTACCTCGAATCGCGACATCCAAATCGCGTCCGGTTTGTTGCAAGGTCCCTTGGCGTTGATCGGTTTGCGTGCTGGTGATTCGCACCCCCAAACCGACTTGCGTGCCCACGGCGGTTGGATTCTGAGTGGCATCTTTCACGCCGGGGTACACCTCGGTGCGATAGAGCAAGTCTTCGAAATTAGCACGGTCCTTTTTGAAACCGGTTGTGTTGATGTTCGCCAAGTTATTCGCGATCACATCCAACTTGGTTTCCATCGCCCCCATGCCGGTGGCGGCGGTATACAGCGATTGAACGCTCATTAGGAACTCCGTTTAAAAAATGATGGACTTTTAGGTTTACGGTTTAGGTTTACGGTTGCAGCACGCGACTGATCAACGATCCCATCACGTTGTCTTGGTTTTTGATCATCTGCACGTTCGCTTCGTACATCCGACCGGTTTCAATCAATTCCATCATTGCCATCGTTGGCTTGACCGAAGATTGTTCGAGTTGCCCTGCGACGACGCGTCGCTCGGTGGGGGGCACAAGGTCAATGTCGGCGAGTGGTTTGAACAGGTTGCCGCCGACGTGTGACAAATCGCCCTGACTTCGCGGTTTCGCCAACATGATTTCATAGCGATTCTGGCCTTGCTGAATGCGACCTTCGGGACCCACTTGAAAGGGCTGGGTCGGGTCGAGTTGGATATTTTTTCCGTCGCTGCCGATGACCTTGTCCCCGGTCGGATTGATCATCCGTCCTTGGTTGTCGAACAAGAAATCACCCGCCCGAGTCATCAAACGTTCGTCGCCACGCTGGACCACAAAAAAGGATTCGGCATCGTTGATGGCAAAGTCGGTTTCACCCCCGGTCTGCTTCATCGGGCCTTGGTCAAATTGAGTTTTTGAACGCTGGATCGTCACGCCACCGCCGATATCGTCCGCACCGCCGAGTCCGGGCGAAACTTCGCCCTCTTCGATCATTTCCGCGAAGCGAGCCTGCAGGATCGTTTGCTGCGGTTTGTAGCCAGGCGTTTGCACGTTCGCCAAGTTGTTGCTGAGCACCTCGAGCCGATGGCTTTGCGCATTCGCGCCAGCCGCAGACAAATAGACACCGTAGGGCATACGTCACCAAACCTTCCATACATTCGAGAACATCCCCTTTGCGATAACACTTGGCGAATCCGCGATGCAAGCCCAACCGATCGGTGAGGGGCAAAACTTGAGCGAAACTGGCAAAGAAAGGCGAATAATGTGGCCCAGTCGGTTCCGTAGGGCAGGATCGATTGATGGGGGCTCGTCGATTTTTGACAACGTGCGTAGACTTAAATGGTCACTTTAAAGTCCATTTCTATCCTCGCCCCGCCATTGCCAGAGCCTCATGTCGCCGAGCGAACACGATATTTACGAAGAACACGTCCTCGATCACTACGAAGATCCGTACCACCGTGGGCTGCTAGACCACGCAACCCACTCCGACGAGGGGAATAACCCTCTGTGCGGCGATGTGATCCATATCGATTTGAAGTTGTCTGAGGACGGCAAGGTCCAAGAGGCCTGGTTCGATGGCGATGGGTGTGTGATTAGCCAAGCCTCTGCATCGATGCTGGTCGAGCAGATGGAAGGCAAAACGCTCGAAGAACTCAAAAATTTCTCGGCCGATGAAATGCTTGCATTGTTCGGTCCCAAGCTGACTCCGAACCGCCAAAAGTGCTGTCTGCTCTCTTGGCGAGTCTTACAGAGTGCAGTGCATTCGCCCGTCGATGCGGATGCGGATACCGACGATAACGAGGGGCCACACTTTGGTGGCCCAAGCTTAAGCGAAGAATCTTGATGAACATGCCAATTGAATCTCCACCGCGGGCCGCGTTTGATGTCCTGAAATACCGCGCCGATTTTCCGATCCTCGATCGCATTGTCGCCGACGGAAAACCGTTAGCCTTTCTCGACAATGCCGCCAGCAGCCAGCGTCCGCAGGCCGTAATCGATGCGATGTCGGATTGTTACCAGCGATATTACGCCAACGTCCATCGTGGCATCCATACGCTCAGCGAAGAGTCGACGGACAGTTACGAACAGGCCCGACGTGGCGTTGCGCAGTTCATCGCCGCGGCCGAATCGCATGAGGTGATCTTTACCGGTGGCACAACGGCGGCGATCAACACGGTCGCGCGTTCGTGGGGAGATGCGAACGTCAAAGCAGGCGATACGATTTTGCTGACGATCGCCGAGCATCACGCCAACATCGTTCCTTGGCACCAATTGGCCGAGCGAACCGGATGCAAAATTGAGTTTCTGCCACTGGACGAAAATTTTACGATCAGCGACGAAGTGGTTGCGGATCATCTGCAGCGACTGCGTCCAAAGATGTTCGCCTTCACCGCGTCGAGCAACACGCTTGGGGTTGAGTTTCCGGTCCAGCGGTGGACATCAATGGCTCACGACCTTGGTTGCCGCGTGTTGGTCGATGCAGCCCAAGCGGCTCCGCATCAACCGTTAGACGTGCAAGCGTTGGATGTCGATTTTTTGGCGTTCAGTGGTCACAAGACTTGTGGGCCTACTGGAATCGGCGTGTTGTATGGCAAATCCGAATTGCTCGACGCGATGCCACCATTCTTGAGTGGCGGCGGGATGATCAACCAAGTCACGACCGACGGATTTACGTGCGCGGCACTGCCGGACAAGTTCGAGGCGGGGACGCCGCCCATCGTCGAAGCGATCGGGCTACATGCAGCCACCGAGTATTTGACTTCGGTCGGTCTCGATGCGATTCATGCGTATGAAAAAGAGTTGGGCAGTTACGCCGACCGCGGACTTCGCGAGATCGAAGGGGTGCGGATCATCGGGCCTGAGCCTGATTTGAAAGCGGGAATTGTCAGCTTCGTGATCAACGGCGTTCACGCGCACGACATGTCACAAACACTTGATGCCTATGGGATCGCGGTGCGCGCTGGACATCACTGCACGATGCCGCTGCACAAATCGCTCGGATTGTCCGCCTCGACCCGCGCTAGTTTCTACTTTTACAACACGTTCGATGAAGCGGATCGATTGATCGCCGCGGTATCGGAGATTCGTAAACGTTTCGCCCCCAGCGGTCGCAAACGCCGCCCGCGAAACATCTAGCAGCCATTTTGGGCTCACGCGAAAACTTCACCTCGCCGAAAGCTTTGCAGACTGCTGGTTTTAAACTGGTGCCACAGCAAACCAGTGCAACCGCACTCTTTTCAACTGAGCAAATCTTATCAGGATTTTTTCCATGCACACGAAGCGGATTCTTTCCTTGATTCTTTGTTTGGTTTGCAATCTTGGGGCCTGCGCTCAAAGCGAGACGAAGGAAGCCCCGCCACAAGAATCGGAATCGGCCGTGGTTGTCACGTGTTCGGTGCAAGGAAAGGTGGCAATGCCGGATCAGGTGTCTGCGGGGATCAATACAGATGGACTCTCTCTCGATCAGGTAGTGGTCACGTTGGAAGGCAACTACAAGCACCCGCGTATGCCGTATCCCAAAGAGTGGAGCACGATGAAGCCCGAGGAGCGTTCCCAATGGTACCAAGACTTCATAAAAACGGATGGCTACAAGAACTATCTCCGCAAGGCCGAAGAAGCGCGTGCGAAGCGAGAAACCTACACGACTCAGCTTGCGGAAGATGGTTCCTTTGTTTTTGAAAACATCAAACCCGCTTGGTACCAACTTACCGCGACGATCATGCACCCCGATGCAGCAGCGGAGCGTTCGCTGGAACTCGCGCGTGCTTATGCCATGTGGCAGTTTATTATCAAAAACGCCGATGAGCCGTTCCGGGCCAATTTGACGCTGAAGATCAAAAACGTGCTGATGCCGGGAGACTTGGCCGCGGATTGGACGGCGACCGCGTACGATGACAGCGAGTTCAAATTGTCGGATTTTCGCGGCAAATTCGTGCTGGTGGATTTCTGGGCGACTTGGTGCGGACCATGCCGAGCCGAGTTCCCTAACTTGGAATCTGCATACGAAGACTTCGGAGGCGAGCGTCTTGAGATGATCGGTTTGAGCGTGGATCAATCCATCGACCTTCCCCAAACGTTGCTCGAAGAAAGTCCCGCCGCCTACCGTCAGGGCTGGGTAGGCGACACGCAGCGACACGAAAAAATCTTCGAAGCCTATGGCATTCAATCCATTCCATCGATCTGGCTGATCGGCCCCGACGGCAAGATCGTTGCCCGTGATCTCCGCGGTGAAGCGTTGCGTGATGCGGTAAAGACCGCACTTGAAAATCCGGCCGAATAAAATCAATAGCCGCGTTGTGCCAACGCTGTGAAGCATTTTCAGGTAGCGGAACTCGTCAAGAGTTTCGGGGGGAGCACGTATCATGGAACGAAAGTCACACGCGACTTCCGTTACTCTAAAAGGACACAACCCCACCGTCGCGTGGGAATCGTGCGAATCGAGCAAGGGAAGGTGCTGGATCAGCCCAGGCGTTTGGGCGTCGGGAATTCGAGCACAAATTTTGTGCCACGGCCGACTTCGCTTTGCACGCTGATGCGGCCGCCGTGAGCTTCGATGATTTTGCGAGCCGTCGGCAACCCCAGTCCCGAGCCGCCTTCTTTGGTGCTGTAAAATGGTTCAAACATGTGCAACACGGTGTTGTCGTCTACGCCGCTGCCGGTGTCGATCAAATCGAGTGCGACGCCGGTGCGAGTCGGGTAGGTGCGAGCCCAAATTTGGCCTCCCTCTTCCATCGCTTCCAACGCGTTTTTGACAAGGTTCATCAACGCAGCTTGCAGCGAGTCGCTGTGCAACATGATCGCGGGTAGATCGGGATCCAAGTACTTTTCGATGTCGATCTCTGCCGCATCCGCCTGAGCTTGGTAGGCGCGCAAAACGGTTTCGATCTGCTCGTTCAAACTGCCGGGGACGAGGTCGATGTCGCGTAGCCGTGCGTAGCGAAGAAAGTCGCGCAGCAGTCCTTCCATCCGCTCGCATTGCTGGCGAACAATATCGACGCGGTCCACCGAGCGGCGACTGATGGGCGAGTCGATTTCCGCCAAATCCTCGCTCAATAAATCGATGTTCATGTGGATCACCGACAACGGATTTTTGATCTCGTGGGCAAGCGACCCCGCCAATTCAGCCAGCTCTTCGTACTGAGTCCGAATCGAATCGATTTGGGCGGCGTGTTCTTGGGCTGTCGTGTATTCTTGGGACGACATGAAATGCATCGCTTCGAGTTTTGGATTTCGCGAGTGTGGTCGGTCGAGTTCAATCTCGGTTAAGATAAATAGTCTAACGCGATCCGATGCCAAACACGATGACGCTGGATAAAGATGACAACCCCGCCCAGTGTAAATCCCTATGCCGCAACCATCGTTGATGAAGTGTTCACGGACTTTGAGGACGAAATTGCGCAGCGGAAACCATTTTCGTCGCTGAAGGTTTGCTTCGATGTTGCTCTGATGATTGGGGTTTCCGGAGGCTTGTTCGGTTGGTGCGTGATCGGGTTCGTGATGCTGGCGAGTTTGTTTTCATCGCCGGGGATGTCGTCGGCTTCGATGCTGGGATCGATGTTTTTTGGAGCTCTGCTGTACTTTGGGATTGGCGCCGTCTTGGCGTTGCTTGCGGCAATTCCCGTAGTCACGTTGTCCGGATGGCTGCTATCGATGCGGGAACCTCGCGTTCCTTGGACCCCCACCCGCATTCGCGTGTTTGGCAGCGTGACTGGGGCGATCAGTGGTTTTACTTGTTTGGGAATCCCGTCGCTGCTTGCCGGTGCGATCGAGGTGCTTGGATACTCGTTGGTTCCGGCTGCGTTTGCGGCCGTGATGGTGCCGTTATTGCTGTTTCGTACGGCCCGGCAATGTCGCGAGGATTTGGATTGGCGAGTGATGCATGAAAATGGCGACGCGGCGACATCACCGTTTTCATTGCCCCCTGTCGATTCGGGCTCGGGAAAATTACCCTAATGGGCGTCGTTCGGGGTTGCTGCGGTGGGTGGACGCTGAATGCGGCGACCGCTCACAAAACCGCCCCCCTTCGTTTCTCACTCGTTTTCTCTGAAACAGATAAGTATGTCGACCGTTTCCACTGAAAAAAACTCTGCGGACCCTTACTTCCAATCTCTCTTTGCCGACCGCATCGGCGGTGCGAATTACGGCAAAGACACCGAGATCTACAAGTTTGAAAAGATCAAACGAGCGAAACGCAAAGCACTAGCGGATCATCCCGATCGAAAATTATTGGACTTCGGCATCGGTGAAAACGATTCGATGGCTGATGAGTCGATTCGCAAGGTGATGAACGACGAAGTCAACAAGCCCGAAAATCGCGGTTATTCCGACAACGGCATCGCCGAATACAAGGAAGCGGCCGCTCGGTTCATGAAGCGGCAGTTTGATGTCACGCTCGATCCCGCGACGCAGATCAATCACTGCATCGGCAGCAAGCCCGCGTACGCAATGTTGCCGGCGTGCTTCATCAATCCCGGCGACGTCACGTTGATGACGGTGCCCGGCTACCCGGTCGCGGGGACCCATACCCGCTACTACGGCGGCGAAGTTTTCAAGTTGCCGCTACTGGCCGAAAACGGCTTCCTGCCCGATTTTGACGCCGTGCCTGATGACGTTTATCGACGTACCAAGTTGTTGGTGCTGAACTACCCCAACTCGCCCACCGGACGCACCACGACCGCTGAGTTTTATGAGAAGGTCGTCGCGCTGGCGAAGGAAAAAGAGTTCGTGGTCGTTCAAGACGCCGCGCACATCATGTTGACGTTTGACGGAAAGCCTTTGAGTTTTCTGCAAACCCCCGGCGCGATGGATGTCGGTGTCGAAGTCCACTCGATGAGCAAGGGCTACGACATGATTGGTTGGCGAATGGGATTTGTGTGTGGCCACCCACGCATCGTTTCCGCTTTTGCCGATGTCAAAGACAACAGCGACAGTGGACAGTTCATGGCGACTCAGAAGGCCGCTGCTGCCGCACTGGACGACGATTCAATTCCACAACGAATCAACGCCAAGTACCGTCGCCGACTCGAAAAGTTGGTCGCGACGCTGAATGAGTGTGGTTTCGAGTGCGAGATGCCTGGCGGCACCTATTTCCTCTACACCAAAGCGCCCAGCGGAACAAAATCGGGCGAAACGTTTGCCAAGGCCGAGGATGCGACTCGCCATTTGATCGAGCAATTCGGGATCGTCACGGTGCCTTGGGACGATGCCGGATCGTTCTTGCGATTCAGCGTGACCTACGTTGCCGGGACCGAGGCCGAAGAAGATGCATTGATGCAAGAGACCAAAAAACGCCTCGGCGACGCCGGTTTGGTTTGGAAGTAGTTTTCCAGAATAATGGAAACCGAAGCCGCAGAATCGTCATGATCTGCGGCGTCGGAGCGATGGAAAAAACGAAAAAAGCCACCGACATTAAATGTGGGTGGCTTTTTTCGTTGTGACGTTTGCAACCAACGCTGGCTGTTTCGGATAGCGATCGTGTCGCAACCGGATACCATCGACCTTGAGTCGCGTGTTATCCTCGGTCCTCGGAATAGCTGTAGGAAGCTGCAAAGCCCGCGGCTAGCGGTTTGTTGATTTAATCAAAATGCAAATCGCAGCGGTGAGCCGTGGGCCGTAAGGCACCGGGTAATGCGTGGGACCCGGCCGCTCACGCGTCACGGCTCACTAAATCAACAGGCCGCTAGTGCCGTCGGCTTACGATGGGCAATCAGATCAAACTAAGCAGACTGTTTTAGGCTTTGGCGCCGGCAGCTTTGACCAGCTTGCTCAGGCGGCTCTTGGTACGTGCCGCTGCGTTGCGGTGGATTACGTTCTTGCTCGCAGCACGATCCAGCTTTTTGACTGCCAATCGGAAAGCCGCTTGTGCCTTTTCGCCGTCGCCCGACTCAGCCGCTTCGCGGACGCTGCGGATGGTTGAACGCATATTGCTCTTGATCGAACGGTTCAGCAGGCGTTGCTTGACGTTCTGGCGAAGTCGTTTCTTTGAACTTTCGGTGTTTGGCATCTTCGGTTTATCGCGCTCTCGTGGGCGTCCATCATCGGAAAGAAGGGAATTGAAGGCTCGGTAGTATGCCAAGCTGTCTGCCATCTGTCCATAGTCAACTTTTCAGGTGAAAATCAAACTATGAACAGCATGGTGTATTTGATCGGTGCCGGCCCAGGCGATCCTGGGCTTTTGACGTTGCGGGGGGCCGAGCTCCTGTCTCGCAGTGATGTCGTTTTGTATGACGGGCTCAGCAATGTCGAATTGCTCTCGCACGCCCCTTCGGCAGAGCATATTTGCGTCGGAAAGCATGGCCAGCAAAGGATTTGGCGTCAGGACGAGATCATTGACGAGATGCTCAAGCATGCTCGAAACGGTCGCATCGTCGCTCGGCTCAAAGGGGGGGATCCGGCCGTTTTTGCCCGTACCGCCGAAGAGGTCGAGGCGTTGTCCGAGGCCGGGATTTCTTATGAAATTGTTCCTGGAATTACGGCTGCTTTGGCTGCCGGATCGTATGCCGGAATCCCAATTACCCACCGAAAACTTGCATCGGCGGTCGCTTTGGTTACCGGACACGAGGAGCCGGGGAAGACCGAATCGGCGCTCGATTGGCAGGCACTGGCCCGTTTCCCAGGCACCTTGGTCATCTATATGGGGGTCACGACGGCAGAGGTTTGGACGCGATCGCTGATCGAAAATGGCAAATCCCCCGACACGCCGGTGGCTATCGTCCGCCGCTGCAGTCACCATGACCAGCAAACGTTTCGTTGTCGTTTGGACGAGGTGGCGGACCGATTGAGTCCGGCCAACAAGATTCGCCCGCCCGTGATCGTGATCATCGGTCCGGTCGCCGAATTGACCGAAACGCAAAATTGGCTCGAGCAACGACCGCTGTTCGGCCAAACCGTCCTGGTCACGCGGCCTATCGATCAGGCCGAAGAACTCGCCACCCCGCTACGTGACCTCGGTGCGACCGTGCTGGTTCAACCCGCGATCCAAATTGGGCCGCCCCAGGATTGGGCGGAGGTGGATGCGGCGATCGAGTCGCTTGCCAACCAAGACTTTGTGATTTTTTGCAGCCGCAATGGCGTCCAGTATTTTTTGGATCGGGTGCTCGAATTGGGGCACGACATGCGGTCGTTCGCCGGCGTCCAATTGGCGTGTGTGGGGAAAAAAACAGCTGCCGCGCTCGCCGATTTCCATCTGCGCGCCGATCTGATTCCCCAAGACTTTCGTGCCGAATCATTGGTCGATGAATTACGTGGTCATGTGTCGGGCAAACGCGTCGTCTTGGTGCGGGCCAGTCGTGGTCGTGACATTCTCGAGGAATCGCTGACGCAGGCCGGTGCTGATGTCACACAGGTGGTGGCCTATTCCCACACTGATGTGACAACCCCCGACGCCAAGATTTTGCAAGCGGCACAACACGGCCGAATCGATTGGATCACGTTGACCAGCAGTGCCACCGCGGAAAGCGTGCATCGCATGCTCGGCGAATCGATGAAGCAGGCGAAGATTGCAAGTCTCAGTCCGATCACATCGCAAACGGTGCGCGATCTCGGGTGCACAGTCACGTGCGAGGCGGATCCGTATACGATGGACTCACTTGTCCAGTCGTTGTTGAAATTCAAGTTATCTTAAACGAGAGGAAAGGCGAGTCGATGATTCCAAAGCCGTACAAACAGATGCATAAAAGTTATCCCGAGTACATGCAGGCGTATGAATCGTTTGGCGAAGAGGCGAGGAACGCAGGCCCGTTGTCACCGCGTGATGTGGCGCTCGTCAAGCTGGCTATTTCGCTTGGCGCGGGACTCGAAGGTGCCGCCCACTCTCACACTCGCAAAGCACTCGAAGCGGGGTGTACGCCCGATGAACTACGTCACGTCGCACTGGTCTCGGCGCCCACGATCGGTTTTCCGACGATGATGCGGGCACGAACTTGGGTCGAAGACGTGCTGGAAAAGCACGACGATTCCGTGAGCTAGTTCATTGAATTTCTCGGATCCCGAACGATTGACTCCGCGATCATCTCCGCGGCTACTTGGCGTGGTGCTGTGTGGCGGGCAATCGCTGCGTATGGGCCGCGACAAGGCGTCGCTTGTTCACGCCGATGGCACTTCCTTTTTGCAGCATGCGATCGATCGATTGTGCGATTTATGCGACGATGTTGTCGTCAGCGGACACACATCGATCAATCATTCAGTCAAAACGATTGAGGATCCGGTGGCTCATCGTGGTCCGGCGACCGGAATCGCGGCGGCGCTGCAGTATGCTGATCGACATGGTTTCGCTGCATGTTTGGTCACGCCGGTGGATATGCCGCGGTTGACCGCGGATCACTTAAGCGGCTTGGTGGATCATTGGCAAAAGGCAGACGAGATCACTGTGGCTGAGTCTGATCGGGTGCAACCGCTTGTTGGAGTTTATCCCGTTCGTTTCGCGGATCCACTGCAGCGGTTGGCTCAGTCCGAGAGTCGTAGTTTGTTTCGTTGGCTCGAGTCACACGATCATCGTCGCGTGCCGTTGCCAGCGAGTGGTTGTCACAATGTTAATACCCCTGAAGATTTGACGGATGTCCGCTAAGAAATTTGCATTTAACTCGCCCGACGAGGCGATTGTCGCGATTGCCGATCGATTAAGCGTCGTTGGGGTGGATGCCGAGTGTCCGTCATGTCTGGGCCGCGTGTTGTCGCAATCGGTGACGGCCGATCGCGACAGCCCCGCGGCGGATGTTTCTGCGATGGATGGTTACGCAATCCGGTTGGCCGATCTGCGTCCCGGCGAAACAATCCCCGTCCACGGCGAAAGTGTTCCCGGTTCGCCTCCGCCGGCAATGAGCGAAGGCTTCATCGTCCGTATCTTTACCGGAGCCATTGTTCCCGCCGAAGCCGACGCGGTGGTCAAACGCGAAGACACCGAAGAACTCGAAAACGCGATTCGTTTTCGCGACGTGGCGTTGTCGACCCTGGCGGGCGAAAACATTCGTCGTGCCGGTGAGAATGCAAGATCGGGTAGCACGGTGTTGCCCGCAGGCGTTTTGGTCAACGCCGCTCATCGTGCGACGATGGTCAATTTCGGTTGTTATCAAGCGAGTGTGTATTCGCCCGTCCGTGTTACCGTGATCACCACCGGTGACGAAGTTGGCGTGTTTGCCGACGAAACTCCTCAGCCTTGGCAGCTTCGCAACAGCAACCAAGTGGCACTCGCGTCGCTAATCGAACCGAACCCATGGATTTCGATTCAAGCGGTTCAACACGCTCGGGACGATCGCGAAACGCTGCAGCAAACTTTGGCCGCTGCACTGCCTCAGTCCGATGCGATCCTGATGACCGGTGGCGTGTCGATGGGCGATTATGACTACGTGCCGGATGTGGTTCGCGATGTCGGCGGGGACGTTGTTTTTCATGGGCTGCCGATTCGTCCGGGCAAACCGATTCTCGGTGCCGCCACCGCCGATGGAAAGTTGATCCTCGGATTGCCTGGCAATCCGGTCAGTGCGGTGGTGGGATGTCGCCGGTTTGCGTTGCCGTTATTGGCCAAACAGAGTGGGCAAACTCAGTGGTGTCCGCCATCGACGCAGGTGCGACTTCAATCGGCGGGTTCGAAAACATTGCCACTGCATTGGATGCGGATCGTCAAAATGGTTGCCGCGGGCGTTGCCGAACCGGTCTTCAGCCAAGGCTCGGGAGACTTGGTGTCACTGGGACAAAGTTCTGGTTTCGTCGAAGTTCCCGCAGGCGAATCGGGTGAAGGGCCATGGGCGTATTACCCATGGTAAGGAAATCACCGCCCACGAAATCTGATTTGGCTATGTGTGGGATTCAGCGATGAGCGACAGTGTGAATCCGTATCAACCAGTCGCAACGCCATCGGACGCGGTCTCTGCGGTCGCCGCCGACGGCGATGTGCATTTTTCCTCGAATCAATCGCAATTGCGGTTTGCCGAGTCGCAGTATTTGCTGCGTCAACAGTCGTTTCGATTGTTCTTTGGTTCGCTCGCGATGATCGCGTGCAGCATGTTTGCGATCGCGTTGATCCTGTGGCGATTTCCGAATCCGTTCAGCTTTGTTGCCGCGCTCGTAGGGACGATGGCCATTTCGAGTTGCCTGTATCTGGCCATGGTGCACAGTGCCAAAATGAAGATTCGCGAGCAGTTACGAACTCATGGATTGGTGCAAGATTATCAGTGCACGATTCGCTTGGACCCCGACCGAGTTGTCTTGACTTCTCCGCTTGGAACTTACGCATGGCGAAACGAGAACGTGAAAGTGTATCGGACTCGCAAAGGGGTGCTGTTGTGTCCGGAACCCTTTCTGTTTGTCTTTATCGCCAAGACGAGTGATTTTAAAGACGCCACTTACAGTGAGTTTCGCAAGCGATTGTTTGCCCGCAAAGCGACCGTGTCCTCTGCGTCACACGAAAATTCATAGTGCATTTTTGCACCGGAAATTAAATGTAGCGGAAGTCATCAAGACTTTCGTGAATCGTCGAACAGGTCGAAACTCTTGGCGAGTTTCGCTACCCCAGTGCCCACGAAACTCTTGACGAGTTCCGCTACAGGAAATGTCATCATCCACTAGGCGATGATGTCGCTTGCGACGTTGCCGTGCACATCGGTCAGCCGGAAATCGCGACCGGCATAACGATAGGTCAATTGTTCGTGATTCAGCCCTAGCAAATGCAGGATTGTGGCGTGCCAATCATGGATGTGGCACTTGTCTTGGACTGCTGCGTAGCCGTGTTCGTCCGTCTCGCCATAGCTGAACCCTGCTTTGACGCCGCCACCGGCCATCCAAGTCGTATAGCCCTTGTTGTTGTGATCGCGTCCATCACCATTTTGTGCTGCAGGCGTGCGTCCAAATTCGCCACCCCAAATCACCAACGTGTCTTTGAGCATGTCACGTTGTTTCAGATCCTTGAGCAAACCGGCGATCGGTTTGTCGATTTCGTTACAACGGTTCGGCAGATCGGTGGAAAGATTGGTGTGATGATCCCAACCGCCGTGATTGATCTCAACAAACCGCACTCCGGATTCGACGAACCGACGGGCCAGTAAACATTGGCGACCAAAACGCTCGGTATCGCCTCCGTCGGCGCCGTACATCTTGAGCGTCGCATCGGATTCACCCGAGACGTCCATCAGTTCGGGCATCGTGTCCTGCATCCGAAACGCTAGCTCGTACGATTCGATAATGCCTTCGACGCCAGGCTGATGTTCATCACGACGAAGTTTCTGATGATTGAGCGACTGGATTAGATCGAGTTGTTTGCGCTGTTGCGTGCTGGTGTAACGCGAGTTCTCGATGTCGGGAACCGCCGATCCACCGCCGCCGAAACGTCGGCCCATTCCGCCTCCGCCGCCGCGAACTCCGGCGTTGATCGGAGTTCCGCCATAGATCGCGGGCAAAAAAGCACTGCCGTAACTGCTCGATTGCCCCGCAGCAGCACTAAGTGAAATAAACCCAGGCATACTGTCGTTCTCGGTTCCCAGACCGTACAGCGTCCAAGCTCCGATCGAAGGACGAACAAACTGCGCCGTTCCCGTGTGCATCTGGGTTTGCGCCGCCGGGTGAACCGGTTGGTCACAGTGCATCGAGCGAATCAAGCAAAGGTCATCCGCATGCTGAGCCACACTGGGGAACAGATCCGAAATCCACAGCCCGCTGTCGCCTCGTTGCTTGAAATCCCACTGTGAACCCAGCAGCTTGCCCCCATAGCGTCCGTTTTTGCCGTGGTCAGCATTGAGTTGCGGTTTGTAGTCAAACGTATCGACGTGCGAAGGGGCTCCGGTCATGCACAGAAAGATGACTCGTTTTGCCTTTGCCGGAAAATGAGGCGGTTTGGGTGACAGTGGGTTTTCGCTTGCCGTCGGCGTTTTCGCATTCGCCATGCTCGACAACCCCGCGAAGGCCAAGTAGCCAAATCCAGCCGAAACGCTTTGCAGTGCGGCACGCCGCGAAAAGAGATGGGTCATTGAATTGCCCTGTGAACGGTTGAATTGTGAAGAAGAAACGGATTTCAGGTCGATAGTGAGCCGCTCGCGCGTGAGCGGCCGGGGCCCACGCATTACCCGGTGCCTTACGGCCCACGGCTCACGACTCGTCAAGGCTTTTGTCGTATTCTGCCGAGCGATCCGAAAATCACTCGCGCTACGTCAGTAAGGGATTGGTCACTAATCCAAATAGCGGAATTCGGCTGATGCGATTAGCGATTGGCAAATTGCCGACACGGTTTTGGTGGCACGCGTTTTTGCTAATCCGGCCACGGGGAAGTCATCAGCAAACGCAAGGATCGTGGATATTTCCGAATCATCGGGCTCGCGGCTGTAAAGCGAACGGAACAAATACCGGATTTGTTCTTCCGGATTCTGGCTGCTCGAGAGCACACGTTCAGCCAACGCATCGGATTGTTGCATCACAAACGGATTGTTCATCATGAACAGCGATTGATTCGGAGTGCTGGACGTTTCACGTTGCCCGACGATCATGCTCGGTTCGGCGAAGTCAAAGACTTCTAGCACGCGAGGCTCTTCGCCTCGCACGATCGGCAGATAGGCACTGCGGAACGTCGCATCATTCATGTCGAGTCGCTCGCCGCCGCTGCGACGGTTTGCGAGTGCTTGCCGAAAGATCATTTGTTGCAATTCGGGGCGTGATCGCAGCAAGCGTTCTCGATTCATCGGCCCTCCGCTCATCATCTCCATTCCCATCTCGCTGCTGCTCATGAACTGAGCCGGGTTGAACAGGTTGCCGTCGCGGACTCGCATGTAACCCGCCTTGGCCACCTCGGACGCCCGAGGGCGATCGAGCTGCAAATTGCCGGATGCAAACAGGATCGCGTCCCGAATCGCTTCCGCATCCAGCCGTCGTGGTGTCGCACGCCACAGCAGTTCATTATCAGGATCGCTTTCAAAGCTGGCTTGGTCGAATTGCGTGCTCATGCGATAAACACGTGACGTCGCGATTTCACGGACCATTGATTTGATGGACCATCCTGAATCGACGAACTTGACCGCCAACGTGTCGAGCAATTCGGGGTGCGTGGGAGCTTGCCCGGTCGTGCCAAAGTTTTCGGTCGAGCGAACGATGCCTTGTCCGATCAAGTGTTGCCAAATTCGATTCACCATCACGCGAGCGGTCAGCGGGTTGTCGCGGCTTGAAATCCACTGAGCCAGTTCCAGTCGTCCGCTCGATCGTGGCGAGATTTTCGGTGTGTTGTCCTCGCGAAGCACGCTGGGGAATCCGCGGGGAACCATCTGCGCGGGCTGAGCGACTTCGCCACGGACCAACACACGAACGTCACGTGGGTCATCGGTCTCTTGCACGCCCATACAATAGGTGATCGGATTGCCCTGTTCATCCACGCCGCCGATGATGGTCGACAACGTTTCGGCTCGCGTTTGCAAGCGAATAAAATTCTGGATGGCGTTCGCTGCGTTGCCATCGTTCTGCCGACGATTGCGGCGATATTCAACCAGTTGTTGCAGCGTTTCATCGAGCTCGCGATTCAGATCGGCGAGTTCATCCACTGGGATCCGTCGGTCAAACTCGTTCGGGTCGTCGATCGGCAATCGCAGCAAGTTGCTCGAGTTGCGATTTTGCACACCGGCAATGTTTCCGTATTTGGACGCGGGAGTCCCGAAATAGACCGTCGTGTTGTTGAAGATCCCGGCCAGCGCGTAGTAGTCGGTTTGCGGAATCGGATCGAATTTGTGGTCGTGACAGCGAGCACAAGCGACCGACATCCCCAGAATCGCCCGTGTCGTGGTGTCGATTTGTTCGTCGACGAGATCGGCGGTGAATTGAGTTCGGTTCTGCTCGGCAAGACTTTTCGGACCAATTGCCAGGAAGCCTGTTGCCACGAGGTTCTCGGCCCACTGCGAATCGGAATCGACTGGCAGCAAATCGCCAGCAATTTGTTCTTGCAAAAATCGATCGTAAGGTTTGTCTTCGTTAAACGAATCGATCACGTAGTCGCGATACCGCCACGCGTGCGGGAAGGTCGTATTGACTTCGCGACCATTGGATTCCGCGTAGCGAACGAGGTCTAGCCAATGGCGTCCCCAACGCTCACCAAATTGCGGTTTTTCGAGCAGTTGATCGACGACGTGAGCGATCGCCTTGTCTGGATCGGTGTCGTAGTACTTTTCGAAATATTCGATTTGAGCAAGACTTGGCGGCAATCCGATCAGGTCAAAGCAGAGCCGTCGCAAGATTTGGTGCGGCTCGGCATCCACGGCAGGCGTCATCGACGATGCTTCGAGTTTGGCCAGCACAAAGGGATCGAGGTCGCTGCGAGACCACTCGCGATTTTGAACCGCAGGGATCGCCGCTTGGGTCGGTTTCTTGTAGGCCCAGAACTCGGTCTTGGCCTGTTGGATATCGTCCTTGGTGATTTGGGTTTTCAGGACCGAGGGAGCGGTGATGCGAGGGTCGGGAGCTCCCATTTCGATCCAGCTGCGAAAGTCATTGATCACGCTTTGTGACAACTTACGTTTCGGTGGCATCTGGAAATCTTGATGCAGGATCGCGCTATACAGCAGGCTCTCGTCCAGATCACCCGGAACAACGGCGGGGCCGCTATTGCCGCCGATGGCTGTCAATTCTTGGGTGTCCAGCCGCAGACCGCCTTTGGCGTTACCGGTTTGATTCGAATGGCATCCGTAACATTCTTTGACCAGTACGGGGCGGATCTTTGTTTCAAAGAAGTCGATTTTTTCTTGCGACAAGGTTTCCTGAGCCGATCCGTTGGCTTGAGGAAACCAGATCGCGACGCAAATAAACAGCGAGAAAGTGGCGGTTCTACGCATCGTTAGATTGCCATGATTTTGGAGAAATGGAGCGAGACGCTCGGTGTCACTGTGACACTTTGCCCTAGTGCCTGATCAATCAAACCCCGGTGAAAATCGAACAGACCGTCGGCTATCCGAAATTTTCTGAGAATATGATCGAGTATGCAAACAAAAAAACAGCCGCACTTGAAAACCAAGTGCGGCTGTTTCGACGGATTCAGGAAAAAGGGGACGGCTTCGTTATTAGAACTTGCGAAGTTGGATGTTCTTGAATTCGGCCCACATTGGTTTGCCGGCGTGCAATTGCAGTCCGATCACGCCTGAGCTGAGAGCCAATTCAGGGTGCTCGTCAGTGAAATCCAAAACAAGCTTGCCGTTGAGGTAATGCTTGATGTTGTTGCCTTTGGCGATGATGACAACGTCGTTCCAGTCGTCGACTTTCATCAGTTCTTTAAAACCGGCTTGATCGATCAGCGTATTGTCGAGCACTTTTTTGCCGTCTTTGGTCCAGACTGCTTTTTCGCCGACCAAGCAGATACGCCCACGCTTGCCACGTTCGTCGTAGATGAACGAAGGCACGTTGGGGAAGTTTTCTTCGTTGCGGAGTTCGTGTTGGTAACCTTTCAGGACCCAATCGTTGCCAACGCCTTTGCCCGACAAGTGTTGCGAGCGGTACTGGATTCCTGAGTTGTTGATTGCGTTGCAGCGGAAGGTGACGTGAAGTTCAAAATCGGACAGTTCGCCACCTTGCCAGATCAGGAAGGTATTGCCCTTGGCAACATTTTCCGGCGTGGTTTCGCCGTGGATCACGCCATCTTTGACCGACCACAGTCGTGGGTCGCCGTCCCATCCTTCGAGGTTCGAACCATTGAACAGGGTGACAAGCTCAGCAGAGTTCGCGGCTGCCTTTTTTGCGGGTTCATCAGCAACAGCGACGAGGGCAACCAAACCGAGACAAAGTGAAAGGGACAATCGGATCATCCAGGGATCTCCAAGGGGGATTTTCAGGAGGGAGGTAAATGTTAGGGATCGAATTATGACTCGGACACCGCAAAACCTCAAACCATCCGCACGCTGATTTGCCAAGTTTTGTGGGATTCGCCGCCCAGAAATGGGGGCGACAACGCGATTTTAGCGGGAAGTGCTGGCACGATATTTTGGATCGTTTGTCCCATCGGTCAGCATGCTTCATGTATCATTTTAGCTAATCAAACCCATCAGATTCCCCACCTGAGAGCGTGCCGCCGATGATCCGCAAACCGATTTCGATGCTTGACTTACTCTATGGTCTTTGGATTTTTGTCATCACGACAACGTCCGTTTCTGGGGGATTGGGAGGAATCGCACTCGCGGACGAGACACGTCCTAATGTGTTGTTCATCATTTCCGACGATTTGAATAATTCCATCGGATGTTATGATCACCCACTCGTCCAAACCCCCAATATTGATCGGCTGGCTCGTCGTGGCGTTCGTTTCGAGCGAGCGTATTGTCAGTATCCGCTTTGCGGTCCGAGTCGCAATTCGATGTTGACGGGGCTGTATCCCAACAGCACGGGGATCCATCAAAACAGCCAAATCTTTCGGCAAACCATTCCCTCGCATCACAGTTTGTCGCAAGCGTTTCGTTTGGACGGCTATTTCGCGGCTCGCGTTGGAAAGCTTTATCACTACAACGTTCCCAAAAGTGTGGGAACCAACGGGCATGATGATCCAGGGTCGTGGGAACTCGAACTAAATCCGGCCGGTTGTGATCGTTTGCTGGAAGAGCCCGATATTTTTTCGCTTCGCAAAAACTCGTTTGGCGGCACGTTGTCTTGGTACGCTTCACCGCGAGGCGATGAGCTGCACACCGATGGGATGTTGGCCGATGATGCCTGCTGGGTACTCGAGCGTTGCGCGAAACGCCAGGACCGACCCTTCTTTTTAGCTCTCGGTTTTTATCGCCCCCATACTCCGTACGTGGCACCGAAGCCTTACTTTGAAAAATACAACCTCAGCGAGATGCCGTTGGTCGCCAATGTGGAAGAGGACGTCAAGGATTTGCCCAAGGCGGCACTGGGCAGCCACAAAAAGGACCATGAACTGCTAACCGACCCGCTGCGACAACAAGCGATTCAGGCTTACTTTGCCAGTATCACGTTTATGGACGCGCAGGTCGGCCGCGTCTTGGATCAACTCGAATCGCTTGGACTCGATGACAATACGATCATCGTGTTCACGAGCGATCATGGTTACCATCTCGGCGAACATGGACTTTGGCAGAAAATGAGTTTGTTTGAAGAGAGTTCTCGGGTGCCAATGATTGTTTCCGCACCGGGGATGGCACAGGGAAAGGTCGCTAAGACGCCGGTTGGCTTGATCGACCTGTATCCCACGCTGACCGAATTGTGTGGCGTCAAATCGCCCGCGAACTTACAAGGCCAATCGCTGGTGCCGATCATGAAAGATCCCTCGAAAACCGGTCGCGGTTGGGCGCTGACGCAAGTCATGCGGGGCGGCAAGAAGGGATTTTTCGGCTACACACTGCGAACGCCCCGTTGGCGATACACCGAGTGGGACGAAGGCAAAGCCGGCAGTGAATTGTACGATCATGACGTCGACCCCAGCGAGCAAAACAATCTCGCCGAATCGTCCGCCCATGCAGCGACGGTCAAGGAATTGTCAGCGATGATTCACAAGGCGTTGCCAGAAACGTTCCCTGCCGATGGTGAGACGCCGACGCTGATGGATAAGGTTTGGGCACCGAATCTGACGAATCCCTAGCGGCCGGGGGTTATGCGATACCCGGTGCCTTACGGCCCACGGCTCACTGCTGCAATTTCAACTGTCCCCTCTCAACTCTCTGGATACCTGCTGATGCAATCTCGTTTTATCCTTGCACTATTGACCCTTGTCATCGGATGGCCGCTTGCGGTGCAGGGACAAGAAACCGCAGCGGTGGACACCGCAACTCGGTTTCAGCTGCCTGCGACTGATGAGGGCCTTGCCGGCGAAGGACCGCTGCGACGACAGGACTGGTTTCAAAATGTGTGGCGAAAACGCCGGGAAACGTTCGCGGCGAATGCCGAAAGCAAACAGGGGCACGTCGTTTTCTTGGGCGATTCGATTACCCAAGGGTGGCAAGACGATTTTCGTGGCGATTTCAAATCGATCGAGCCGGCGAACCGTGGAATCAGCGGCGATACCACCCGTGGAATGTTGCTGCGACTCGGCGAGGACGTGATCGATTTGGACCCGGCGGCTGTTGTCATCTTGGCCGGCACGAACGATCTCGAAGAAGGGGCCGAACCACAAACGATCGCCGGCAATATGCAATTGATTGTGAATGCGCTGCGGGCGCATGATGCGGAGATGCCGATTGTCATTTGCAACGTCTTTCCCAGTCACGAATCCAAGAAGCGACCTGCGGACAAGATCAAGAAACTGAATCAGCTTTATGCCGATCTTGCCAAGAAAGATGGCAACGTGATCGTGCTCGATACATGGACGATGTTTGCCAACGATCAGGGCAATGCAAAGAAAGAAGAGTTTCCGGATTTGTTGCATCCCAATGCAGTTGGGTATGCAAAATGGGAAGCCGCACTGCGACCGGTCTTGGCAACGCTTGGCTTCGTGGAAACCGAGGACGATGATTTTGTCATCGAAGAAGGATTCGAGAGTCTGTTTAATGGCCACGATTTGACGGGCTGGGGATTTCGCAAAACGACCGATGCGATGTTGAAATCACGTGATCGATGGCAAAGTCGCGATCCCCATGCTCCGGCGTGGCCGATTGTCGAAAGTGATGTTGCCTTTGACGGCAAGTCGAAAACACCCGAAGGGCGTTACGTCGCGATTCATGATCGGTTGGTCGTGACGACGCCACCGGAAGGACGCAAGATTCAACAACTCTGGACCACTCGCGAGTTTCCCAATGACTTTGAATTGCGATTGGAATTTCGTGCGACTCCCAATGCCGACAGCGGTGTGTTTATCCGGGCGCCGCAATTGCAATGTCGTGACTTTGCGCTAGCAGGACCGTACAAGAATCTGAAAAACTACGCTCCGCAGCAGTGGAACACGCTTGTCGTCGCGGTCCACGGTGGCGTGGCCCATTGCAGCTGTAATGGCGAAGTGATCGAAGAAGCAATGAAGGTTCCCGAAACCGGTCCGATCGGTTTGGAAGGGGACCGAGGGCAAGTCGAGTACCGCCGCATCCGCATCAAGACACAGCCGTAGTTCTGTAGGCCGGAACGCAGCGGAGCGAAGATCCGGCATGGCGGCTGGGATGAATTCGCCATTACTTTCGCATCCGCCGGATCTACGTCGCTTAGCGCGACGTGGGGCCCCGGCCTACCGAAGAATGTTTCGCTAACAAACAATACCACGAGAGCGATTACCGCGTCAGAATCGGCAGTTCGCTTTTGGGCTTTGCGTCCCCTGCGTCTTGATCGGGGTCTTGGTACTTGCTGGTGTCGAAATGACGGCTGTAGGTACCGAAGTCGTTGAAGGCATACTTCTTGGCCCAGCGATAAACAAAGCTACGTTCAGGGATTTCATCGCCCGGTTGATATTGGCTGCGTCGCGGCGAGACAGCGTTCAGCTCGTCGATCACCTTGGTGCGTGCCGTTGTATCGCGAGCTCCATGTTTCTCGGCCAGCTGGACCAACAAGTCGGGACGTTCCATGATCACGCAACCACGAGTGTGTTGTGCCGTCAGTTCGCGGAAGTCTCGCAAAAATTCGGACTCATTAAACGTGTCTTTGAGCGACCGATCATCGTGGATCGATTCTTTGGCCAACTGGATTACCGGACACGGCTCGATATCGCCCCAAGGTCCAACATGGTGTGTGAACCCAGTTGCGGCGGGGCAGAGTGCGTTGCCTGCGTCATCGTGATAGGCGTCGATCACGACGATCGGCTTGGTTGCACGAGTGTCGACAACAAATTGACGCACCCGACGCTGTTGTTCGCTGGTTAACGCGAGATCAGGGTTCGATTCGGGACCGACCGGACGATAGATGTGGTACCAGCAATACATGACTCCCATTTCGATCAGTCGATCGACCCAGGCGTTGCTGACCAAATCGTCGATATTTGTTTTACACACGCTTGTGCAAACGCCGACCAGCAAGCGATGACGCAGTGCCGTTTCGAGCCCCTGCATCGTTTGGTTCAGCACCCCTTCACGTCCTCGCCGCGTGTCGCTGACGATTTCAGATCCCTCGACGCTGATCAGCGGAGTCACATTCCCCAGACGCCGCAACTCGGCGGCGACTTCGTCGGTAATGAAATGACCGTTGGTAAAGACTTGGAAGTAGACGTCGCGATTAGCGGCAAAGATCTTTAACAAATCTTTGTGCATGAAAGGTTCGCCGCCCAGAATGCCGAAGAAACTGTTACCCATCGCTTTGGCTTCGGCAATCACTTTGTTTGCCGCGTCAAACTCAATACGATGTTGTTTCGCCCCCACGTCGACCCAGCAGCCCTGGCACCGCAGGTTGCAGCTGTTGATGACCGATAAATACAAAAACGGCGGAAAAAAGTCTCCTCGTTTCAGTCGCTGTTTGTGCTTGTGGACACTCCACAATCCGCGAACCCCCAATGTCCAGGCTGCTTTTGCAAGCAGTCGTTTGTCGGGCTCGAGCAGCAGTCGACTGGCGAGGCGAAAATACATAAAACAGGATTCTCAAATTGAGTAGCGATCGGGCTGGGAAACCTTCTAGTTTCCTAACCGAGCGATTGATTAACCATTCGATCTGTAACCATTCGAGTCGACGCCGGCGGACGCGGGCATCGTACATTCACCAGCTTAGCCAAAGCCAGCATGAGCAGCCAGACGTTCGTCCCAGGACCAACTGAAAACACCGTTCGTGATTCGGAGGGTATAGTCCATACCCCACCTGCAAATTGGTCGCTTTTGCCGCCGGGGGACGCAGCCCTGACCCGGCGTGTCAAAGCGGCTGGCGAGCACTGGATCGTCCAAGAAAAAAAAGGCCGGCGGACATTTTCCAAAGGAATTTGGGCTCCCACTGCCACGATCGAGAAGATTGTGGCCGATTTGAAAGTCGAGCGGTCGACCGAAAGTTACGCTAAACGGAAAGTGGCCGACAAACAGCGACGGGATCGCAACCAGTCCGCCTACGTCGATGAGTTCTATGATACGGTCGTCACCTATTTGAATTTTCATCCCAAGCATGCCACGCTCTCGGCACGGATGGCTCGCGCGATCACCGATCATGCAACGCCCGTGGGCAGCGGTACCGTGGCACGGACCAAGCGAATCTCCGTTGAGCAGCGAGCCGAGGCTGCGGTGATTGCATGGATGCGACATCAAACCACCGCCTACGATTCGATGGTCATTCCGCGGGTCAAAGGGAAACGACGTGAGGTCCGCAGGATGCTAGCAGGCCGTTCCAAAGAGTTGCTGCGGCAATACCGCCACGACCAAGTCGCGTCGGAGAATTGCCCGTTGATGAAAGCATTGACGGAAGCCTCCGAACCGAACTAGCAAGTGGATTGGACCACACGTTTTGCATGCAATCGAGGCGGCTGTGGATAGCCAACCCCTCGAAAGATCTTACCGCTGGATGATGGATGCCGGTTTCTAAGTAAACTCAGCGCCGCGAACTTCCGATATCACACTCTAGGTTCACCCATGTCCTGGAGTCCTTTGTGCAAAACCTGAAAAGTTACCTTCGATCGCGAACCTCTCTCAGTTGTTTGCTAGCTATTTCGTGCTCGCAGTTCGCGGTAGGTGACGAGGGTGTTGTGCTTAATCCGCCACTCGATACCTCGGCGGAAGTGCGGATAGCGAGGCGTCCATGGCTGCTGGATGTATTGACGAACAAGCCCGATTCATCCAAGAAAACGACTCCACCCACGCCGCCATCGAGTGTTCCATTGGTGAGCGATCCGCCTTCGATGCAGTTGCGTGGCCAGCATGCACCGGTGGTGGTCGACACGCCGTCGCGGCAGACGCCTGCGGTCGGTTCAAACACGCCGTCGGATGATGATAATTGGGTGCCGCGAGCACGCCGCATTGTGGCCGATCCAGAACGGTTGCCGCTGCGTGACCCGCTGCCGCTTCGGGATCCCGAAGTCGCGAGCCCTCTAATCAAGGACGCAGCGATTAAGGACGCAGCGATCAAGGACGCGACCCAGAGCGAAACCCGCGGCGCCGCACGGCCGGGCACGACGGTGTCCGAGACGCCCGCGTTGGTTCCGATCACTCGCTCGGCCGATCCGATGCGATCGGCGCCGACTGCGCGCGAGTCTGCGGTGACCGAATCGACCGAGTTGTCGCCTGCGGAGAAGTTCAACGAAATGGAACTCGAGCTAGCGCCGACGGCGAGTCCCAGTTTGGCGAGTCCCGGATTGGCTGGGCCTGATCTAGCGAGCCCCGCGGTGGACGCTTTGGCCAGTGACGATGACACAGCGCATGAAGGCTCGAGCGAAGCGATCGCCAATGAAGAGCTCGCCACTGAAGATCCCGTCGGTGAAGAGTCTGGGAGTTGGGAAGATGCCGAACGGAGCAACGCCGGAGACCGCTACAGCGATCCGGTCGTAACAGATCGCGAGCGATTTGAGGCTGAGGAAGCGTTGTCATCCGATGCGGACAACGAGCAGGTCGCGGAAGAGTTTGCCGACGAGGTGGTCGAAGATTTAAGTCTTGGCGACCGTCTGAGAAAGGCGACTCCCCAAATCGCCAATTCGCCGTCATCCGCTGCGGAATCGCAACCTGCAGCCAAAGAGCAGCGTCGCGCATCGGATCCGCAGCAGCGTGTTGCCGATTCGCGGCTCGCGACAAGTGCGGCAGCCCCGCCACAGCGATCGGTTTCGGTTGGTGATCATTGGGACGAACCGACGGGGACCAAAGCAAGCGATCCGGTTGCGCTGGATTATGTTGGGATGCCGACCGGACCGATACGTATCTCGGCATCGGTTGCCAAATTGAAACCGGTCATGCAGCGGTGTTTGGTCAACTATTATCGCCGCCCCGAAGTTGCTAATGAACGAAGCAATTGGGGAATGTTGCATTCGATCATGGTTTATGGCGTCGATACCAAGATCGTCGCCGAACGCCAACATTACAGCGCGATTGCGTGGATGGCGGGTAATAACGCGAGTCGCGGCCAACGATTGCTCGAAGAGGACCGTGATGGCATCCACGTCAAAAGTGGCGTGGGATTGCAGGGGCACCAAGCTCAAATGTTGTGTGTGTTCTCGTTGTGCAACGTCCCGGTGGATTATCCTTTGTACGTCGGCACGACAAAGTACTCGGTTCGCGATGTGGTAAAACGCGAGATGGCGGATTGCAAAAGCGGCGAAGAACTGACCTTCACGCTGATCGCGCTGTCGCACTATTTGGATACCGACGAGAGCTGGATCGCTGCGGATGGAACCCGCTGGGATTGTGAGCGATTGATTCGTGAAGAATTGTCGCAGCCGATCGTCGGAGCTGCCTGTGGTGGAACGCACCGCTTGATGGGGTTTGCCCATGCGTTGCGGAAACGACGCGCCGAAGGCCGCCCGATCACCGGGCAATGGGCACGAGCCGAAGAATTTACCAACGATTTCATCGACTATGCCTTCTCGCTGCAAAATCGCGACGGTTCGATGAGCACCGATTGGTTCGAGGGACGTGAAGACAACGGCAATCGGGATCGCAAGGTGCAAACGACCGGTCATATCGTTGAATGGTTGCTCACCGCACTGCCCGATTCGCAACTGCAGGATCCTCGGTTGGTGCGTGCGGTTCGGTATTTGTTAGCTTCGATGTACAACGACCCGAACCACGATTGGCAGATCGGACCCAAGGGGCACGCGCTGCGTGCGTTGGCAATGTATTACGAGCGAATGTATCGCAGCGGACCGGCTTGGCAGACGCCCGCCGTCGCCAACGGCGATCGAGCGACACGCCGGTAACAGGGGTGAACGCCCGAACGGACGATTATCCAGCCCACAAAACGCAGATTTCGGGGCTGATCTGGTTGCCGGTTCAGGCTGCTTCGCTAATACTTGGATTCTCTTGTTAAATTACCCAGTTTGAATCACACCCAACTTGTCGAGTTCGCCCTGCAATGGCGACACAACGTCTGACGAAACATAATGCGGCGATGATTCGCGCAGCGATCGACCTTTTTCGTGATCGCGGTGCGGACGCTTTGCTGCTGCTGCTTGATGGTTCAACCGACTGGAAACGAATCTCCGAGATGGCTCAGCCGCTCGATAAACCGTTTATTGTTGCGGTCGATTCGCCCGAAGACCTCGAGGGGGCCTCCGAAGCGGGCCTAAAACCGCTGGCCCTGAACAAGGAAAAAGCCCCGCTGCTGGAACGACTGCAGCACGCTCTGCTCGAAGCGGCTGCCGATGAATTGATTCGGACCAATGGCGAAGTCGTCGCGCTTTACAGCGGTTTTCAACAAGGTCGGCTCGATTCGATCAGCCATCTGCAACTCGATGAACGGATGCGGCAATTGACCAGCCGTGACCTGCAGATGCTCGAGAGTCGCGTGCCGCTGAAAACGATCAAGGCGGTGATCGACTTGGCTGCCCAAATTGGTCGCGAAGGCCGCGAAGGCAAACCAGTCGGAACGCTGTTCGTCGTCGGCGATACTCGCAAGGTGCTCGAGCATGCCAACGACAGTGGGGTCGATCCCTTCCGCGGCTACAACCGCAAGCAACGCAATCTGCTGGACAAGAAGGTCCAAGAGGATGCCAAAGAGGTCGCTCAGCTTGATGGTGCCTTTATCATCGCGGGCGATGGCGTGATCGAAAAGAGCCGGCAAATGCTCGAGGTCTCGCACGAAGATCTGACGATGAGCAAAGGGTTGGGGGCGAGGCACTGGGCCGCCGCCGCGATTTCGCGAAAAACCAAAGCGATCGCGGTCGTCGTCAGCCAATCGACCGGCACCGTTCGCTTGTACCAAGACGGCCATTTAGTGATGCGAATCGAGCCGATGGACAAGGCGGTGAAGTGGCAAGAGTTCAATTTTGAACCGCCGTCTTCGTCACCGCCTGAAAACTAGAGCCTGCTGATCTTTGGTGTCACGGAATTCGTCAACGGAATGTTGATTTACTGAGCCGCGACGCGTCAGCGGCCGGGTCCCACGCACGACCCGGTGCCTTACGGCCCACGGCTTACCGATGCGATTGGCTACTCGTTTTCGGATCGGTTCGAAAAGTTTTGTAGCGACGCTCGCCAGAGCGTGGATAGCCGCTACAGCAGCGGCAGTTCGTCGTCGCGGCGAGTCGACATGCCCTCTTTGAAATGTTGGCGGCACACCGAGACGTAACGTTCGTTGCCGCCGATTTGTATCTGGCTGCCGTCCTTGACCGGTTGCCCCTTAGCATCGATACGCAGCACCATCGTGGCTTTGCGTCCACAGTGACAAATCGTTTTGATTTCCGAGAGCGTATCGGACCACGCCAACAGATGCTCGCTGCCTTCGAACAAGTGCCCCTGAAAGTCGGTGCGTAAGCCATACGCCATCACGGGAACGTCAAGCGAATCACAGACGTCGCTCAGTTGACGCACTTGCAATCGAGTCAAGAATTGAGCTTCGTCGACAAAGACGGCATGCAGTGGCGTCGCATCGTGCTGGCCTCGGACGACAGAAAACAAGTTGTCCGCTTGGTTGAACGTCATCGACTCGGAGGATAATCCGATTCGCGAGGTTACTTTTCCTGCACCAAAACGCGTGTCCAATTCAGGTGACAGGATCATCGTGTTCATCCCCCGCTCGCGATAGTTGTAGCTCGCTTGCAGCAGCACGGTCGACTTTCCCGCATTCATCGCGGAATAGTAAAAGTACAACTTGGCCATAACTGCAACGACTCCTTTCTGAGGGCAAGCTTGTGTTTCGGGGCAGGCCTAAAATTAGGGAGCAGGCCTAAAATTAGGGGGCAGCCTAAATTTTGGGGGCAAGCCTACGCGAGTGCTTCGAGTTGTTTGCCGGTCAATTCGCGGATTCCTTTTTTCGCCAATCGCAACAGATCCGCGAGCTGGTCGTCGTCAAACGTCGCTTCCTCGCCAGTGCCTTGGATCTCGACAAACTTGCCCGCCCCGGTCATGACGACGTTCATGTCGACGTCGGCGGCGACATCTAATTTGTAATCGAGGTCCAAGTGAGCGACATCGTTGACAATTCCCGTGCTGATCGCAGCGATGCTGTCGCGGATCGGGCCATCACCAATCCGGCTGCCGGGAACCGCGATTTCGATCGCTTTGGCTAACGCGATGAATCCGCCGGTGATCGATGCGGTTCGCGTTCCTCCGTCGGCTTGAATGACGTCACAATCGACTGTGATCGAACGTTCGCCCAACGCGACAAGATCGACCACCGCTCGCAGACTGCGGCCAATCAACCGCTGAATCTCCGTTGTCCGGCCATCCATTTTTCCGCCACGATCGCGTTGTTTCCGCGGCTGGGTGCTGCCGGGCAGCATGCTGTATTCAGCCGTCACCCAACCTTTGCCTCGACCGGCCAACCACGGCGGCACCGATGCTTCGAGCGACGCGGTGCACAACACAATCGTCCCTTCGCAGCGATACAAGACGCTGGCGGGGTTCGAGGGAATATAGCCGAGTTCGATTTGCACGTCACGAAGTTGGTCGGCGGGGCGAGCGGGGGAAGTCATCAGGGGGGTCCGGTGTCGATGGATGAAAGTCGGTGAAGAGAAGTTGTGGGGGAAAGTTAGTTCTGCAGCGGTTCGTCCGAGGACATCGATGTCGTTTGAGGTTGCCAGGGGCCTAACGATTTTTCAGGAAAGACGATCAACCGCCGCGCGGCAAAGTTCAGCACCAAGCCGACCAACGTTGCAAGCAGCTTTGCCGCCGCAGGGCCGGTTTGATGGATTAGCAGAAGCGTGGTTTGACGGTCGACGATTCCGATCACCAGTACCGAGAGCGTGTATAAGAAAATTTCACCCCAACGTCCCCAACGAGATTGGTGACGAAAAATCGAGTGGATGCACATCCAATAATTGATCGCCGCGGCAAGCACAAAGGCGATCGGAGCGGCAACGCCCACCGATACATCCATCCCCAGCAGCCCGAGAAAGATCACCAGGTTTGCGATCGCACACAGACTGCCCACGATTAAATACAACAGGAATTGAAGCGGTGCCGGCAAATTGTGGGCGTTGTATCGCACGATACAGTACAGAGCGCGAAGCCCGTCACGCACCCCGATCTTTTTGCCCTCGGCGTACGTGCGTCCCATGTACGAGACGCCCATCTCGACAATTCGCACGCGTCGCTGGGCCACCGCGGCAACCACTTCGGGTTCGAATCCAAATCGCTTTTCTTTCAAATCCAGTTGCTGGATCAAATCGCGGCGAAAGACTTTGTAACACGTTTCCATGTCGGTAAGATTCAAATCGGTAAACATGTTCGACAAGAACGTCAGGAACCGATTCCCCATCGTGTGCCAAAAATAGAGCACGCGATGGGTGCCGTGCGAGAAAAATCGCGACCCGATAGCCACTTCGGCTTCGTCTTGAATCAGCGGCACGACCAACCGCAGCAGATCTTCGGGGTTGTATTCGAGATCGGCATCTTGGATGGCAACAAAGTCACCGGTAGCGGCTTTGATGCCGGTATGGATTGCCGCCCCTTTGCCTTGGTTGACCGAATGGAACAAGACACGAACGTTGTCGAAGCGTGCGGCGAGCTGTTCCGCAATCTCACGACTGCGATTCTCGGAACAGTCATCGATGATGATGATCTCGAGTCCCAACATATCGCTTTGGATCGCGCGAACGCGGTCGATACATTTTTCGAGCGTCGCTTCTTCGTTGTAGCTAGGGACCAGGATACTCAAGACATGCCGTTTGTCCCGTCGTGCCAACTCGCTTGACGAGCCTTCGTTCCGCATGTTCATCCTCGTTGGGTCTCGTCGCTAAATGGCTTGGTCTGAGCTGATGTTGTCGTCGATCCACTTGCGATTGAGCAGCCACACCAGCAGCCCTTTTTGAGCATGCATGCGGTTGCCTGCTTGTCGAATGACGTCACTTTGGTAGCTATCGATGACCGCGTCGGTAATCTCTTGTCCTCGAACGGCTGGCAAGCAGTGTAGCACTCGCGCGTGCCGTGGGGCGGCCGCCATCAATTTTTCATTGACTTGGTAATTGGCAAACGCGGCACGGCGAGCGGCCATCTCGGCTTCTTGCCCCATACTAGTCCAAACGTCCGTGTAAATCGCGTCGGCTTCGGCCACCGCCCGGTGCGGATCAGTCACGGTTTCAATCCGAGCCTTGGGGTAACGGGCCGCGATGCGAGCAAGCCAATCGGTATCCATTTCATAATCCGGCGGGCATGACAAGGTAAATCGCATGCCGAGCATCGCGGTGCACAACGCGACCGATTGAGCCACATTGTTGCCGTCACCCACAAACACGATATGTTTGTCTTTGTAACCACCCAATGATTCTCGCACGGTCAACACGTCGGCCATCGCTTGGCAGGGATGGCACAGGTCGGTCAAGCCGTTGATGACCGGCATCGCATTGAAGCTGGCCAGCAGTTCGACATGTTCGTGTTTCTTGGCTCGGCACACCACGGCGTCGACAAATTGGCCGAGCACTTGGGTGAAGTCGGCAGGCGATTCGCGTTTTCCCCAACCGACATCTTCGCCTAGAAACAGACTGCTGCCTCCGAGCTGAGCCATTCCCGTTTCAAAGCTGACTCGCGTTCGTAAACTTGGTTTCTGGAACAAAAGTGCAATCACACGACGGTCTAAGATCGATGGACGATCTCCCGCAGCCAACCGCTGTTTTAGCGAGAGCGATGTCGCAAGAATGCTTCGTAAATCGTCAACTTCGATATCGAATAGACTTAGTAGGTGTTGCACGGCAACGGCCTCATCGTTGTGTTTAATTTCGTAACAGATTCGTGATTGATTCAAAAAAGCAGAATAGCAATGCGAGGCGGATCATTCCGTTGCACTTTGCTCCATCGCCTGCATCGTTTCGACAAGCCGCTCCAACAAAGCGTCGCGGTCTGCGTCGCTAAAGTGGATCGGCGGTTGCAACCGGATCGAGGTTTCCCCCGCAGGTTCGATGCGAAGTCCATTTCGCGCGGCAACGCCGACTATTTCCGTAGCGGCCAAGTCGGTTTCAATACCGATCGTCATTCCGGTCACATGGATGTCCCGAATGAATTCAAAGCCCGCGATCGCTTCTGCCAACGCAACCGCAAAGTTTTGAGCCGACTCGTTAACCGAATGAGGCAATCCGAGACGCGAAAGTTCGTCTAGCATCGCCAGTACTACATTCCGCTGCATCGGATAGTTCGCCGATTGTTGGACCGAATGGCCAGTAAGCCGCTGTGATGCAATCAGCAAACCGCCTGGGAGACCGCCAAATAGACCCGCCGAGATCACGATCCCATCGACCGGGATGTCACAGAGCGACGTGAAGGAGAAACACGATCCACTGGCCCCGAAACAGAGTCTTGATTCGTCGATCAACAGCATTAAATCGCGTTGATCACAAATCCGGCGTACTTTGCTGAGATAGTCGCCGTCCAGGGGGCGAGCCGCGTTGCTAAGATCTACGGGGGACAGCAGTACCGCTGCGGTCGATTCATCGATCGCCGCTTCAAGAGCCTTTAAATCATTGGGTTTGACGTGATCAAACCCGGCCACCATCGGACCGAATCCTTGGTGCAGCGCGGGTTGCCCGCTGGCCGAACGGCACAACGCCGTCCGTCCGTGATCAGACCCCGCAAGCGCGATCGTTCGGTAGCTCGTTTCCGCATTGCGTGTTCGCGCAAACGTGACCATCGCTTCTGTGGCAAGATCTGCATCCGAAAACAGCAAGCATGAATCCGCAGTGATCGCGTTTTGGTTGCCCGCGGACTGCAACACTTGCTGAAGCGCCGCCGCCAGTTCGGTCTGTTCGTCGTCTGCGATCTCGCGCACTGCCGAGGCATCACCGACGTAGGCATCGGCGGTCTGGCGAATCGCATCGCCAATCGCATTGCAACCTAATCCCACCGCGCTGGCTCGGCCGGCGAGGGCATCGACCCAGGCGTGCCCCGCCGCATCTTGGCAGCGAATGCCTTCGGCGTGGGCTCGTCGGGTTGCCCACGCGGGAGCGAAATCGGTGGCGGTCGTGTTGACGCGGACGGCTGGAATTTCAGCGGCCGCCGCGACTAGCGGTGGTTCAGCCGGTTCGGGCTCATCGGCACCTTCCTCTGCGCTTTCGTCTTGGTCTGCGGCGAGCTCCTCGAACTCTTCGTCCTCTACTTCGTCCTCGTCCTCGTCCTCATATTCGTCGTCCTCTTCTACGTCGTCTTCGTCCTCATCTTGATCGTCTTCTTCTTGCTCGTCGTCTTCGTCTTCGTCATCCTCATCCTCGTCCTCGATTTCTTCGTCGAGTTCCGCACTGACCTCGGTTTCTTCGATCACGGGGGCGTCATGGCCGAACTCGATTTGCTCGGCAAACTCATTTTCGTCGCTTCGCAGCGTGGGCGACTGATCGCCGGACTCCTCGGGCGTTTCTTTGCTTGGGTCTGCAGGGTCGCTCATGAGGATGCTTTGAAGTGACGTGAAAAACAAAAAACGACGGCCAACCCGCCCGGTTCTCTGGGCGGGTTTCCGTCTGCTGAGTTTGAAAAGTGAGAGGAAAAGATCGGTTTTATGTCGTAGTGACCTGCCCCTTATGGATGTATTTCGGTTCCCACGCCCTTTGTCGTGAAGATTTCGAGCAGCAACGAGTGACGCAGTCTACCATCAATGATGTGGACCTTCTTGACACCACGTCCGAGCGTTTCCAAGCAGGCCTCGACTTTCGGAATCATTCCCGAATTGATGACACCATTGTTGATCAATTCTCGAGCCTCGGCGGACGACAGCGAATGGATAATGGTATCCGGATCATCTTTGTCACGTCGGACGCCGTTGACGTCGGATAAGAAAACAAGCTTGTCCGCTCCGAGTGCCTGGGCGACTGCCATCGCCGCGGTATCGGCATTGACGTTGTAGTGTTGGCCGTCGTCCCCTTCGCACATCGACGGGATCACGGGGACTTGGTCGGTGTACGACAAGCCTTCGATCACATTTCGGTCGACACGGGTCACTTCGCCGACAAACCCCAGGTCTTCATCGGGCTGATCCACCAACTTTTGCCCGAACAACACATTGGTGGTTTGGAACGACAGATTCATCGCCCGTCCGCCGAGTCGCTCAATTTCTTGAGTCAGGAAGACGTTCAGCTCTCCGGCCAACACCTTTTCGACCGCCGCCAACGTGGGCAAATCGGTGACTCGGCGGCCACGGACAAAATTCGGAGCGATGCCCGATTCGGCCAACTCGCGATTGATTGCCTTGCCGCCGCCGTGCACCAATACTGGCTTCATCCCCACCGATTCCATGAAAATCACATCCAACAGGATGTGCATCAATTCGTGAGGATCATCCAGAATACTGCCGCCGAGCTTGATGACCGTCGTTTTGCCTCGAAATTGACGGATCCATCCCATCGCTTCGATCAGGGTGTTCGCTTTGGAGATCGCTTCTTCCAAGGTAAAGTCTCCAATATGGTCAACGTTTTTGATCGAATCAGGCACTTCCGCTCGCTTCTTGTCTGTTGGATTTGAATTTGGACTGATTTTGGTGGCCTTTCCGCAGACGGAAAAACCGATCAATTTAGATGCGGCCACCCAGAGGGTCAATTGAGATGGCCAGCAAACAGCAAAACAGTGGGTCTAGTTAAGGAAAATAATGCAAAAACAACGTTTAGCTGTCGTCGGTGGCGGTCAAATGGGACGAGCGCTCGTGTGTGGGATGCTCGATAAACAAGTCATCCACGATGCGGATGTGGTGATTGTCGACCACAATGTGGCCAGTCGCCAATGGTGGAGCGAGAATCGGCCGCACGTCGAGGTGTGCCCCGATCTGAGCGAGGCGGTCAGGGATGCCAATACCGTGATGCTGGCCGTCAAACCCAAGGTGATTGGCAGAGTGGCCCAGCAAGCCGATCGGTTTTGGGATGGAAAACTCGTGATTTCCGTCGCTGCCGGGGTGATGCTCAAATCGCTGTGCGGTTGGATCGGCCACCAACGCGTCGTTCGTGTGATGCCAAATACCCCCTGCTTGGTCGGTCAAGGCGTCAGCGCTTTTTGCGGTGCCGACGATGTTTCCGAACAAGATAGTGCCTGGATTACGACGCTGTTCTCGAGTGTGGGATTGGCGATTCCGGTGCTCGAATCCCAAATGGACGGCGTTACGGGGCTGAGTGGTTCGGGGCCAGCCTACGTTTGCTTGATCGTCGAAGCACTCGCTGATGGCGGTGTTTTGGCGGGGCTTCCTCGTCCGCTGGCGATGAAGTTGGCCGCCCAAACGGTGCTGGGAACCGCGCAGATGATCGCGGAAACCGGTCGCCATCCGGGGGAATTGAAGGATTCGGTCACCAGTCCTGCGGGGACAACGATTGCCGCGGTCCAAGTCCTGGAGCAAAATGGAATAAGAGGGGCATTGATCGATGCTGTGGTAGCGTCGGCGCGGCGAAGTCGCGAACTCGCTGCGGATTGAACCTCCCATTTCTAGCATCCCATTTCCACACGAATCGCCGCTCGCTTTACAACGTCGGCGATCTTTGCTTCACTTTCCCAGGGCGACCGAGAACAACCCTGCACCGCCGCGCCGGATCACTTTCACCTCGTCATAAGTTATCAGAACGATGGAATCACCAATTATCAAAGTTGACGACAAACACGTCCCGCTTTACCGAATCGTTTGGGTCAGTGAGATTCCACACTTTTGTGGCGAGCCGGATTGTATGCACGAAGGGGACTACGAAGTCCGCTTGGATGTCGATGACTCGCTGTGGACCAGTGCAAGTGAACGCGATGCTACCGTCGCCGCGTTGGCGAAATGGTGCGGCGATCCCCGCGGCGATGACAGCCCCGATTGGTGAAACGGTTTGCTGAGTCGGGGAGAGTGACTTGGGGACAGTAAAGGAGGACCCCGATTGCAAAAGCCGGTTCGTAAACCCGAAGTCTTCGGCGGTGTTCGCTCCCGCTTGCTAGCTTTCTTTGTTTGCTGGCAACACAATTGCCTCATCGGCAACCATGCACACGATTCCATCACGGACGGGGTACATCAAACCGCCCGATTCACGGATCAGGCCCGTATCAATCCCCTCGCGAATTCGTTGATCTTGGCGGTCACGCAGCTCGCCATTCTTGATCAATTCGTTGATTTTTTCGACAAACGAAGGCTCTGCGGGCCGCAGAGGCTCGCCGCTGAGGACGCAGCGAAGCATGGAAAGTAAATTTTGATCAATCATTTGATTTGGCTCAGCATTGATGCTTTGAGTTTCCGAAACTAAGGCAAGCAGACCTGGTGCATGGACGCACGGAATCAGCTTATTGCTGCCTCAGGTTGGTTAACGAAATTTCGTTCTTTTCTTGTTTCCGAATACGGCGGAGGATTGCCATGAAGTCGCGAGCTTGCTCGCGGTTCGTCCAACCGGTTGCTCATCTTTGTGCAACGTTTTCGACGATCGCAGTTTTCAGTTGTGCCACAAACTCGACCGTTCACGGTCAGTCTACGGCGCCGGCACAATCGTCTCCAGGCTACTACACCGATCCTCAGACCGGCATCGTTTATCGCCAGGTCACCAAAACGATCGAACGCCCCGTTGTGGAAACCAAAACGGAGCAGCGAGAGCAGACCGTCTATCGGCCTCAGACCGTGACGGAAACCAAACCCGAAGCGCGAACCGTGTACACGCCGGTGGTCCAGTACGAGTGGCAGCCTCGTTTGGAAGGGCGTTGGAACCCGTTCCGCCAACCCACCTTGGCCTACCATCATGTGCCGCAAACTCGTTGGGAAAGTCGCAACGAAGTCGTACACCGCACCAACACGCGTACCGAGTGGGTTGCCGAGACACGCACGGTCAACGTGCCTCAGCGACTCGTGCGAATGGAACGCGAGCAGAAGATCGATTATGAAGCGGTCGGTCGCGTTGCACCGCAGCAAGCACCCCCGTCGACAAGCGAACAGGCGATTGCATCGCGTTTGCGTCCGCTCGATTCCAACACCCGGGTGGAAGCCTTCTCGAATCCCACAACTCAGATTGCGCAGGCCACGACCGTTTACGCTCCACCGCGTATTGCTGCGTCGTCACTTGGCCGCATGACCAGCGATCCTCCGCGGCGATCATCCAGCCAAGCGGGATTGCGAAGCACCGAGCTGTATCCGGCACCTAATCAAGGTTACAGCGGAGCATTGCCACCGGCCAGCACGGGCGTTGCAACCCTGCCCGCTTTGCCGCTTTGGCGATAAACGTCCAAGCGAACCACGCCTACCACCTACGCCATCGATACGTCGATGGCGTCTTCGATTCCACGCTGAATCAGAGTGTGGCGATCGCTTTGCGGTTGCCACCGGAGGACTTGTTTACTGCGGCTGCAATCGAATGTCGCTTTTTGGGTTCTTGATTCCCAATCGTAATAGCTCGGCTTGCGGCGATCGGGATGACGGACCGCTGTCTTCACCATCCATTTGGCCATGTCGGTCAGGTAAAAGTGCCAAATCTTGGTCGGTTTGATATCGATGCTGACGTTGGAAACGCGTTGCAATTCGCTTAGGTAATCCTTGGCCGTCAACACCGGATCGGCGACGAAATTAAAGGACTCGCCACTGATATCGGGGTGATCCATCGCCGCGATCAATCCCTCGGCAACATCGTCGACAAGGACCAGCGGTAGTTTGTTATTGCCATCGCCCCACACTTGGCAAAAACTTTCACCGGTCCACATGCCGATTCCCCAGTGAAAGGGCGAGCCTCCTTTGCCAATCACAATCCCGGGCCGAGTAATCACCACGTCGAGTTCTTGGTCTCGTTGCATTTGGCCGAGATGATCTTCGATGACGGCCTTGGATTTCGCATACAAATTGCGGCCTTCGATTCGCGGATCCAGCGGTGTGGTTTCGGTGATCGTGCCCGCATTGGAGCCGGCATAGTAGGCGTCGATCGAACTGGTGTAGACCAATCGGCCGGCGCCGAGGTCCACGCATTGTTTTGCGAGCTGCAGAGTGGGCTGGATGTCCGATTTCACGTAATCGTTCCACGTCTTGCCCATCCCGCGTGCCAAGTGGAAGACGCCATCGACACCTTGCAATGCCTTCGCCACGTCATCAGCGTTAGCCATGTCGCCGCGAACCAGTTCGACGTGGGGATGACGCAGCGGATCGGGGACATCGTGGGGACGGCGAACGAAACAGCGAACCCATCGGCCTTGTTCGGCAAGTCGGCGGACCAGTGCTTGGCCGATAAAACCGCTTCCGCCAAACACCAAGCATGGCTTGCGGTTGCCCTCCCCGGCATCGCCCCGCTCGCGTTCAGCCTGCTCGCGTTCAGCCTGCTCGCGTCCAGCCTGCTCGCTTGCGTCCCGTTTGTTTAACGCCTGTCCGTTCGTTGCCTGCTCGTCAACACGATGACTTGGAACCGAGGGCACGACACAGCGACCAAGTTGTTCACACAGCTCGATCACGGATTGCCCCGATGCTCCGGACAATCGCTTGGATATCGCGTTTCCGGACAGCAGCGATTGATAGAAATTGGCAATCGCGTTGGCGATACTCTCACCGTAGGGATTGCCGTTTTTGCAAAGTCCCAGTTTGCTGCCGATATAGCGACGCAGTCCCGCTTTGGCTTGCTGATGCAAATCCCGGCTTGTTTGTTTCAAGCGGTGGTAGCGATCAAAGTCAATGGAATAGCGAGTTGCCCGATTCAGCGTAAACGTGTTGTCTTCGATGTCGGCTGTCGCGCTGCCATGGCTGCCACGGACATGGATCGAAAACTCGTTCATCCCGCTGCCGAGCGACAGACGAGCTTGAACGGCGATTCGGCCCGCAGTCATGCTAAATGCCCAGTTACGCATCATCGATCGGCCATGCGGCAGCGAAATCGGATGTGTCGCAATCCCGGTGATCGGTTCAGGAAACGTCGCTAAATCCAGCACGGGGCTGACGACGTGAGGCCCAAGTTCGAGCAACAGGTTGGCAGGGTCACGCAGCATCCAGATCGAGAAGGGACCATTATTTAATTGAGGCAGGTGTTTGTTCCAAGCGATGTCGATCGCATCGACACGGCCCACCTTTCCGCTTTCAATACATCGCCGCAGATCTTCGTAAACGCGTGAAAATAGAAAGTTGTGATTGATCCCTAGCTGAACGCCGTGACGTTCGGCCGTCGTGATCAAGTCGCCGCACTCGAGCGACGATGTCGCCATCGGTTTTTCAACGAACACATGTACTCCTGCTGCCATGCATTGGCGGGCCACCGCAGCATGGACGTCGGGTGGAACAAGCACGTGGACTACGTCCAATTCGCTGGCCGCCAGCATTGCATCGAGCGAAGCGAAGTGATTTGCGATGCCAAACGTTTCAGCAGCCTGCTTCGCCGCCGACAGGTTGACGTCGGCGATCGCGATGAGTTCCGCATTCGGATGCTGCTGGATCGCCGCCGCATGCCACTGGGTGATGTAGCCGGCGCCGACCAACCCCACTTTCAGCGGAACCGCAAGGCGAGTGTTCGGTTGGGCGGGGCGAGGTGGTCTCATCAAGATCGGGTCGAGGTTTTTCGGCGAGTGGTTAAGCAAGGTCTAAAACAAGTTGTTAAACAGTGAACGTTGCTAAACAGTGAATGGGCGAGTGAGCAGGGAATTGGGTAAACCGATCATTCCACTACTCTCTCTATTTATATTCGATGATTTGGGTTGTCGCGCGGGTTAGCCGGCGCCATCCGTATTTGCACGCTCCAATAAATTCAGGGATCTTGCCCCCGACGCAGCTGGCGGCATAAATCATTGCCACCGATGCGGGCAATCCTCGTCGTCGGCAGGTCCGCGTCACCTTGGCCCACAGCAATCCATACGCCAACATCAACACGCCAAGGCTAAGAAAACGCGTGGGCCAGCACAACAAAATGGCGACAAGCGGCAGCAAGCCACCCCAAAACAGAACACTGCGAAATGGTTTGACAAAATGACGTTCCGGCGGACGGCCATGCATTGCAAATCCCTGGGCGAAACCATGGCCGCAGCGGACCGAACGTCGCCACCACTGAGACAAACGGTGCATGTCGGCATCATGCCGAGTCATCTCGTGGTCGATGCGTCGTAGCTTCCAGCCGAGTTGACGGATTCGCACACAGACTTCGTCGTCTTCGGCGGCAATCACCTGTTCGTTATAACCGCCGACGGCTTGCAAGACATCGCAGCGGACGATCGCATCCCCGCCACATGCTCGTGTCTCCCCAATCGGTGTGTTCCACTCAATGTCGCAAAGCCGGTTGAATACGCTCGCATCGGGATAACGTTCGCGGCGACGACCGCAAACGGCGGCAAGTTCCGGGTGTTCCTTTAGCGATCTGCGGCCGACTTCGATCCAGCCCTCCGCGATCTCGCAATCGCCATCAACGAATTGGACAAATTGCAAATTGGGAACCTTTTCGATCAGACGTTCGAATCCTGCATTGCGTCCACGCGCCGCCGAAAAGGGAAGATTATGGTCTAGATGCACAACGTCGGCGCCGAGCTGAATCGCAACTTCGACGCTGTTGTCATCCGAGCCTGAGTCGACATAGACAACGTGCGGCGAATCCCGCAGTGCTGAACGCAGGCATGCTTCGAGACGGATTCCTTCGTTTCGTCCAATCGCGACGACGCCGATGTCAGAAAACACCCGACCCAACCTTGTCTGTTGTGAAGCGAATACGTCGATGTTCACGTGTTTAGTAAGCGCCTTTGCCGCTCAAGACGACGGGGATTGTTTTGATGATCAACTTCAAGTCGGTCGAGAAACTACGGCACCCAATGTATTCCAAGTCCATGACGATTTGCTCGTCAAACGGAATGTCGCCACGTCCGGATACTTGCCAAATGCAGGTCAATCCGGGCAGCACATCAAAGCGGTTGTAATCGAGGACGTTGTAACGCAAGACTTCCTCGAGCAGTGCGGGACGTGGACCCACGACACTCATGTCACCGCACAACACATTATAAAACTGTGGTAATTCATCAATGCTGTAGCGACGAATCCAACGCCCCACTTTGGTGATTCTTGGGTCGTGTCGCAATTTAAATGTGCGGTCGTCGGCGTGTTGATTCAGCAATCGCATCGCCTCTTTTTTCTTGTCGGCATCGACCACCATCGAACGGAATTTTAAGCACTGAAAGCGGCGGCCGCCGCGTCCGACACGTGGCGACCAATAGAATATCTTGCCGCCGTCTTCGCATTTGATGGCGATGGCGACCAACACGATCAAGGGGATGCAGAGGATGATCGCAAGGGTCGAAATGGCAACATCCAAAATTCGCTTGCAATGGCCATAAACATCCGTTCCCTCAATCGACGGTAGCCCCGAAGTGAAAATCAGTGAGTGGTTGCTCAGTGTCGCAGTCATGATCGCAAGTCTCAGCACGTCGAGGAGTCAAAAGATGTCGAAGATCAGCGAGTCGGAATCATCTCAGTCTGTTTACAGTGAAGGGGCCAGGCAAGGAATTTCTAGTTTGCTTTACTGGAAACAAACGGAACCGTTGTTGAATCGTCTGGGAAAATCTTGAGTGCAGAATCACGACGAGAAGGATCGTTGTGGTGGTTTCGTTTTTTAGAGACAGTCAAGCCGATGATGTGATTGGACAGTTTTTTCGCTTCGCGGCGGACATCGTGACGTTGTCTCACTCTTGCGGCGCCGCGGTTTCCGCGACGCTCGATTTCTTTCTGAGGGGTGTCGATCGCCTGTTTCATGGCGTGGCAAAGTGCAGCGACGGATCCTGCGGGGATCAACCAACCGGTGACACCGCTGCGGATCAGTTCCGGAATTCCTGCTACCGCAGTCGCAATCACGGGGCGGCCAAGCGCCAGCGATTCCATACAAGCGACGGGCAATCCTTCGGCAAAACTCGGCATCACGAGTGTTCGACTCTGCTGGATCATCGTCTGAATTTCGGGGCCCGTCTTCCAACCGGCGAGCACCACGCGAGATTGAAGTTGATGTTGCTCAATCAATGTTTGCAGCGTCTCTCGCAGCGGCCCATCGCCGACAATCGTCAATTCAAATGAAACGTGATCGCGGGCAAGCTTCGCGGCCGCTTGAATCAGTAGCGGCATTCCTTTCTGCTCATTCAGTCGTCCGATCGCCAAGAAACGGGGCGATTGCGGCACTGGCGTCCAAGCGAAATTAAAATACGTTTCATCTAATCCGCATCGCACCAAATGGACTTTGGGCCAATCCGCGAAATCGGCCCAGCGATACAGTTGGCTGCAGCCAAACCGGCTGACCCCAACCACAAACTCGCAACACGCAATCTTCTTTCCGAGTGCCAGCTGAATCGGTCGATCAAATTCCTCGGGCCCGTGCACGGTAAAACTGAACTTGGGGCCGCCAAGTTGACGGCAAAGCGTTGCCACCGTCGTCGAGTTGGTACCAAAGTGAGCATGCAGATGAGTGATCTGGTCACGATCGCTCCAGCGTTTGATCACGGTCGCTTCGGCCAGATAGATAAGGTGGCGAAACAGAGATCCCGCACTCCGGAAGAACGTCAGCATTAAGCGAATCGCGGCCACAAAGCGGATCGGGTGGGACAGTGCGACTGCGGCAACCGATCCCAATAAAACGTAGATCGGCAGATCCAGCACGTAGTGTGTCCGGGTTTCCTCTCGCTTGTCCTCGGGGTCTACCACTTGTACCCAAGGTCGGCGGATAGCGTAACGTGTTACGCTATGACCGAGTCGTTCCAGTGCGTGAATTTCGCGGCGAATAAAGGTGGTGCTGATCGAGGGATATTGGTTGACCAAATAAGCAACACGCGTCGCTTGCCGCTCGTGCGAATGCGTGTCGTTCATCGGATGATCCCTCGAACAAAAACGCTGTTCAACAGAAAATCACGCCAAAGTTTTGGAGGATCGATCGCCGGTTTTCGTTGCACGATTGCACGGGCAATCCAAATGGCACGTCCGACCAGCCAAGCGGCGTCTGCCACTGCGGTTCGCAATATGCCATGTTTCGAAATGAAATAATGACGTCGTGAATCAAACCAATATTGCGGCCGCTGTTTCAACACGGCTTGTGCGCCTGTCACACCCGAGGATTGGCCGACTAAATGGATCACGCGGCTGGCGGGTTGATACCAAGTTTGATAACCGGCCTGCCGCGCGCGATGACAAAAATCGACTTCTTCGTAGTACATGAAATAGCGGTCGTCAAACATGCCGATCTTGTCAATCAGTTCGCTGCGAATCATAAAACTGGCCCCCGCAACCCAGTCCACCGGGCAATCATGGTCGGGCGGGTCAGGGGCAATGTTGTGATCTTCGAGCATTCTCGTCAGAGGACCAAATCGCATCGCATCGACAAACTCGCTACGGATTGTCGGAAAGCGACATGCGGATGTCTGGGCTTCGCCATCAGGGTATTGCAACCGGCTGCCGACAATCCCCACCGCTGGATTCGCTCGCAAGGTGTCAAGAAGCGGTTCGATCGCACCTGGCAACGCGACCGTATCGGGGTTTAACAACCAGATCACTTCGGGACGGTCGGCCCGAGCCAATGCGGCCGTGATGCCGATGTTGTTTGCGGCAGCAAAACCATTGTTGTCCGGCAACGCCGTCAAACGGACCCACGAATGCCAATCACGCTGTTGTATCGTCGCGGCAAGCAACGCCGCGGAATCGTCCGCCGAGCCGCCGTCGATCAATTCCACTGAAAAATTAGAGTGTTGACGCGCTACCGGTTCGAGCGACTCCAAACAGTCGACGGTTAACGACGCTGTTCGGTAGTTGACGATGATGGTAACGATGTTCATGGCAGGAAGGCGATTCGATGACGGGGGCCAATCGCAATGCGGATCGGCACCTATTTGCGTCTCAGGTTGGCAATCCGCTTAATGCAGGATCGTGTTGTTGAGCCGAGGCGGCCGATGGCAGGACATCCGGTAACGATGTGCGTGGGAATCGTGGGATAGCATCGAGTGTCCATTCGGCTCGCTTGGCATACCAGCTTTCTCGCGAGTGTCGGCAGGCAGCCTGACGTGCACTGAGCGATATTTCAATCAGTTGGCCGCGGTGAAGTTCTAGCTCCGCAATTTGTTGACCACATCGCTGAAGATCGTGCTGTGGTAAAATTATTCCCGCACTGTCTGCGGCTATCTGTTTGGCAAAGCATGAATGATCAAATCCAAGCATCGGCAGCCCCGAAGAGTAACACGACAAAAAGGGTTGCAAGTCGCAATCAATCACAGGGGTCAACAGCATCGCGTCGTATTGCCGCTGTTGTTGCAACGATTCGGTGGCGTTGGAGGCATGTTGTTGAAAACGAACTTCGCGGGTCAGCCCAAGTTTGGCAATTTGATACTGCAGTTCGGATCGCTGAAAACCCTGGCCATAAATGTCCAGAGAGACGTTCGCTCCGAAGTTGCGAGCGTAACGAATGATTGCGATGCTAAGGTTGACGCCGTACTTGTTTTCCAGCGGGGCATGCGAAACCAAGCGTAATGGCAGCGAAGGGGTGTCGCAGCAAAGTCGTTTCAGCAGATCGGCTTCGGAAATGACGTCGTCATTCGAAATCGATGGCTCGCAAAAGATTCGCGAATTTCGAGCGTATTTAGAATACTGACGCATCGAGCTTTCACTACTAAAAAGACTCAGCTCGGATCGTTTGGCCAAGCGTTCACAACTGCGCCGACAGCGTCGATGAGTCAATCGATCTCGCAGCAACGCGGTTCGCGAGCGAGAATGATGGTCGCCGCTCGACGCATCCGAGTGAACCAGCACAATCGGGTGTGAAACGCCGGTGGACTGAAATATACCATCGGCGATCACCGCATCGGCGGCACTGTTGATTTCGGGTTGTAAAACGCAGGCACTTTGAGTGAACGATTGTAAAATATTTTTCCAGTGACCGGGGCTGTTGGGCAATATGTGTTGCAGCACCGGTTCGACACGGATCTCTTCGTTGGCGGGATTAAACGCTTGCAAGCGTCCTGCGTCGCAATCCGCATGCAATGCCGATTCCGAACCGTCGACCACCGAAGGGGCGAGCAAGGTGAGTTGCCCAAACTTTCCATCCAACGAATTTCGCAGTAACCGAAGTTGGCGTGCTCTATCCGCTGTCAAGTAAACCTGATTGCCGTGCAGTTGGTACGGCTGGCAAGTGAGGATTAAATACATCAATTTATCGTGTTGTAAGACAGGTCGCTTGTTTGATATTTTACGATCCAACGCCAGCTGATTTGCTGACGGGCTCTACTCATCTGCTGACGACGGTCACTTCACTTCTACTTCATTAACTTCGCTTCACTAATTTCGATCGGTACGAATCCATGCTCGCTCACGTTGAAAGATAAAACTTGTATAGAGCGACAATTTGCGAACGGCGTAAAACGGGATAGCAAAAAACATTCCCATCGTTGCTCGGCGAGGACAAAAACGTGACCATGCCAAAGCGAGCCCAGTGCCAGCGATCCCCATCGCAAGCGACCATGTCACCAGCGGCCCTGTCGCGTAGCCCAACAACGCAGTGATCGTTAACATGGTGCCGATAAGGGCCGCCGCCATGATCAATAACGACAACGGCAACACCATCAAATCCAACGCCGCTAATAAACAAGCGAGTGTCGGTTTGCGGATCCAGCCTCGGATCAACCTTGGAACTTGGCTGCCGACCAATTGCAAATGGCCATGTTCCCAGCGGCGATGCTGAGTATCGGCCGCTCCGGGATTCGTCGGAAAGGTGGCTAAGCACTTTGCTTCGGGACAGTACTTCGCGGGACATCCCGCCAAAATTAAATCAAAGGTCCATCGCATATCTTCGACGAGATGGCCGCCGGGACCGCTAAGCCGCTGTAAAACTTGACGTGGAAACGCCATCCCAGACCCCAGCAAAGTGCATGCACCGCCGATTCGAGACAGCCCCAAGGGACGGACAAAATTCTTGACGGTAAAGGCAAATTCGGACAACGCACGCGGCGCGGTGATCGGAATGGATTCGGGTTGCTGCATCAAATAACACGCTTGAGCAGGCCGTTGTGTCTGGGTGACCTGGATCGCCAACCGATCAATCGTGTCGGGCCAGACCTTGCAGTCGGCATCGATGATGACCACCACGCGATCAGACAGCGATGTAGGCTCAGGCCGTGTCGTTAGCTCAGGCTGTGTCGTTAGCTCAGACTGTGTCGTTAGCTCGAGGGCGTCGAAGGCAAAACGCAGGGCGTAGTCTTTTCCGCGATGTTGTGGATCGAATCGCTCAAGGACGATCATGCCCGCTGATGCGTTTCGCGACGTCAAATCTTCTGCAAAACGCTTTGCAATGGCTGCGGTGTCATCGCTGCAATTGTCGGCGACGAGATAGATCTTGTCGCCGGATCGCAGTGATGTCATCACGGAATCAAGCGTGCGAGCGAGCCCAAGTTCTTCGTTGTGGGCGGGGATGATCACGTCAACCGCAGGACGTGACTCGCGATCGATCCCGCCGGCGTCGGAGAAGTCGCGTTCGTGGGGATGCTGTTTTGCACCTCGCCACACAGCCAACAAACACTCGCTGCCGAAAACGATCAAGGGGACGGCGATCGAAATTGCCATCGTCCAAAGAATCGTATCGATCAGTGCGTGAGGAAACGTCATGGGGTCAACATGTTGCGGTATAAAATTAAAATCGGTGTGTCTGCGGAAGTGGTCAAGATGCGATCACGGCTCCGAGTAACCTTGCATCAAAATCGATCAGGTCGTTGATCAAGTTGGTGGCTGCGGGGGAGGCACCGTCACGCTCAAGGGAACATACGATCACGGCATCGGCTCCGCTGGCCACCAACGTCGCCGTGGTCGGGTCGCTCGCACTGAGCCCGCCGATCATGATGTACTGGTACGATCGAATACTGGCGGCCAATTCATCCCAGGTGTTATGACTCATGGCGTCACATAGCAAAGCGGGATCTTGGATCAATAGCCGGTCCACTTTGTCTGTTTTACTGATCTGCATTTCTTGATCTTGTATGGACTCGACTGCATATTCACTGGGGAACGGCGTGATTTTTCCTGCCGCAACCACTTCAATGATCAGGACTCGCCCTCCGTCGCGTGCCAAATGCGAAGCCGCGCCAAACAAGATTCCTGTGGGGCATGCTTTGCGTCCCGTTGCCACCAACGCCACCGACGAACCGATTGGCAGGTTCAATCGCTGGATCCGCGACGCCAGAATCCGAGACGTGGTGCCGCCAGTCTGTCGCTTGGATGAACCGCGATCATGCCGGCTCAGGATCGGCAAGCCATGCTTTGTTGCAAGTCGCTCATGCTGATTCGGGCTGGCGCGAAAGAATTCGATCAATAGTGCAGGCAACAACAGGAACATCGAACCGGCACCAAATCCAGCCACCATCATCTTGGTCTTGTTACTGGAAACGGGGATCAACGCCGGAGACGCTGGCGAGGTGGTCTTCAGCACGTAACCGTCGGTTTGTAGCAACCGTTCCATCGCTTGACGTTCTTCTTTGACCCGGTCTTGCTGATGCGTGATGCTTTCGAGTGCGACTTTGAAATCTCGCAGCTTGGGCGACAATTCGACCAACGACTTGTAGTCCTCCTCAAGTTTTGCGATCAGTTCTTGGTAGCTCGTGTATTCCGCTTCGAGCAATTTCAGTCGCTCCTGCTCTTCACGAAGTCGTTCATCGAGTTGCACTAAGATTTTGCTCTTCACTGCTTCGTCGACGTAGCCGCCTGAGTCGATGTCGTCAAAGATTTTAGTGATCGAGCCGCTGATGGCTGTGGTGGTTTCATCGTCGCCCGATTCTAGACGCAGCACGTCGATCTCACTTTGCAACGCTTGGTACTCGGATTGAGTCACCAGGTTGCGGTCGTAAAGGGATTTCAGATTGGCCAGTTCTTTTAGCTTCGAATCTAATTTGATTTTGGCCGTTTCGCGGCGACGGTGTTCATGCAATTGGTCCGTCAACATCATTCGCCGTTCTTGTTCGGCCAAACGGATGACCTCGCCCTGCATGATGGTGCGTTTTTCTTCGGCAAACTTGCCCGCTCGAGCGTCGGCAGCTTGCTGTTCCATTTGCGCAATGCTTTGCTTGCGAAGTTCGATCAAAATTCGCTGTCGCGCCAAGATCGCTTTGGCTTCTCGTTTGGCGATCAAGTTGGCATCGATCTCGGCATGCAAATCGTGACTGTTGTGCGCCAAGCAAAGTTGGTCGTAAGTGGCTTGCGTCGCGGTTCGCTCGGCGGCCAATTGAGCGGTTCGTTTGTCAAGCGTTTCAAGATGTTTGGTGATCGTTCCGTTGCGGATCTCGCGTGACTTGTCTCCCACAATTTGCATCAACGTGTTCACTACCTGCTTGGCCGTTTCAGCGTCCGCGGCGCCATATTCGAGCACGATGTCAAATGCGCCCTTGGTGGCTTGGACCTCAATCGCTTTGGCAGTCGCGGATTCTGGATCGGTCAACGGTAGCGATTCATAAAGCTCGCGGATCGTGTCAGGTGCATCAATTAACACCACCATGTCGGTTGCCAACGGCACTGCGAAAAAAGGATATCCCACCGTGCTCTGCTCTAACGTCAAACGCCCCGTGTAAGTGAACGTGTCTTTGGCAAATCGATCTCCCGCCCACCATGCGACCGCCGCGCCAAGTATGCTGGCGATCACAAACCATTTGACCGAGCGCTTCAGAAACTGGCTAAAAAGTTCATTGTCATGCGATTCATCGAATCGAACCGAATGAACGCCTGATGCTCGCTTGATGCTGCCCTGGATTAATTCGTGAGGTTGCTCGACGTTGTCATTTTGCAGACTTAGCATTCAAGGCTCCTATTGGACTTGCGTTGCTTGGACTTGCATTGCTTTGTTCGCGTCGCGGTGCGATAGAGCAATTTATATTGATAGGGTGCGGTGTGATGCGGATCGTTGCGAGGGGGAAAACGTATAGAGAACCGCCGCAATTCCCGCGGTGCTCGCCTGCAAAAATCGCACCGTGGGTCGCAACCAAGTTCATTCTAAGCGGAATGAAATAGGGTCAGGGGGTTCAGTACCCCAATCATATCGGATTTCGCGCTTCGGTATATCTTTTTTTTGAAGCACGCTTCGCGCGAAGCCTAATGGATCAACCTTCACCGCTAGACCAATTGCAATAGCGATCCTTCCGATACTAGAAAGATGTGTATTGATTTGGCGTGGACATCGGATGGGATTGCAGCGTTGGCAAGCGGCGAGCTTTACGTGCTACCACGGCGGTCGATCGTCGAGCCGAAATGAGAAGCCCCACGATGCACCCCGAATTGAATAAGAATGCAAAGCTATAGGCTTCTGCCATCCATACAGTCACGATCACGACCGATGTTGCCATGACCGAGGAAAGCAAGGCAACCAATAAGAACTCGGTCTTCTGCGTCAAAGTCGCTCGTTGTCGCAGAAATGCCACAAAAATGCCGATGGGAAGCAAGAGGAATGCGATCGAACCGACGACACCGGTATTTAAATAATGCAGCAGATAATGATTGTCGACCGACAAAAAGAGACCTCGTAGATGAGGTTCCAACATAGCTTCGTGTTTGGGTAATGTGCCCCAGTTGCCAAACCCGATCCAGCCGACTTGAGAAAGCGGTTTCTTATAAACGGCAAACAGTAAGTAGCGATGTCGAGTCCCCGAATACGTATACGTTTCACCCTCAATTTTAATCTTATGAATTCCATCGCTGTTTTCGATCGCGTCAGCCATCTTTAGCATCGTTGGCACCATCACGATACTAAGTGCGATCGCTATGACACAAGCAAATAGCGAGAATAGACGTATGGGTGGAAAATAATACCAGAGTAGTCCGAAAACCACGCCAGCTAAAACCATGCAAGGTCCGCGTGATAAAGTCGCCACGGTTCCCATCGTTAAGATCACGGGGGCGATCAGCCAAAATTTAGATCCGCGTCCCCAATAACTTTGGTAGGTTTGCGTGAGCACCCACGGAGAGGCCAGGGCCAGCACGAGGCCGGCGTAAATCGGATGTCCGAACCAAGCCTCGGCTCGTTTCAGTCCCAAGCGGTGCCCCGAGTCGCCTTGCGTCGATCCTTCATGACCGAGCAAGGTGTTGAACAGGTTGTAGTCCGCGACCGATTCAAAAATCATCGCGACTGCCAATAGCAAAGCAAGCGTTGCGGCTAACGGAACAAAATCGATTGCGTCTTGGTCGTGAATCAGGATCAGTCTCGCCAACATGTAGGGAAACACCCATTGCGCTAGCAAGCTGAGAATGACCGTGGGGCTGAAGTGGTCGTTCAGTGTCGTGCTGATCGCGGCTGTCACCACAATGACAACCGGCAGCAGATCGATCCAAGAAAAACCGGCGAAGGCAAATTGACGTGGTTTCACCACGACGACAGCAACTGCCATCAAAGCAACGACACACCGCACGGTGATATCGGCCGCGCCGACAACAAGTGCCAGCCATGTGGGGACCAAAAAAGCAACGGCCCAGCCGGCGCGAGCCGCATGCCGTGGCGAGTAAAATCTCGCCACAAAAAGCATCAGCACTGCGACACTAAGGGCGATGAAATGGAACATGCAGAGTGAACATGACTGGCGAGCAACCAAATACAATGCCGGATCCCTGATCACGCAGATCGTTGATTCACGCGATCGGGTGGACCTACCCAATGTAATTGCGGAAGGGGGCAGGTCCAATGGGACACTGCGGTGGGCGAATCAGCCATATTCAATGCTGAACCATTCTCAGCAATTTGGACGGCCACGAATCAGATTGGTCGGCGGCGATCCAGCAGGCGGCGATTCCATAGGGGCGGGTTGCCGTGCGTGTCAGCGAGTGGTGATGGGGGCGACCGTCGCCGGATTGCCTTGATTGACGGCGGCTCGAAACACATCGATCACCCCGGATTGAAGCTCGCGCCCGGCGGGCAACGGGAAACGACCGAGCCCCTTGCCTTGATAATGAATGTCCTCGATCACATTGGGACTCTTTCCCGTGCGGTCAATCGCGATCGATTGAACCTGCCACTGATGCACGACGATCTCATACAGCACCTCGGCCGGAAGCGGCAGCGTTTTTTGCCGAGTCACCACATCGCCGAATTCATTGAGAACGCGGTAGGTATCAATCCGTTCCGCAGCCGGGATGCGTGAAAACGAACGGTTGACCACCTCGCCTGACCGGATTTTGACCTGCTCCGTCTTCGAATCGTCTTTCAAATTCACAATCGTGACCACCAGATCGCTAGGGCCTCCATTGCGAAGTCCGATAGTGACCGGGGGCAACGCAGGCCCTGCAACGATCTGAGAATCAATCAGCACAGATTGCGGTCGATGATGAATCGGCGGGTAGGCGAAAATCGGAGCGGGTCCAATCGTGGCACTTATTCCTGAGCTCCAAACGGGCGGCACGGGAACAAACGGTGCGGGCATGAATGACGGAATCGGTCCAAACCCGCCTGGAAAAAATCCCTGGTTCAAACCGGGGGGAGGCGGCGAACGAGGGTCGGTCGGACGCAGCACACCGGTCATCGGTTGAAAACGAGGCGACACGTCATCCAAATCCGCCATCCACATGTCACCTCGGCCGGAGCGAGGGAATCGCAAAACACGATTCAGATCAGGATGGAAATAGCCAGCATATTGTCCGTCGAGCGAATCAAATCGCGAATCACGGAAATAGACTAACCGGCCGGCCGACGCGTCGCGAATTTGCATCGAATCACGCTGCAATTCGATCACCGTGCTACGAACCCCCGAGGGCTGAATCACTTCGAACGTCTGTGACCAACCCCACGCAGGCAGCCCGCCTACGATCATCAGCAAAATCCATCGCATCGCAATCACCCCTGTTGGTTCCTGTTCGTTTCGCACCGTTTTCTATTCTACGGCAAACGAACCGGCGGAGTTATTGAGGATCCGCGGCAGAGCTGAATCGGCGGCCAATCAGCCCGGTTAGGAATGAGCTAAAGACGAGACAGCACAGGCCGCCCGCCACCAAGACGCCGGTGGCGGCCAATCGGTCGCGAACTTGAACCCGTTTCCACGCCAGCGCAATCTCACTTTGGATTGCTTTGTCAAAGCTCAGCTTGGCGGCATTCTCGTAAAGGATGGTGTCGCCTTGTTTCACTTCGCCCGTGTAGCGATCGGTGATCAAGTTGTTTTCAATCCACTCGTCCGTGACCGACAAATATTCGTTACTTGTGTCGCCATCGGTCTGCCCTTGGACATAGTGGATCAACGCGGCACGCTGCAGCCGCTTCCGTTCCTCCTCGCTCTCCTCGCGGCTCTCTGCTGGTGAGGAAACGACAACCCACGACTGCAGGTCTCCGTCGAGCTTGGGCAAATCGTTCAACCACGCGGGACGATCCTCGGGATAGCTGAATTGGTCCAGCGGAGCGACTGACAATTCCGAGGCCGTGTCGGTCGCCAATGCCGCATCGATCGCGCTTGCCGCATCGGGTTTGGGCTCGGTACTCGATTTCGACTCGGCGAGTGAGGACTCCACTTTTTCGGCCACGTCATCCACGGCCATGGCAACCATCGGACCGACGGTGATCACCATCAACACGGCGACCAATGGCGTTAAGACATGACAACGGCATGGAGCCGAGCGGTGAGGTGACGCGTTCATACAGACCCCCGAGCGTTGGCGAGTTCTTGAGCGATTCCATCGTTGGCCGCACGAGCAACTGCGGGTTGCGATGGAGTGCGTGGAATCAATTCGGGTTTGACGCGAGGGTTGATCCAAGGAGCGGACATCTGAATTGCGATCGCGATACCACCGGCGATCAGCATCCCAAACGGTTGCGGGATTGGCAGCACTTGGTGGACCGCCCATTCGCCCACCACGGCCACTGCAACGCTCCACAGGCTGAGCCGATGTCGACGCAGCGGGTCAACCGGACGCCACCAACGCAGCAGGGCAAACAGCATCGCAAAGTGTGCCATCATCGCCGAAGCACGCGGAATGCCATCGGTATACAGCGCCTGCGGCAATGTGGTGGAATCAATATTACGTGCCAATCCAATGTCAATCGGAAGCATCAGAAATCCGTTCATGGCGTAAGCGACTAGCCCCACACCGCCGCCGACTCCCGCCAGCACGATGCGGCGTGGAAGACTTTCGCCTTCGTCTCGCTCCCATAATTTTCCGAGTCCCAAGATCGAGATCGCCGCGCCCATCACCACCACTGCCATCCATCCATAGGGAGCGATTGCGATCGAATCGACCACGCCGGTGCGAAGCCCGATCACACCTGCACAAATCGTCAACACCAGCGTGGTCAAAATTGCAGTGATCCACGACGTGCTCAATTCAGCGGCGCGGTGCACCGAGCGTTTGGCACGCAGATCGTTTCGCATATGGGATCGCCACTGCGAACGCGTCATCGGGCGTGTGGGGCCACTTGTGTTCGTTGCGATACGTTGGGCTTGAGCATAGCTGGGTTGTTGGCTGACATGCAGCACCATTTGACGCACGATGTAGTAGGGCACGTACACAACGCCCACGATCGACATTAGCGGTAATAGCCAGTGTGTGTTGACGATCAATACAAAGGTGGCGGCGATCAACAAGAAAATCTTCGCTCCGGGGGAACGATCCAGCGTTCGCCACCACGATTGAAGATCCGAAACGCTCGCCCGTACGGCGCGAGCCAACGGTTCACTGTCACGTGCGGCGGCGGCATGATCGATCGACGGAGACACTGACGACGTACTGCCGCGAGCCGATGTTACAGGGGCCGATGTTACAGGGGCCGATGTTGAAACGCCCGTGTTCGCATTTGCGTTTGCGAGCGATGCCAAGATGGGCGCATCCGGCGTCTCTGCTTGTGTCGCGGCGATGGGGATCGCCGCCGCATCGGCTTGCGTGATGCCCAGCGCGTTCGTCATCTCTCGCACGCAGCGAAAGCGATTCGCAGGGTCCTTTTCCAAGCACTTCGCCACCACCGATCGGTACGGTTCGGCGATCAGGCTGACATCGGGTTGGGCCGTCATGTGTTTGACGATGATCTCGTGACAGCTTTCGCCATCAAAGGGGACGGTACCAGTCAACAGTTCGTAGGTCATGATCCCGATGGCATAGATATCGATTTCGCGGCCATATTCGCCACGCCCAATCTCGGGTGCCATGTAGTGAAATGTGCCAACGCTCTCGGTGTGGCCGCCACGATGAGATGCCGAGATAAATTTGCTCAATCCGTAATCGCCCACTTTGACAATTCCCATGTCGTCAAAGACGTTGCCGGGTTTCAGGTCGCGATGGACCAACCCGGCACCGTGCAAATGGTCGACGCCCGCGGCGATTCCGGACAACCAACGGCGGACCTCAGAGACAGCGAGTCCGTGGGGGGATTGATCGAGAACCTGTCGCAGATTTTGGCCCGCCACATATTCCATCACCACCCAGGCTTGTTCTTGATCATCATGACAAATGTCATAAAGCGCGATCAAATTAGGGTGCTTCAGATTCAAACAGTGCGAAACGCCACGCAGTTCCACTTCCAAATTGCGCTGGATCCGTTTTAGCGCCACCTCTTTGCCCGCTTCGCTGACCGCGAAATAGACCTCTCCAAATCCGCCCATCCCGATCCCACGACGAATCGTGTATCGATCCAAAGGCGTCGATCCGGAGGGGTAAGTAAATGACATGGATGAGGTGGTCGTATGGCTTGTGTGGGTTTCTTCGAACTGGCGTCGATTCTTTGCCAAGGAATCAGGCTGGGGGTTCGATTCGACCTCTAGTTTACCGAGAAGCGTGGTCATGAATCGATTTCCCAAATGAAATTCTTGACTGATTTAATGGCACGGTTTTAGGAGCATTCTTCGGAGCGGCACAGTTCGGAGCAGTGGGGGGCGAATTTGCTGGTTTCATCGCTTCGCGTCCTCGCGTTGTGTCTCGTTTTTCGGTCTGCACTGTAACTTTCGTGCATCTAGAAGGCTCGATCTGCGGCACATCAGGGCGCCGTTTTTATGCTTCCTCTAGCGTCATCACGACATCCCCCAACTCCATTCTTTGCCCCACCGTCAGCTCCGACAATTCGGGATCGCCGACAACTTTGCCCAACCAGCGGTCGCCGCGACGGGTGATCACCACTTTCTCGCTTCCCAAATGAGCGACTTTGATATGGCAATCGGCCGTCGCTCCCATTAACAGCGTTTCATCCGCCAAAATCACCTCGTCCACATGTCCGGCAAAGCGATGTGGCGGCATCAATGTCAGTACCGCGGAACGGCTCAGCGGGCTGGGGTGCCGAAAAATCAAGGACGCAGACCCCGTCATCGACAGCGGATGACCACTAAGCACCAATTCGGCAGGTCGCGCCGCGTCGGCAAATTCCCAAAAATAACTGTCCTCGCGACGCGAGAGCGTTCCCGCGATGCGAGCCAGATCCGAATGGATTCGCACGTCACTAGTGCCCGCCGGCCCGGCGCCACCAATCGTCCAACGTTCGCCTGGCAGGATCAAAAATCCACCGCAACCATCGACCCAAAGCCTCCAGCGTAATGCTGCAGGCTTTGAGTTTGCTAAGGTTTTTGATTCGGACACGTCCATCAGCCTTTCTCGGTGCCGCGTACCTTCATTGCTGCCATCCTCTCTCTCGCTCGAACTAGTCTAGTTGAATCGAGACCAGGGACTTCGAGGTCGAGGGCGCTTCGTCGCCGAAATAGCTGGTGATTTCGTCAAGCAGGTTCTCTTCGCTTGGCTCATCCAAATCGATCTCACCAAAGTACTCGACGTCCACTTTCATCGTCTCCTCGGCGACATCAATCCGAGCATGGATCTCGTCGAGCAATTGACGTGTCTTCGACAGATGGCTGTCGTCCAACGCCAGTTCGCTGCTGGTTTCGGCAACACGAAGCGAGGCAAGTCGAGCCTGTAAGTTCTCGACTTCAACTTCGAGTTGACGTTTTGCACTCAGCATGGCATCCATTCGCTCATGTGCCGATTGAAGCGACGATTTGCGAGCCGAGAGCATCTTTTCGAGTTTCTCGGCCGTCTCCTTGCGGGTCTTAAAGCGGCTAAATCGGTTGCTCAGGTCGTTCTTGACCTGGGCTGACGTGTAAGTCCGGCCCCCGTAGGTGTAGAGATGCGAATCCTTGCGAAGATCTTCGCTTAGCCGTTCGATATCGGCTTGCGTCTTGGCCAACCGCTGGTCCGTATCGCTCATTTGAGTTTCCAGTCGAGCAACCTCGACCTTTTCTAACGCGATTCGCTTGGCATTGTGTTCAATTTCGGGTTTCAAGTCGGCAATCATCTGCCGAGCCCGTTTCAATTCCCATTCCAATGGCATGGCGTCCGATGTCGAGGATCGCAACCAATCCACGCCGCATCTCGCATAGCTGAACAATGGAACGCCCATCGTCATTGTGGACAGTAACGCAACCGCACCGCCCGCCAGGATCATCTTCTTTAACATCGATGTATCTCCCAAAAACTGTGGCTGATCTTTCTTTCGTGCGGCACATCGGCCGCTGTACAAAAAGGAATTCGCACAGAAGATGAGCTTCTTGGCAGACCGACAAAAACTTTTGAGCGAAAACCGCAACCCGGCAGCGGTGCCAGCGATGTCGGAGCAGCGATCTAGAAGCAGCGATCTAAGAAAACGCTCAGTGGATCCCCAACGTTCGCTAGGAATTAGCCCGCTAGCAAAATGCCTGCTAGGAAAAGGCCTGCTGCGAGAAGGGGGGCGATAGCGAGGGTGTGTGAGAGCCCCTGCTGCAGGAAAAAGTAGCGATTCGAAAAAGAGCGAGGCAATTTTACGAGATTTACAACGAATTCTCTCTCGCAGCTGCCGAAAAGTAGGGCGATTAAGTGGGGCATTTGCCCACAATCGGGCATTTTCGCCACGGGGGGTGTTGCGCAAAAGCAACTTTGCGGTCTTTAATCTATGGAAAAGTAATCGCAATCGTGACGGATCCGCCTTCGCTAATGACGGTTATTGGATTATTATTGGCTCGTGGTGTTCGATTTGCCGACATTAATCATTGGGAAACATGCCTCAATGACATATCGCGACACAGCGACATCGCATTAATGACATTTCCCGTTTTGCTGAAAAATTTAGACCGTTTTCCTAACCTGTTGTTTTAGAAAGAGTTATGTCGCAAAGTTTGGTTCCGCTTTGCAGATAGGCATACCACTTGCACTGAACCCACGACTGAAAAGGCTGTCTAAGTCAATATTCGTTGACCTAAACGGCGAAACAGAACGTAATGTTTGTATATCGTCTCCGCCTGTTTATCTAATCAATTGATGCGCTGGATCGCAACGCGCAGGAGATTATCCCGATGACTACATCAAGCGACTTAAAGACTTCACCCAATCCGAGTGACGAGCGGTGGCACGCACTCTCGGCGACCATTTCGCCTGAATCGACCGATGTTTTCGGTCAATGGGTAAGCGATCAACTGAAGGAACTCGAAGCACGCCTCGGCGATTTTGAGTCTCCTCGCTCGGTGTGTCATAACCTACGCGGATAGGAAACGAACGCGGAAAAGAGAAGCACAAGCGAAGCTGGGTCGCGCGCATGCGATCCGCTCTCAAACCGCGTGCAGTGGCTCGTGGGGTGAACTGATGCCGAGAACTCGACTCTGCGCTGCCATCCGGCGAGGTTCTGTCATAGCAGAGCGGCGCGAGCCGTCCGGAAGATTTCGAACGTTTTACTCGCTGCCGTTTTACTCGCTGCAGCGTTAGCGAAAACGCTCTCTATTTGACGTTCATCCCTTCGATCTTGAAGATCGCGAAATGGCTGGCGCCGCCGGGCCCTTTGCCGCCAGGATATTTGTACTTTTCGGTGTCGATCTTGAACTTGCCCTCGACCGTCACGGGGCGGGTGACAAAGTCGGTCGTACGTCCCGGTAACATCTCGACGATGACACAGTCGAACAATGCCGCTCCGGGGCCGAAGCAGCATTCTTGGTTGTCACGCACCAACACAAACTGATCAATGTCGGTGTCTTTAAACAGCGTGCTGGGCAAAATATAGCCGCGCAGCTTCACTTTGATTCCATCGAGCCGTTTGACGTCGGGGGTCAGAGCACTCTTCTCGAACGCCGCATCCTTTTCGATATCGAACTTCAGATCGTCAAAGGTGATGTCCCCTTTGGCAATCGACGCCTCGCTGCTTTTGCGTTCCACCACGCCTTTGGTGCGGTCCTCGGTCGACTGATCCGTATCGGCTGGCTTTTTCGACGTTTCAGCGGCCGTGGACGCCGTTTTGGGGGAATCGGCGTAAGTGGTCGCTGCGGTGACCGCCAGCAGCGAGAATGGCAGCAGCACGGCGAGGGAGATCTTGTACCAAGGCATATGAAAATCGTCTTTGGAGGGATAACCCGCGAGTTGGGCCGATTTGGGGGTGGGGGCTGGGGTCAGCGGCGTTATTCCTAAAGCCGCCGATTTCACGGCACCGAGGCTTAACGCACTTGGTCCGCTTTTATTCGATAGAAGATGTTATTGTCAAAGTCGGTTAGTTTTTGCGGTGCCCGATTGAGTTGGAATTTGCCAGCGAGTTTTCGCTTGGTCAGCCCCGCTTTGACGTTTTTCCCGTTCGTCACCGTCACTTCGATCATATCACTACTTTTGGGCTGGCCGCCGAAACAGCACGTTCCGAGGTCGGGGACCAGGATGAATTGGCGAAGCGCTCCGCTGCCTGAGGCGGGATGGATGTAGCCTTTCAAAAAGACTTTATCACCATCGATATCGTAGGCAAATCGAGTCGGAATGTCGGGCATGCCCTCCGGCTGCTGAAGCTCATAGAACGGGATCCGCGTATAGCCATCGGGAACCTCGGTCATGAAGATGTACGTGTGCAGCCCAATGCCGCTGGCCATCAGCAACGCGTTGCCAATCACGCCAAACTTGGCGAGCGTACCGCCGCTGTACTCGTCGGGGAACTGTTTGGTCGCTCGAAAACCAACGATCCCCGCCGCGATTCCGACCGCAGTCAGGATCAGCAAGGGCGAGAAGGTCGGAATCAGCCCGGGGAAAGCGAGAACAAAGAAAACCACCGAAGCGATTGCCGCCCGACTGACTGCTCGGTACGGGAATTCAACCACATCGCTTGACGATGACATTTGAAGTTCAGCTGACATGGGGGTAATAGAGCCTTGATCGAAGTCGCGATAGCTTATTCACGCTCTTGCACGGGGACGGGCGCAACCGCCGGGCCACCGGAGAGCAACAGGAACTGGCCGATCATGATGGTCGACAGTGCCAGTGAAACTACGTAGGCCAACCGCCAAGGGTTCGCAGGCGTCGTGCTCGTTTGTGATGCTAAGGACGCCGCGGCAAGCGGTGAATTAGCGGCCGTTAAACGCCCCAAAACGGGACGATCCGCCAAGCGGCGATTGGCGTGGATCGCTTCGCGGTCAGAACGATCGCCCGTGGGGGAATCCGCTGCAATCGAGGAATTCGGAAAGCCGGAGGCCGCATTCGCAACCGTCGACTCATCCGCTTTGGGAATGGCCGAAGTGTTCGGTTTGGTGGTGTCTTTGGCGGGCACAGGAATCGAGAAAAAAGTATTCGCCCGTTTGACACTTTCGGGATCGACCTTCTCGAGCTCCTTCAACGCCTCGCTCGCGGCGGGCAGCGGACAGGCACGCAAGTAGTTCACGACCGGAACGCGAACCCAGTTATTGTCGGGATCCGCCTCGAGGAAAAGCTGCTTCATTTTATCGATTTGGCTCCAATCGCTCCAACGTGCCAAGTCGGGGATGACCAGATCCGCCAGATCTTTGCGATCCAGCACATGGTGCAGTGATTCAACGAGCGCACTTCGCGCGATCACATCCCCTTCGGTGCCATGGAAACGGATCGCCATGATTGCGGCGTAGGTATCCGCATAGGGGGCCTTGCTGTTCTTCAGGAACAGTTCGTCGATCACGGTGAGCCCTTTTTCGCCCGAGAGCGTTAGATAGCAAGCCACCAACGCGTCGAGCCCGCTACGGGTGCTCTTTTGAGTGCTGCGAAGTTGTTCTTCGAGCATCGGCAGGTCTTTTTCGTCGCCGCAAACCCCCAGCATGGTCAAATACAATCGTCGGCGATCCACCGTGGCTTCCGGATCGTTAATCCAGCTGACCAGTTCGGCGTGGTCAATTTCTGGTGCGAGTTCTTTGACAGCCGAATAGGGGGCAATCGCGAACTCGTCGTAGGCGTCTCGCGAGAGCATCGTTTCTTCGTCTTGCAGGTAGTCGTAGTAGAACCGCAATCGAGTGACGTCGTCCTCGCCTGCCAATTTGGTGACCTTCATCAAATAGGCTTCCGCGCGTGGGGATAGCGGCAGGCAAGACCACTGCATTTTGGGTGGATCGACCCCCGACAGCATGAAAGTGCGGCCCGTTTTCACATCGCCGTAATAGATCGCGTTGACCTCTTGGCCGACTTTGACCAGCGAATCGCCTTTAAGCACTTTTTCGACTCGCATCAGCACTTCGCCGGTTTCTTCGTTGCGAGCATTTTCGCGGTCGACGGCGGTCGCGATCACGACGGCATCCATCACCGACATCTCTTGACGTAGCGTCTGCGAAACGGCGTTACAGAAGGGACAGGCCAATGTTGTATTGCCAACAAAACTCGTCACGAGGATCGCGATAACGAGCAGTGACGTGGTGAATCGACGGAACGACATACGTTGAACCAAGTTGGAAAGGATTTACAAAGGGGCGGTTGCCCTACTGGATCAATCATCCAGTATAGCAATCATTCGATTTTTGTATCGAAATCCGCAGCAAATTCGAGATTCTTGATCAATCCCAAGCACGCTGCACACGCAATCTTAGGTGGATCGTAGGGGGGCGGTGAAGTGGCGGGGTGGTCGGAGGAAGCGTTGTGACAAAAATTGTAGTCAAAATCGTAAGCCAAAACGACTCAACCGATGATACCAGATGTGCCGATAGTGACGGTACGCATGTTTGCGAGTCACCCATCGGGCCGTTGCCGGCCCTCCAATCATCGCCCCCCAGAGGGAGAGCCACGGATGCTCCGCCATTTATTGTTAGCTGCTGTCCTCGTTTGCAGTTGTTGTGCCTTGGCCGATTCGGCTTCGGCGGAACAGCGTGCCTATGGTCAAAATTGGGGTGGAGCAGCAGGTTCCCACGATTGGAATCGCTTCTATCACTACCCCTACGTGTACTACCCCCAAAACTTTTACAGCCAGGAATATTTCCAGAGCAGTGACAGTTTGTACCACCGCTATCCGCAAGAAATGCGGATTCCTGTCTACAACAAGAAGTGGCACAACTATTACCCCAGCAGTCGCCGCTACCACCAAGGCCATCACTTTATCCTGGATGTGTTTTAGGTCACCGCAGCGTTGGGTTAAACTTGGGTTTACAAACGGGACGCCACGTCTTGGCGTGATGCCGCGAAATCAGTGAGCCCACGGCTCACTGCTGATTCGCGGCGCGGCGGTGAATCGATCGAGACATCGCCAAACCGGGTTACTCAAGCCAAACCGGGTTACTCAAGCCAAACCGGTTTACTCAAGCGCGAGCCGCGAACAGACGGAATCCATGACCTCAGGCACGAAGATCCGTAATCTGATGCGGCTGCTCGATGCGTCGGACGCTCCGGTGTGGGCGATCGATCCCGCAGGCAAATTGGTGTATTTGTCGGCCGCCACGGCACGTTGGCTGGGATTAGAGGTTGAGCGGTTATTGCAGCGGCGTGCGGTCGCAGGCAGTCCCGTTTCCAATGATCCGCTTGATCTTTTGGCGGCAACGCTCTCGCCGCCTCCAGGGCTAAAGCACCGCGGGACCGCGTCACTGCGAGTGCAACCGGCTGGAGATGCAAAACATCGCATCGATCCGATCGATGTTCGCTTTGTCCGCATCGGTTCGGGTGAATCCGGGCTGACGATCGCGATCGGAGGCCGGTTTAGTGACCGTGTTCCCGACGAGGAAATTGCTGACGCGGCAATCGTGCGGCAACAACTCGATGCCTGGCGAAAAAAGCACGCTTCCATCGCAACGGTCGCCACTGCTGGTGTCTCTTCGTCGGCTAAACGGATGCGAGCTCGTATCCAGGTTGCCGCAAATGTGCGAACGCATCTGGGATTTTTTGCTCCTGCCGGCGCTAATTGCGAATCGATTGCCCTGCGGGTTCATCAGCAATCCGCGCCGCGTGAACCGATCGCGATCGTCGATGGACCGTTGATGGATCCCGAACTACTTGATGCGTCGATCGTTCCGGTGGTCAATCAACTTGCTAATTCCGCCGACGCAAAAGCCACCGTTTTAGTACGGGGGTTGGATGAAATGCCATTGGATGCCCAGCGGCATTTGGTCCAGTTGATTAGTTCTTACAGCGATCGGTTGCGATTGATCGGATTGTGTAGCGATCAATCCAATCTCGATGTGCCAGCGGACGAAGGATCTCTGGCGAATGTGAGTGATCGCGAAGTGGTGATTGGGATCAAGCCACCGCCGCGGCAGATCGACGCCGCCTTGGCCGATCTGTTGGCCTCGCTGACAGTGACGATCGAACCCTTGGCGTCTCGCGTCGAGGATATTCCTCTGTTAGCCGCTGCGTTGGTCGATTCACATCATGCCGCCCGAGATGGCGTCGGAGAACGTCTGAGCCGCGCCGCGATCGATGCATTGGTGATCTATCCATGGCCTAACAATTTCGAAGAACTTGACGCAGCGATGCGACATGCCGTGCGAAACGCAACTCGCGAATCGATTGGACCGGAGAATTTTCCGCTGGCGATTCGCTCCTTTCGGCCCGGCGACTCGCTGGCTCGCCGGAAAGTGCAAAACATTTCGCTCGATGAGATGCTCGAGTCGTTTGAGCTCAAGATGATCAAGAGTGCGGTGGAGATCAGTGATGGCAATCGTGCTGCCGCCGCACGGTTGCTGGGGATCACCCGTTCGCGATTGCTGCGGCGAATTGATGCAGTCCAAACCGAAGCGACCACGTCGCCACCGCGACCCAAAAAATCGTCTTCACCCAGCGATGGCGAAAGTGCATGAAAACGATTGCAAGCCAATGGCTCGAGGCGTCCAACGAGGTCACATGGCTCGTGGCGGAGCAAGACAACCGCTGGTCCGACGCGGCCCGTCGATTCAGTCCCGAAGGGTTGTCCGATCCTTGGATCCCGCGGGTAGTGTCCTGTGAAGCGAGCGAGGTGCCACGGCGAATTTCGCGTCACCCGTTGGCCAAGTCTGGCTCGTGCCGCCGCATGCCCATTATCGTGCTGTGGGAATTGACGCCGGCCTCGATCGCCAAAATGTTGCGGGTGGTGACGCAAGTCAAAACGGCGTTTCCGGGGGTGATTCAAATCGCCGGGATGACGGGGATCCCCGGTTCGATGCAGGCCACGATTTCCGAGTTAGGGATCCCGATCACGCTGGCGGCGCCCGAAGCCCTGCAGAATGTGGCTCGCCGAATCAACTCGCGGGCCTTTCGCACGTTGTCCCCTAGCGAGTCGTCCGCTATCACGACGGCTCTCGAGGGCTGAATCTGCGGGACTGCCGCGGCTACCGACCTTGCCAGGGTGGCGAATTGTGGTCAGGCTTTCTGGTTCGAATCCATCCCGTTCCTACTTTCCTTTCGCTGAATCGATATCCATGTCCGCTTTGAATACTGACTCTGTTCGCGCCGCGATTGAATCGTTTCCTGATCCTGAAACCGGGCGTCCCATCGGCTCGATGGGGCAAATCAAAGAGGTGCAAGTCGAGGGCAACACCGCCACCATCACGCTTGGATTGACATCCCATTCCAGCCCGATCGCGGACGAAATCGCCGATGCGATTGATTCTAAAGTCGTTGCCGCGTTACCAGGGACCCAGGTGAAAGTTGACATTGTCGATCACCCGCGTCCGCCGGCACGTCTGGGACAGGTGGGACTGCGTGTGAAAAGTGTGATCGCTGTCGGCAGCGGTAAAGGAGGTGTGGGCAAGAGTACCGTCGCCGCGTCGATCGCATTGACGCTACGTCAACTCGGCAGCCGTGTGGGGTTGATGGATGCGGATGTCTATGGCCCCAGCATTCCTCATCTGCTTGGGTTGTCGGGGCGACCGGCTGTGAATGCGCAGAAGAAAATCGAACCCATCATGCTCAATGATGACAGCGGACATCCGCCGATGCCGGTAATCTCGATGGGATTTCTGGTCGAGCCCGATCAAGCGGTGATTTGGCGTGGTCCGATGTTGCATGGATCGATCAACCAATTCCTAGGCGATACGAATTGGGGCGAGCTGGATTATCTGGTGATCGATATGCCACCGGGAACGGGAGACGTCGCGCTGACGCTGTCGCAAGCGTTGCCGTTGGCAGGCAGTGTGGTGGTGTGCACCCCGCAAGAGGTTGCACTGCTCGATGCGATCAAGGCGATCAGCATGTTTCGCAAGGTAAACATTCCGATTTTGGGAATGGTCGAAAACATGAGCGGGTTTATGTGTCCCGATTGTGGCAAGACCTACGACATCTTCGGCCGTGGCGGTGCTCGAGCGAAGGCCGAAGAGTTGAATGTTCCGTTTCTGGGAGCACTACCGATCGATATCGACTTGCGAACCGGTGGCGACGAAGGACGGCTTGCCAACGTGCTTGCTGAAAACGCGCGAGCGCGAACTCCGATCGAAGCGGCCGCCAAAGCGCTCGTTCGCACGCTGGCGTCTAAGGCCGCTGCGAACCCACCCAAGCCAAGCTTGCCGACGCTGTAACGCATTGCCGAACGCATCGCAGCGAAAGTCGCCAAGGCTTTCGTCGGATCCACAAAACGATTGCGGAGATTTGGAGTTACGGATTCGAAACAGCCACGCAAACAACCAGCTTTCGGGCTTCATTGCCGGTGCAGCCCCGATTGCAGGGATCGGTTGTTATCCCCGCTAAAACTGCCAAATTGGCACTTTTTGTGCTTTTTAAAACGAAAAAAGCCGCATCAGAGAATGAACTCCGACGCGGCTTTTTTTAACTTCGGTTCTACTCAGAAGAGAAGAGCTGTCCAGCGGACTAGCGACGCTTCTTAGCGGTCTTCTTCTTAGTAGCTTTCTTGGCTGCTTTCTTAGCGGCCTTTTTCTTGGTTACTTTCTTAGCAGCCTTCTTTGGAGCTGCTTTCTTAGTAGCCTTCTTCTTGGTTGCTTTCTTAGCAGCTTTCTTTGGAGCTGCCTTCTTCGTAACCTTCTTCTTCGTTACTTTCTTTGCAGCTTTCTTAGGTGCTGCCTTCTTCGTAACTTTTTTCTTGGTTGCTTTTTTCTTGGCCACGTTCTTCCTCCGCGAGAAAGGGCACGTTAGTGAGTCCTTGTGACTTTATTAGAACAGCGTTCTAAAAGTCACCGGCCACGGCTCACCAATCGTGATTGGAAGTTGAATCTCAGAGCGTTGATGATCCACATCAGTGTTGCTCTTGCTTTCAACCGTTTAGAAACTGCGCGTAACTGTACGCGCTTCTGAGAATTCCGCAACATCTTTTTCATGAAAAAAGTGCTTGCGATGAAATTTTTTTTTGGTAAGTGAACGCGTTTTTGTTGCTTAGGATTGAGTCATTGAAGATGAAAAATGCATTGAATCATCTGGCATAGACCCTGTTTAAGCGTTTGCACGTGATTGAAATTCAACTTCGGTTTTGCAAGCCACATGACTGCAAAAAAACTTGCTCTGTGAACACAAAATTTGCAAATGATTTATCGCCAACGCCCCGTCTGTTGCAACATTTGGTAATTGCTAAACGCTAATGACAAAAACAAAATGCCCATAAACGTTTGGTGCTGTTTGAATGCGTACACCGTCAACAATCCTGCGCTGATCACACTGATCCACAATGCTTGATCACGTTGGCCACCATTGATCAACACAAGTGAGTTCATGATCCGGCCACCATCGAGTGGCCATACCGGCACCAAATTCAACAGCGCCCACAAGACACTTGGGAAAAGGTAAAACAAAACAATCGCATACAAACCATGACTTGTGATCGGATCTCCTTCCATCACGCCAGGGATTTTGGCCAATCCAAGTGGCACCACGCTGTCGACGATCGCGAGCGCTTCGATTCGAAAGCCTGCGACTTTTAAACCGCCGACTAACAACGCGGCAGACACGATTTGAGCAAGCGGACCGGCCAGAGCGACCCACAAATCTTGCTTCTCGGTTAACCGGCCCGCCGAACGTCCCATCCCAAACGAGCTGCTCGGAATCGCAAGGCCGCCGAAGTGATACAGCACGATCGACGACTGAATTCCAAATTGGCGAAACGCAAACGCATGCCCCAATTCGTGAATCAAAATCGACACCAACATGCACAGCGCCCAGAGCATCAGCAGCGGCAGTTGCCCAGGGCTGCCTTCGCCCGAGTGAAGGAACATCCCGTCGACGCCACGGACCAAATTAAATCCAAAAATCAACGCACCAAGCCAAAACGACCAGGCGATTCGGACCGGAAATCCGAATAGCTCAAAACGAATGTCGTAATTGGATTCCGGGGGATCTTGAAGCATCGGGTCTGCAGTATGGGGTGGATGGACGGTGAGAATGCAATCGCTGCGTTAGTCTAACAACTTGGGGTCGTTAGCGGCGTGATTCGTCGCGGTGCTAACGTTGGCGTCGTTCGCGTCGTTGTTCGTTTTCGATGTCGCGGTGGTGAGTTGTAGTCCCATTGCTTCCAGGCTTGCTAGATGGCTGTTCCAGGCGATTCGGTGGGGTTGGCCGATCGGACACTCATCTTCGTTTAAACCGAGCGACAGCACGCGTACGCGGTCGTGACGGACTTGTTTGTCGACAAGCGGCATGTCGAGTTCCCGCGAGCGTGAGGATTCCTCTATCGCGATTTGTTGCTCGGACTTCCATGCACATGCGATCCGGTGCAGCGCCACCACGCGGAACCAGTGCCATGGCTTTTCCACCTGCACATGGTGTTGGCACCAATCCCAATCGAAAAACTTTTCCAGGTCCGCGGGTTGGATCAAGAAACAGCGAACGCACTTCTTTCGCACCGCTTGTCGGTCTTCGCATGTCATCACGAACAACCACGCTTTGCGCGGAAATGGCGTGGTCGCTAACAAGCCTGCGATATGGCCAACGGCATCGTTAAGCAGTTCAAAACCAAGTGTCCCCTCGGTCTTCAAAATAGGGTCGTCGAGCGTGGTTTGATCCGCGATTTTTTTGACAACGTCCCGCACCGCTTCGTTGTCGTACAGATCGTTCAGCGTGGTCTTGGGAGCGACATTGCGAAACAGCAGCACGACGTCCTCGTCATGGTCCGCCGCGGGACTCAAATGGTGCATCTGGAAGATGAAGTCATCGGAATCGCCCGACTGCATTCGCTGTAGTGCATTGAGCCGCCGTCGAAACAGCAAAAACCAACTCGCCGCAAAACCACTCAGAAAGCCCAACGCCTTGCCGATCAATTCGGGAACCAAACGCTCCCACTGGAGACTCCAGAACCAGTCCGTTACGAATTGCACGTTCGAATCCTTCGGGCTTGAGGGGACAACACACGTTTCGTTGCAATCGTCACTCGGATTGCGTTGGCGTCTGGATTTGAATCTCGATGTTCGGTGCCGGGGCGGCGGGAGTGTGGCTATGGCCTGGCAAGCTTTCGATTCCAACAGCCAACGCGACGCCGATCAATAACGCCGCGGTCAATTTGAGCCGGTCATGATCGTGAAAGGCAACTTCAGGCAACAAGTCAGCCAAGGAAATGCAGATGAAAAAGCCTGCCGAGATCGCCAGGCCCCAGCCCAAAACCGTGCCATCCGTGGAAAGTTGATTCGCACCGATGTAAAAAGCGATCGCACCCAGCGGACACGCCAACGAGAAAGTTAAATTCACTAAACTCTGCTGGGTAGGCGTCCAGCCTCCCTTTTTCATCACGGACGTAATCGCAAACGCATCCAAAGGTTTGTGCAGCACCACGGCAAGAAAGGTCCCCAATCCGGCAAGTCCTAGCCACGGGTTGTGATGCGATTCTGCCGTCACGCTGGCGGCAAGCGCGACGCCGTCCATCAACGTGTGCAATCCGAGTCCCAACAGCATGCCGAGCCAACCGATGTCTTTGGCATGGTCATGTTTGCCGTGCGAGTGCCCGTGATCATGTGAGTGCCCATGATCATGCCCGTGCCCATGATCGTGCCCGTGCCCATGATCGTGCGAGTGATGATGGCTGTGTTTATGCCCGTGTCCCTGCTCGTGTCCCTGCTCGTCGGTTGCCTCATCAGGCCCTAATCCTCCCGGCGTTTCGATCGCCCCATGAGCATGGGTGTGAAAGGCGCGAAGCAAGATAAACATCGCGATGATGCCCCCTAACGCGGCGCCACCGGTCATGGCGGCCGATTGCATCAGGTGAAACGCGTGAGGCAGCATGTGCAGCATCGCAATGCCCAGCATCAGCCCTGCGACGAAGCTCATCAGCAGCTGGGTTCGCAGGTGCGTCATCCGCATAATCGCCGGCAGCCATCCTCCCGTGACGGATCCGGCAATGATCAAAATGCAATAAACCGCCAGTAAAGAGCCTGTCATGAATCGTGAGTTTGCCGTCGAAATTTGCACATTGAGAGGAAGGAATGCCACAAAGGGTACGCTTTTGCACTGGACCCGCAAGTCGCGGTTCCCGTCAGTCCGTCGCAATTTTTTGCTCGAAATGCTCCGAATCGACACCGATTATGGGTATCCTGAACGTCATGGCGGATCGCATCGCTGATTGTGAATGATGCAAAAGTAGGGGATTGCCGGTTTTCCCCCGGGCGGCGAGAAATGCAATGAGGGACGGGGGCACGGTATCTGTACTTGGTTTCTCGAAACACGAACGATCGAGGCAGCAAATTGAATTCGTCCTCAGCCAACGCGAGCCGATTCGCCGAACCGAATACGTCGTTGAACTTCTCGACCTCACCGGCTGCGCCTAGGACGGTGCTGAAACGACTGCAGCCATGGTTTTTGTCGATCGTGCTGCACACGCTGCTTCTGCTGGCGTTGGGATTGTGGGTGTTTGACCGTTTGGCGGGTGACGCAGGGCACCGAATCTGGGCGACCTATCCCGCTGACGATTCCGCGATGGCCGATTTCACGGTGGCATCCGTCAGCGCGTACGATCCAACAGTGGCGGCATCGATGACCCCCGCAGCGGTGCTTGAGCAACCCGTAGCAGCCCGGTTGGATACGCCGCCGGATCTTTCGCCACTCGATGCCCTGGACATGTCCAATCCACCGTCGGCATCGTTAGTGTCGATGGAATTATTTAAACGCAGTGACGTGTGGGGCGAAGAAGTCCGTGTCGGTGAAGCGAAAAAAAAGTTGTCCAACCTCACTCGCGAAGCGTCGGGTGCCGACAAGTTGATCGCCGCGACGGGAATCGGCCAGGCGGGCGAAGTGGTGACCGGCGCCATCCGTAGCGAACTCGAACAAGGTGACACGTTGATCGTGTGGCTATTTGACGCATCGGCAAGCTTGACGCATAAGCGCAGCCAGATGGCGGACCATGCGGAATCGTTTTACAAGTCGATCGAGGCGTTCAATACCAAGCGACGCGACAAAGCCGAGAATGAAAACACGCTATTTAGCAGCGTGATTGCGTTTGGACAAAATTGGCGAGAAATCTTGCGGCCCACTCACGTCGGGGCTCGCGCGATTTCAGCGATGACCAAAGTTCCGATCGATACCACCGGAGACGAAAATGTGATGTCGGCGGTCACGCAAGCGGTTCAGTTGTACCGCGAACAACGCAATCGCCAAGAACGCATCATGATCGTCATCCTGACTGACGAATCAGGCGACGACACATTGCAGCTCGAAGACACGATCGAGTATTGCCGCAGCGCCGGAGTCGCCGTGCACGTGATCGGTCCCAATGCGGTGATGGGGTGCGAACGTGGGTCGCAACTGTGTCAAATCCCTAGCGGCGGGCGTGAGTACGCGTTTTGGTTGCCGGTCAAGAAAGGTCCCGAAACATCTTTGCCCGAACGCTTTCTTGTTCCCTATTGGCACGAGTCCGCGCTTCCGCTGTGGCAACAATCCGGCGCCAGCGTGGCGGCGAACACGCCGTGGTACGGTGGTCCCTATCGCGAGCGGTTGCACTCGGGGTTCGGACCGTTTGCCTTGACGCGGTTGGCACTGCAAACCGGCGGCTCGTTCACGATGCTCGATGAAGACGCCACTCGCAGCGTCGATCAATGGGCTAATCGAAAAGACTATTTGCCCGATTATGCTTCGGTCAATCAGTATGTTCGCTCGCTGCATGATTATCCGGTGCGACAATTTGTGGTCGATGCCGCGACGCTCAGTTACCAGCAAGTCGAGCTCTTTGTGCCACCACGGATGACGTTTCTCGGCGAGCGATCGCCGGTTTATCCATACCCGGTCCTGCATCCTTACGTTGTGCCCGCTAATTTTCGCACTCAGCTTTCACGCGTCTTGCAAAGCGAACGGACTCGGATTGAAAGAGCGAGTGAAGTATTGCAGTCGTTGATTGTGCGTTTGGAGGACACGGCGGTGCCGTGGCAAGATGAAACCTCACCACGATGGCAAGCTTCGTTCGATTTGACCAAAGGACGCGTGTATGCCACGCAAGCACGTTATCTCGAGTACTTGGCGGCGACACAAAATGTGAAACCGTCATTGTCGCTGGAGACTAACGAGATCACGTTGCTGCCCGATGCTACGCTGCGATCGTCCGAGTCAAGGTATTTGGTCGATTCGGCGGTCCATTCACTGCAAAAGTGCATCGCTGAGCATCCCGACACACCGTGGGCCTATTTGGCTCAGTGGGAACTTGATGTTCCGGTGGGATTGCGAATCCAGCCTGCGGTCATTCCTCGTCCTCCACCGCCGCCCCCGCGGCCACCCGGTGGCCCCGGTTACTCAACAAAGTCGTCGTCCGGGTCGTCATTTTCGTTTCCCCGCTTGTAGCGGCCACGACGCCAATCCGGCTAAGGTTGTGACAATACTTTGTCAAAAAATTCGATCATCGCCTTGCTGGTTTGAGGATTCAAGAACGTGATCAAATGGCCTTGCCCGGGGATGGTGGTTAAGTCGCAGAGGATCCCCGCCGCTTTGGCTCGCTCGCGAAACACAAGACTGTTTTGAATTGGCACGATCGAGTCAGTTTCCCCATGGATCAGATGAACCGGCGGATCCTGGGCAGAGACGTGCGCCGTCGGCGAGGCCGCTTCATAGACACTCGGTTTTTCACTGCGGGATCCACCGAGAAAGTACGCCAATCCGGTGTTCTCGGGCGGCAGGTTGCGAAAGTCGCACGGCGGGCCGCCAACGCAAACCGCTTGGATCGCTGGCAGTTTCTGCCAACGCTCGTCGTCCGCAGCCCACTCGCTGGACGCCAACTTGGTTTCCATCGGTTCGTCGCTGAGTACCGAAACCAACAACGACAAATGGCCACCCGCGGAATAGCCGAACAGTCCGATGCGGCGGAGGTCCAGTGAGAAGCGAGTGGCATTCTCTTGGGCCCACACCAGCGCTTCGCGAACATCATCGACTTGCGAGGGGAATTTGTAGCGAGGCGCCAGGCGATAGTTGATGTTGATCGTGGCGTAGCCATGTTCGGCCAAAAAGCGTGCATAGCCTTCGATGGTCCATTTATCGCCGCTCATCCATGCCCCGCCGTGTATGATCACCACGGTGGGGAAGCCGCCGGGAGGCGTCTCTTGGCCGCCGGGAAGGATGACGTCGCAGAGCCCCGTCCGATCCGCCCGCTGACTGTATCGCTGGTTCACAAACGTCCGCGGTTCGGTCGACTTGGCTGCCGAAGCCGATCCGCCGCTAGACGATTCGGATGGAATGGCGGCCGGTTGGGACGTCGATTTGTCTTGTTCGGTAACTTCTTCGCCAGCTTGTTCGGCAACTTTGGTGGGGGGGGCGGCCGTCAGCGGGCTGGTGGCGGCCAGAGCAACGATCGCGGTACATGCCCAGCCAAGCCGTGCGGAGGCGTTTGTCGTGAAGCGGCGACAGAGTGTCGCGAAACTTTCAAAATGATGCATCAAAAATCCTTTAAACGCCGAATGCAATCGAATCCTCGCGGTCGCGAAAATTCCGTCCAACCGTGAAAATGGGGCGGTGGGAGCGTTGCGTTGACAATCGTATAATACGTTCCTTGTCGACCCTGTTTAGTCGTCTTACTCGTACAAAGTTCAATATGGCCATCGAGCTAAACACCGTTCCCGAAGCGGTAGAAGCCATTCGCCGAGGCGAAGTTGTGATCGTCGTGGATGCAGAAGATCGCGAAAATGAAGGCGATTTTATCTGTGCCGCTGAAAAAGCGACGCCGGAAACCGTTAATTTTATGCTCTCCGGCCGCGGCCAATTGTGCGTTTCGGTGCTGCCCGACGTCTGTAAGCGACTTGAGCTTGCGCCGATCGTCGCGCTGAATGATGCCCCGCTGAAAACCGCCTTTATGACCCCCGTCGATATCCGCACCGCGAGAACGGGGATCACGGCACGCGAAAAAAGCGAAACGATCCTGCGGATGACCGCCGACGATTGTGCGGCCAACGAATTTGTCCGACCTGGACACGTCTACCCGTTGTTGGCCAAAGAGGGGGGCGTGCTTCGCCGCGCCGGACACACCGAAGCGTCGGTCGATCTGGCCCGAATGGCCGGTTTGCAGCCCGCCGGAGTGCTCTGCGAAGTCCTCGATGAAACCGGAGACCGCGCCTCGCGTGACTCGCTCTCGGCGATCGCCCAGAAAAACAATCTGAAAATCATCAGCATCGAGCAGTTGATCGCCCATCGCCGCGTCAGCGAAAAACTGATCAGCCGAGCTGCCGAGGCGGAATTGCCGACCAAATATGGCAACTTCAAAATCATCGTCTACGCGGTTCAATACGAAGACCAGCAACCGATCGCATTGGTCTATGGCGACTTGAATGATGATCAAGATGGCACCGCCGCGGCGCCGTTGGTACGGATGCACAGCAGCTGTTTCACCGGTGACCTGATCTCGTCGCTGCGTTGCGATTGTGGTGATCAACTGCAGATGGCTCTCGAAACGATCAGCAAAGAGGGCCGAGGCACCTTGGTCTATTTGCCTCAGGAAGGACGTGGGATCGGATTGGCTCAGAAAATTCGGGCCTACGCATTACAAGACAACGGGATGGACACGGTCGAAGCCAATCACGCGCTCGGTTTCAAGGCCGACATGCGTGACTATGGGATCGGCTTGCAAATCTTGAAGGACCTGGGGCTGAGCGAAGTTCGGTTGTTGACCAACAATCCGAAAAAGACCGAAGCCTTCAACCTGCGTGGTTTTGATCTGCGTGTGGTCGATCAGGTTCCGATCGTCTCGGCGGTGAACGAGCACAACCAAAAGTATCTCAGCACCAAACGCGAAAAACTCGGTCACAAGTTGCCGAACCTCTAAGGCGTCGCAACGCCAGCGTTTCTTTTTCTACTAGATCCGACACGACGACGCCGAATAGCTGCCCAGAATGAAAGACTCTCTCTCGGAATTTAGACCCGCTCGTGTCGCGATTCTGGGCGTGGGGCTGCTGGGTGGCAGCGTGGCTCGGGCGATCCGCCAATCGGTCCCCGCCGTGCATGTCGTCGGCATTGTTCGCAATGCTGAAAAAGGCCAGCGGTGGGTTGATCTGGGAGTCGTCGATTCGGTCACCGAATCGATCGAACAGGGGTGTCGCGATGTTGACGTCGTCGTGGTGGCGACACCCGTCGATAAGGTTTCCGAAAAAGTGATCGCCGTTGCTCAGGCGACCAAGCCAGATTGTTTGATCACCGATGTTGGCAGCACCAAACAAACGATCGTCAATGCGGTCAGCCAATGCCCCGCCGCGGTTGCCAAGTTTGTCGCGGCTCATCCGATCGCGGGGAGCGAGAAAACGGGCGCCGAACATGCCACAGCGGACTTGTTCGTCGGCAAAGTGGTCGTGTTGACCCCCAGCGACCAGACACCCGCGGGTTTGCTCGAGCGAGCGGAACAATTTTGGCGGCTCACTGGTGGACGGATTGTCACGCTCAGCCCCGAGGAACACGATACGCACTTGGCGTCGGTCAGCCATGTGCCGCACTTGGCGTCCTCGGCGGTGGCCAAATTGGTCTGTGAGCAATCAGCGGATTTGGTGGGCAGCGGATGGACCGATATCACCCGCGTTGCCGCAGGCGATCCCGCGATGTGGTTGGCGATTTGTCAAGAAAATCGGGCCGCGATCGAAGAACAACTTCGCCGGCTCGCCGGCTCGATCGAAGAGGTCCGCCAATGGATGCACTCCCACGACGACGAGAGTCTGCTGCGGTGGCTAAAAGAGGCGAAAACGATTCGAGATTCGTTTTGAGTCAGCTCGGGCGTGATAAAAACGCCGCACGATACTGCAAAACTTCGCCTTCTGCAGAGAGGACGAGCGATTGCTTCTTGGATTTCCGGCGATACCGAGGCCCCCGGGGCTATGGAATTTAGCGCCGTTGGCGTAAAAAACGGGGACGTCGACCTCGACAACGATCCAAACGTTCGACCACGATCCAAACGCTGGCCCTTCAGCGAATACACTTCACTTCGAAATTTTGAAATACTGGAAACGCAACCATGCCGCTTTGGCAAATTGATATTTATCCGGCCGAAGGTCAAGTCGATCGTGAAGCCAAGCGAACCCAAGAAGAAATTCACGAACTTGGGCTGCATGACAATTTGGACGTCGACTGTGCCCGCAGCTTTTTGATCCAAGGCGATTTCGCTCACGACCAAGCGGTCCAGCTTGCCAACACCCTGTTGGTGGACGCCGTCACCGAACGCTCCGTCGTTGCGATTGCCGGCCAAGACGTGCTCAACGAGCCGCCCGGCGACAGTTTGACCCTCGTCAACGTCCTGCCCAAGCCCGGCGTGATGGACCCGGTGGCCGCCAGTACGATTGCGGCAGCCAAGGACATCGGGTTTAACGTCGACGCCGTGCGGACGCTTCGCAAATTTTGGATCAGCGATGTGGACGATTCGGTGCTCGATGCGATTTGCCGCCGAGCACTCTCGAATGACTCGGTCGAGCAGGTTGTGGTGGGACCGCTCGAAATGGACCAGCTGGATGTCGGATCGGCCGGCCAGTTCGAGCTCAACACGATTCCAATTCGCAAGCTCAGTGATGCGGAACTCGAAACGCTTTCCAAAGAAGGGCAGCTCTATCTGACGCTGGTCGAGATGCAGACGATTCGCGATCACTTTGAATCGATTGGTCGCGACCCGACCGACATCGAACTCGAGACCGTTGCCCAAACGTGGTCCGAGCACTGCAGCCACAAAACGCTAGCCGGTCGCATCCATTATCGCGGCCCCGGTGCCGACGGGACCCCCGAGGCGGACGAGCGTCAGTACGACAACATGCTCAAAGAAACGATCTTTGCCGCCACGCAAACGATTCGTAGAACACTTGGCGATGACGATTGGTGCGTCAGCGTATTCAAAGACAACGCGGGCGTCGTCACGTTTGATGACGAGTACCATGTCTGTTTCAAAGTCGAAACACACAACCACCCCTCTGCACTGGAGCCTTACGGTGGAGCCAACACGGGACTCGGCGGCGTCATCCGTGACCCGATGGGCACCGGAATGGGCGCCAAGCCGGTTTGCAATACCGACGTGTTCTGTTTCGCGCCGCCGGACACCGATCCGACCGGTTTGCCACCTGGCGTGCTGCATCCTCGGCGAGTGATGAAAGGGGTGGTTTCCGGAGTGCGTGATTATGGCAACCGGATGGGCATACCGACCGTGAACGGCGCGGTTTACTTCGATCGTCGTTATCTCGGCAATCCGTTGGTGTATTGCGGCAACGTCGGCATCATTCCCGTTGGCATGGAAGAAAAGGAAGTTCAGCCTGACGATTTGATCGTGGCGATCGGTGGACGCACGGGCCGCGATGGAATTCACGGCGCAACGTTCAGTTCGGCGGAATTGACCAGCGAATCGGAATCGCTCTCCGGAGGTGCGGTGCAAATCGGTAACGCGATCACCGAAAAAATGGTCCTCGATGTGTTGATGCAGGCTCGCGACCGTGGCCTGTTTAACGCCGTGACCGATTGTGGTGCGGGCGGTTTTTCGAGTGCGGTGGGCGAGATGGGCGAAAAGCTCGGCGCCGAAGTCTGGCTCGAAAAGGCGCCGCTGAAATACGAAGGTCTCAGCTATACCGAAATCTGGATCTCCGAAGCGCAAGAACGCATGGTCTTGTCCGTACCTCAGGACTCTTGGGACGAACTTCGCGAGCTTTGCGAAAGCGAAGGGGTCGAAGCGGCGATCCTAGGACGCTTTGCTGCGACCGGTCGTCTGCAACTGACTTACCACGGCAACGTCGTCGGCGATGTGTCGATGGAATTTTTGCACGATGGACGACCGCCAATCATTCGCGACGCCGTCTATCACCCGGCACCGACCACGAAGGCCGAGTTGCCATCGCTGGACGATGCCGGTCATCGCGACGTGCTGTTGAAAATCATGGGCAGCCTGAACGTCGCCAGCAAGCACTGGATCATCCGCCAATACGATCACGAAGTCCAAGCGGGCAGCGTCGTCAAACCGTTGGTCGGCCCGATGTGCGATGGTCCCAGCGATGCGGCGGTGGTCAAACCACGATTGGAAAGTCGTCGCGGTTTGGTGATTTCGTGTGGCATGAATCCTCACTACGGTGATTTTGACACCTATCACATGGCAACCTCGGCGATCGACGAAGCGATGCGTAACGCGGTCGCGGTGGGCGCCGATCCGGCCAAGGTCGCGATCCTCGATAACTTCTGTTGGGGGTACACCGATCGCTCCGAAACGCTTGGTTCGCTGGTCCGCGCCGCGATCGCGTGCCAAGACATGGCGGTCACGCTGGGGACTCCGTTTGTCAGCGGCAAAGACAGCCTGAACAACGAGTTCAGCTACAACGACGCGGATGGCAATCGTCAAACGATCGCGATTCCGCCGAGCTTGCTGATCAGTGCGATGGGGCAAATTGATGACGTCGCCAAAGCGATCACGATGGATGCCAAAGCGGCGGGCAATGCCGTCTTCTTGGTCGGCGAAACGAAATCGGAACTCGGTGGATCGCACTTGTTGCTTTCGCTCGGGTTAGATGGCGGTCAAGTGCCATCCGTGGACGCGGTGCAAGCGAAGAACACCTTTGCCGCAGTCCATCAAGCGATTGGTGGACGCATGATTCGCGCCTGTCACGATTTGAGCGAAGGTGGTTTGGCGGTTGCCGCTACCGAAATGGCGATGGCTGGCGGGTTGGGGATGAGCTTGAATATCGACGCGATCTGCAAAAAATCGGGGCTCTCGGCGACCGAGGTGATGTTCAGCGAGTCGAATACTCGCTTCCTTTGCGAAGTGCCAAGTGATCAAGCGGACGCATTTGCCGAGCTGTTCGCAAAATCAGCTGTTTCTGCGACACGGCTTGGTACAATGGACGCCTCTGGCAAATTGGCGATCATGACCGATGCCGGACCTGCGCTAAGCGTTTCGCTGGCCGATGCCAAGGCAGCTTGGCTGAAGCCGCTGAACTGGTAGTCCCTTCACTTCCCCGATCACCCGCCGCATTGAAAACCGACGAAACCACAATGATTTCAGCGATCGAAAGAGCCGCATACACCGTTGTTGTCTCGCGAGGTCAATCGCGGAACCCGCAGAAGCGGGCGATCGAACAACAGCTCGCTGACGCCGCTGCGAAAATCGACGGCGTCGACGTGTTGGTGGTTCCCCATTTGTACGACTTGCCCAAAACGAGCGAGTCGTATCAGCAGTTGTCTCAGGTCGAGGGCGACTTGATCGTCTTTTCGTGGATCTATTCCCGGGCCGCCCATTGGGTTCTGGACCGCAATGGCGTCCGCGGCCAATTAGTCGAAACGGAGATGGGCGAGGCGAATGCGGACGAGTCGGATGACGAAGCCGAAGAACCCGTTAACGGGCAAGCGAGTGATGCCGAGGACGGGGACGACGCTGTCGACCGAGTCGCGACGTTGTATCCGCGGCCGGACCGCAAGATTCACTGCATCGACTTGAAAATCGCTGGCGATGCGGAACCGTATCTCAACGAGCTGAAGCGGATTCTCGGTCAGCAGATTGACGACGAAACGTCGCCACGAAGTTTGCCGATCATCGGTGGGAAATTGGTCGAGGTCGAAGAGCAGACTTCGCGACGATGGTATCCCGTGATCGACTTCAGCCGCTGCACGAACTGCATGGAGTGTGTCGACTTTTGTTTGTTTGGGGTTTATGGCGTCGATGCTGCCGAGACCATTTTGGTGGAACAGCCCGACAATTGTCGCAAAGGGTGTCCGGCGTGCAGTCGGGTCTGTCCCGAGAACGCGATCATTTTCCCGCAGCACAAAGCGCCCGCGATCGCGGGTGCCGAAGTCGAAGGGGACGAGGGATTCAAGATTGACTTGTCGCAATTGTTTGGCGCCCCGGCCGGCAGCGACGATCCGATTGCAACCGCGGCCCGCGAACGCGACGAACAGTTGTTGTTAGCAGGCCGCGACACCGTTGGCATCGACGACCAACTGCTCAAACGGCAACAGCAGCACGCCGCCAAACCCAAAGACCAACTCGACCGCCTGATCGACTCGTTGGACGACTTCGATCTGTAGAGTTTCGATCGCCCCATCGCCACTTCACTCGCGAACGGTGGTGTGAATTAACTTTGCGTTTGGTTGTATCGGCAACGCTTCACCCGCCCAGTAACGCCGGGAGGGTCGGAAATCGAGCCTTCCGCGAGACTTCCGGGGAGGGCCTCGTGGCGTCAATATTGCCCGTTGATGTCGCTTGCCCGCTCCGCCCGGACAAGCCGAACGGAAGCGATGACGTACCGACATGCAACGCGATCTTTAGTCCCTGAGTTCGACACGCTGCACGTTTTGAAGCGTGAGATCGTTCGATGATTCCATCGCACCCAGCCACAAAGTGGCGAAATGATGTAGCCATGGGCGTCAGCCTATGGACCACGAATCAATCCCGCGCCATGAGTCCCGAAGGGACGGCAGGAACCGTTGCGAAACCCATTCCTGTCGCCCCTTCGGGGATTTGCGATCGTGTTCGCTCACGCATCCATGGGCTCACGCCCATGGCTAAAGCCTGTCGTCCCTGCGGGACTATGTACGGTTGCAGCGTTCGAAAAGCCACGAAGTGGCGACAAGATGTAGCCATGGGCGTCAGCCCATGGACCAAGAATCAATCCCGCGCCATGAGTCTCGAAGAGACGGCAGGAACCGTTGCGAAACCCATTCCTGTCGCCCGTTCGGGGCTTTGCGATCGTTTTTTGCTCACGCCCATGGCTAAAGCCAGCCGTCCCTGCGGGACTACGTTCGGTCGCCGCGTTAAAATTGCCTCGACGTGCCGAAGTGACGATTGGGCGAGGGATTTTTGGCAAGATCCGCTTTGGCATTGGATAGGAGGGATCTTTAGCAAGATCCACAACGGGAGGCGGTTAATTTGCGCCGCGGCGGTCGGGGCGATAGCCGGTGCTTTTGCGGTCGCGGCGTTGCTTTTTGCTGCCCTTCTTCTGTTCGCCGCTGCCCTTCGCATCCGCTTTGGCAATCGTGTGCACGTAGTCGCCACGGAACCGTTTGTTCGCGTCTTGACGTCGCGCTCGGATCGCTTCTTGAGGTGGCTTCGACGGGATCAATCCATCACAACCGTCACCGATCAAATCGGTGCGGCCGACCGAACGCAGTGCCTCGCGGACTTCGAAATAATTCTCTGGTTTGAAAAATTGCATCAATGCCCGCTGCATCTTCCGCTCTTTCATTGCCTTGGCAATGTAGACCGGTTTCTTCGTAAACGGGTCAAGCTCGGTGTAATACATCGTGGTGGCAATATCCAGCGGCGCGGGGATAAAGTCTTGCACCGCATCCGGCTTGTAGCCATTGCGTTTTAAGAACAACGCCAACTCGATCATCGCTCGCACATCGCTGCCGGGGTGCGATGCGATGAAATAAGGGACAATGAATTGCTTCTTGCCAACTCGTTGCGACTCTTCTTTGAAGATGTCGGTGAAATGTTCAAAGTCGTCGTTCTTCGGTTTCCGCATCTTGTTCAGCACGCCAGCGTCAACATGCTCCGGTGCCACTTTCAGCTTGCCGCCCACGTGATGCGCCGTCAATTCCTTCAAGTACTCGGGCGATGTACGCGCCAAGTCCATCCGAATACCGCTGGCGACAAGCACCTTCTTGATGCCTGGCAGATTTCGCGATTCTCGCATCAGTTCAATCACCGGCGTATGGTCCACGCCCAACAGTTTGCAGATCTTGGGATGCACACACGATTGGCGACGACAAACCGCTTCGACCTCGGGTTTAGTGCAGTTCATCTGGTACATGTTCGCGGTCGGACCACCGATGTCGCTGACCACTCCCTTGAACGATTTGTCCTTGGTCATTTTCGAGATCTCGCCAAGGATCGATTCTTTACTGCGAGACTGGATGATCCGGCCTTGATGCGCCGTAATCGAACAGAACGTGCAACCCCCGAAACAACCACGCATGATCGTGACCGAGTTCTTGATCATCTCGTACGCGGGAATCGGTTCCTTGTAACTCGGGTGAGGACGCCGGGTGTAGGGTAGCCCGTAGATCTGGTCCATCGCCGCTTCGGAAATCGGCGGTTGTGGAATGTTACAGACCACGGTTTGGGTGCCATGGTTTTGCACCAACCGTCGTGCGTTGTACGGATTGGTTTCGTTGTGAATGATACGAGTCGCTTCGGCGAACGCTACTTTGTCGCGAGTGACCTCGTCAAAGCTGGGCAGGGTCAAGGCGTCCTCGGGAATCGCGTCGGACTCGGATGCCCCGAGCACATAAGCGACGCCAAGCATGTCGCGGAGCGCTTTAACGTCCTCGCCTGCTTCGAGTCGCTGGGCGATCTCGACGATCGCGTTCTCGCCCATCCCAAAAGCGACCAGGTCAGCTTTGCTGTCCAACAAGATCGAGCGTTTGACTTTATCACTCCAGTAGTCGTAGTGAGCCAAGCGTCGCAGCGAGGCTTCGACACCGCCGGCGATCACGGGGACACCCTTGTAGGCTTCGCGTGCCCGTTGGCAATACGAAAGCGTGGCTCGGTCGGGCCGCAAGCCGATCTTTCCGCCCGGCGAATAGGCGTCGTCGTTACGGACCTTTTTATTGGCGGTGTAGTGGTTGATCATCGAGTCCATGTTGCCGGCGCTGATGCCAAAGAACAAACGTGGACGGCCGAACGTTTTCCATGGATCACACGATCGCCAATCGGGTTGGCTGACAATGCCGACGCGGAAACCGGCCGCTTCAAGCGTCCGGCCAAGAATCGCCATCGCAAAGCTGGGGTGATCAATGTAGGCATCGCCGGTGACAAACACGATATCGAGCTCGTCCCAACCACGCTGGCGAGCCTCCTCCATGCTCATCGGCAACGGGCGAGCGGCCACTGGGCCCGTCGGGGCGCGGCCTCCCGCAGCCAAATCGGACAAGTAGTCGCGTGGCATCGCAGGAGCGGGCGAATTACTGCTGGAAGGATCAATAACCGGTAACTGCATCAAAAAACTGGTTTATTAGAGTGCGGGTTTATTTGCGAGCGAGGCTCGAGGGCCGATGAGAATTCGCGACGGCGCACCCATTGTAAGGCGAAACCCCCAATCCGATAGCGATAATCTGTGATCCGCTCGACGAGTCGTCGTGAAAGAGCTCGACGGGGCGTCGCGAAAGCGCGAGACGGGGCATCACAAAAGAGCGGATGGCGAGGCTAAACGCTCGTCGGGGGGGCAACGATCCGCGCTGGATGAGTCCATTTATGCCGGTTAAGGCGACTAAGCCGTGGGGGGGGATGGGGGCATTGGTTCGGTTCACCGAATAAATGAGTGAAAAAGGGGCAATGGGGCTAAAGCGGAAGCTAGCGTTTGCTTGACACGGTGGGGCACCGTGTAGACATCGGGAATCCGATGACTGAACTCGTTTGTAATTTGAGTGTTCTGATGACCACTACCGAACCATCCATGCCGATTATCGATCGCGAGCAATTAATTCAGCGAATGATGGGAAGTGCAGAGATGGCGAAACGGATGCTTTGTCGGTTTGTTGAGACGTCGCGAAACGAATGCGACCTGATCGAATCCACAGTGCGGATGGGGGACAAAAGTTCACTCGCCTCGCTAGCCCATCGGCATAAAGGAACCGCTCAAACGATGGCGTCCGCCCGCGTGGCTCAAGTGGCCGCCGCGCTCGAAACACGGGCTCATTGTGATGAAACCTCCGAGTTACTCGCCATGGTGGATGAACTGCGTTCGCTGCATTGCGAGGTCCGAGAGTTTTTGAATGATGAGTTCTCAGTGAGCGTTCCTTCGGATCGTGGAGAGCAGAAATGACCATGAAAATAACTAGTAAGACGACTCATATCTTGGTCGTTGATGATGATCCGATCGCCGCGGAAACGCTGCGTCATGCACTCTCGTATTTCGGATACTCCACCGCCGTTGCGGCGGATGGGGTCGAGGCGCTGCGCTACGTTCGCACCGGCAAATATCGAATGGTCATTTCGGATGTCGAAATGCCGCATATGAATGGCATCGATCTGTGTCGCGAGATCCGCCGACGCAATTCGTGCGACTACACGTATGTCATTTTGTTAACCGGACGCTGCGACACCGAAAGCGTCGTTGAGGGGCTTGATGCCGGCGCCGACGATTACATTGCCAAACCGTTCAGCCCCAGCGAGATGTTGATGCGAATTCGCGCAGGCGAGCGACTTTTGCTGCAGGAAAGCCGCGAGTTAATGATTTTTGCGCTCGCCAAGTTGGCCGACAGCCGCGACAACGAAACCGGCAGCCACCTGGAACGAATCCGCGAATATTGTCGATTGCTGTGCGTCGAGCTTTCGACATGGCCCAAATTTCAAGAGACGATTGACGGGATCTATATCCAATCGATTTACGAAACCAGTCCGCTGCACGACATCGGCAAGGTCGGCATTCCCGACCGCATTCTGCTTAAACCGGGAAAGTTGACGGCCGAAGAATTTGCGGTCATGACTCAGCATGCAAAGATTGGCGGCGACACGCTCCGCTCGGTCGTGGACGCTCATCCCGAATCGACCGTGTTGCATATGGCTTATGAAATCGCGATGACGCATCACGAACGCTGGGACGGAACCGGTTATCCGAACGGTCTGGCGGGCGAGACGATCCCGCTTTGTGGACGTATCGTGGCCGTCGCGGATGTTTATGACGCGTTGACCAGCGAACGCGTTTACAAGCCGGCGTTTTCCCATGACAAGGCGGTCGAGGTGATCAAGGAAGGTTCGGGGTCACATTTTGATCCCGATATGGTCACCGCGTTCCTGAAGCTCGAGGACGAGTTTGCCAAGATCAAAGAAAATCTCAATGATGCGCTGGAAACCGAAGATTCCGAGTTTCTGCCGTTGCTAAGAACTCCGTCAACTCCATCGTGGGCGTTACAGATTAACTAATCCCACCCACCCACAATGACGAGCCACCGAATCGGATTATTACTTCGATTCATGCTAGCCCGAACAACCCCACCGACCGATTGAATCCCAATAGTCGTTGTGCGTAGCAGAACCGCCGCGCGTCAATTGATGGGGCTGAAATAATCAAGGACGATGGGGGCATCGAGGTGAAGGTTCTAAATCTGCGTGCGGGGCGAGATCATTCGCCAATAAAGTGGTTGGCAATCACATTGACGGTCGCACTCCTTGCGACTCCCGCGTACGCCGCAGGGACAATTAGTAACGCCTTGTCCGCACGCGAAGCGGGACGTGGCGGAACCAATCTCGGCTTTGGCGACAATGGCGTACTGCTGCATGACAACGCCGCCGGCATGCAAGGTCTCTTCGGCGATTGCGGATGCAGCGATTGCCGTTGCAGCGATTCGTACATCGATATCGGTGGCGCCGGACTGTTTACCGACTTGTCCTACTCTGACGACGACAACCCCACCACCGACGCGGCAGACAATCCTACTGGACTTGGCTATTTCATGATGGCCCGCCGCTGGAACGAAGACATCGTGCTGGGCTTTGGTGCGTTTGCTCCTGCCGGCTTTGCATCGGACTACGATTTGCAAGGCCCCGCGACGCTGCCCGGGACTCACACCTACAAATCCTTTGGTGCGCTGGTTCGCATCTTGCCTGGAATCTCGGTTCGTATGACCGATCGCTGGACCGTCGGGGCTACGCTTGGCACGGCGGTAAGCCACGTTGAAATCGAAGGACCGTATTACTTGAATTCGGGACCACTCCGCGGCACCCCGACCATGTTGGATATCCAGGCCACCGGGGCAGCCCTCTCTTGGTCCTGCGGAACCCAGTACGCTGTGAGTGATCGCACCACGATCGGTGTTCATTATCAAAGCGAAAATGAATTTAAATCGGATGGCAAAGCAGCGGTCGACATCACGCCACTAGGGCGGAGCTATTATGACGTCGAGTTTGGCTTGACCTGGGCGCGATCGGTGGGCGTTGGGATCATGCACCAAGTCGATTCCTGTCAGCGGATCGGGTTGGATTTCGAATGGGAAGATTGGTCTAGCGCCTATGACAACGCGAACCTTGTCTTTACCAATCCAACCAATCCTGTTTTCAGGACTGTCGCAGGCCCGAAGATTGACGAGGTCTTTCCCTTGCGATGGAAAGACGCATTGATCGTCAGCACGGGATACGAACGCGATCTTGATGATCATCGAACCGTCCGCTTGGGATATCGTTATCAAGACAATCCCATTCCCGCGGCAACGACATCAACCTATCTGCAGACCACGTTGCAGCATCACTTTTCGGCGGGCTATGGATTCAAGCACAGCGGATGGGAGATCGACACGGCGTATCAATTCGCCTTTGCACCGGACGTGCACACCGGGACAAGTGCTTATCCCGGTGATGATTTTTCCAATGCCACCGTCTCGACGCAAACGCACATGGTGTTTGTCAGTGCGATGCGTCGATTCTGATCACGTCGATTCTCTTCGCGGGCATTAGGGTTGCCGCAGCACGATTATCGTTTCGTCATTTCCATGACCACGACGTTCTCGTTGACTTCGGCGACCACGCGGATCTCTTCGACCGTGGATTGGACGATTTTGTCGGCCAATTTCAACATGTCACCGCGGCTGCGGTAAATGAGATGCCAATCCATGAACATTTCCATGTAGCCAACGTCGCGGATCTCAGGCAAGAAGTTCGCAATCACCAACTTGCCACCGGGGCGGACACAATCGAACAGATTTGCGGTCAATCGCATCGCGGTCGAATCGGCCAAATAGTCGTACAGTCCCGTTGTGTAGATCAAATCAAACGAGCCGAGATCGAGATTCCCGGTTAGCATTTGGCGAATGTTGGCGGTCACGGGATCGATTCCGTAACGTCCATAGCGAGTCTGGATTTCTTCGAGACTCTCGGCATCGGCGTCCATGGCGACAAACCGGTCGAAGCGGTTGCGACGGACGGCCACCGACAAACTTGCTTCGCGAAGATGTCCCGCCGCGACGGCCAAGACCTCTTGCCCACTTTTTTGGCGAGCCATTTTGTCCAGCAGTTCCGCAACATAACAGCGTCGTTCACGCACGCCAGCGGATGCTGGGGCCGCGGTGGTGTAATTAAACACGGCTGAACCGACATGGCTCGCTGCCGGGCGCTGCCAATCCTCTTCGCGACCGTAGATGTAATCCATCATCACCGCGTCACCCGCATAGCCACGCGGTTTATTGAACGCTCGCGAGGTGAACGGATCTTGATGAACCAATTGGCAAACGGGATGGGCTCGCCCCTCTTTGATGAATTCGGCCCATTGGTCTTTGGACGATTCGTGGCGGATGTCACGCAGTTCGTGGAACAAAACGTCCACGGCGTCTTCAATCGCGTCGCTGTCCGATGCGGGCGAAGCCAACACCGAGTTCACATGATCCAATAAGGTCTTGAGATAAGCGGCGCTGTTTTTTGCCGGAGACGGTGGCGTCTCGCTCTTGGTTTGTGTTGAGTGTATTACGTCCGACGGTCGGACACGTCTGCGGAAATCCTGTGACATCACGTTCATGATGCGTTTGCCCCTACGAAGAAAAATGAGAATAGCCAGCGAAAAGATGTAGTGGTTTAAACCCTGCAGGTTCAAAACATACTCGTGTCGCCAACAGGTTGCGAGCAATATTCCATAGCTGCGGAAACTGTCAAGCTGATGCAAGGAGTTGTTCGCAGCTCGCGTGAAAAAGGGGCACGTTCCGGTTGTAGCGTCCAGGAAAGCTGGTTTGCGCGTCGCGCAAACATGAATTTGTAGCGGCTTTTCCTTGCAAACAACTCTATTGACTAACCGCTATGACCGTCAGAACAAGCCTTGCGGGTCAGCGCATTCTTGCGCCTCCGATGCGCGTTGGCACGGCTCGGACACCTGCTGCAGCAGGGGTCGGTGGCCCTGCGAATTATGCTGAAAAAAAGTTCTATTTCTGCTGTAAAGACCGCTTGAACTCAATTTGTGATCTAGGCTTCGGCAGGACGCGGCGCAAACACCCGCATTTGTTTCGCAAACGGTTTCATCCGAAGCCCATTGTTTGGGTGCGTTTGTCCGCAGCCGTTCCTAGGCATTGCTGCTTACTTACTGTTTTGCTTTTACACGACGATCACCCCCTTCCTTTTCAGGGCGACCGTTACAAACCTTGTCGTCATCAAGTTCGGCATTGTCCGGCTACGTCTCAACCGACATCACATCCATGATCACTGTTCCGATTCCTCTGCCCGAATTAAGCGACTATGCGGCGATCCAAGCCGTAGAGGATCACGGATCCGTGAAAAGTTGTCGTGTGCAGTCGTACGCGTTGGGCGACATCTATTTGGCCGAATGGATTGATGCCAAGGAAACCACTGCCGAGCGGTTTGCATCACTTCGTTTGGAGTGGCAGAACAATGTTCGTGAGCAGCCGCTCGGGAGTCTAAAGCAGCGAGAATTTCACGATCATTCGCGTCGCTTGACCCGCGTCACTGATGTGCCTCGCGGCACTCCCTTGAAACAGCATCTCCTAGGGCATCCGTTTGACCTGCAAGACACACTCAAGACCGCCATCTCGTTAACGGCGTGTCTACAAGATTGGCACCGCATGTCGCGGGTGCACGGCTGGCTCAGCCCACAGAACGTTTTTCGTGATTCACATAATCAGGTGGAACTGCGTGACGTTTCGGTGTTAAACGTTCACGCACAGCAAGACATCCTCGCCTTTCCGGTAGAGGATCTTGTGTTCATTTCGCCTGAATCGAGTGGCTTGCTGCCGCGGATGGTCTGTCCCGCCTCGGATTTGTATTCGGTGGGCGCGATCGTCTTTAGCATGCTGTCGGCCCGAGCCCCGATCGAAGCCGCCAATGCGAGCGACTTCTTTGATCATCAACTTTGTCTCGAGCCGCCGCGGCTACGTGAACTCGGATTGCGAGTGCCAGCGGCACTCGATGACTTGGTCGTCCGTTTGTTACGCCGCGATCCTCGGGATCGTTACGAGACCGCATCGGCATTGCTTTACGACTTGCAGTCGATCGCCGAGCGACAAGCGTCGCCAGTAGCAACAAAAACGTTTGCGATTGGGACGCGTGACATTCGTCCCGAATTGGCCGAAGCCTCTTTGGTCGGCCGCGACGCCGAGCTGGAAACGATCCAAAAATCGATGCTGGCGTTACCGGAAGGTCACGCCCAGTTACATGTGGTTACGGGGGCGGAAACCAGCCATCGCCGCGTGTTTGCCGACGAGCTGCTGCTGCGGGCAAAAGCGGAAGGATTGTTTGTGTTTCGTGGCGGGGCGAGTTCGTCGACCAACCCTAAACCGCTACAGTCGCTTGATACGGTGCTGTCGGCCATCGAACTGCTCTGTCAAAAACAGCCCGAACTCGCGGCTCGGCTTGCCGCCAGTACCAAGAATCATGCCGCCACGCTGCGTGAGTTGTGGCCGGGCCTTGCCCCGCTGTGGCCAAGTTCAGCGGACCATACTGGACCGGAAGCTTACGGCAGCCAGCGAGCGGCGATTGCATTGGCCGAGGTGTTTGCTGCGCTGGCCAAAGAACCGAGCGGTGTGGTGCTGCTGTTTGATGACCTCGATATTGCCGATGACCTCAGCCGCACTGTGATCCGTACGATCATGGACCAGGTCGCGTTGGCACCGGGACATCGCATGTTGTGTGTCGTCACCGGCAACTCGCCTGAATCCTTAAGCATGACACCCGGTGGCGCCCCGATTCGACTCGGCCGTCTATCCGCCGAAGCGTTGGAATTGCATCTCGAATCGACTGCGGGCAAAATCTCCGAATCGATCAAGAGCTCGATCATCGATGTTGCTGATGGCAGTGTGACCATGGCATCAGCACTGTTGCGACGCATGATTGATACGAAAGTCGTAACCCTTTCCGAGGATGGCTGGGTATCCAGCGGCCAGTTGATCGAAGCGTTGCGGGGCGACGAATCGTTTGCGGAATTGTTGGACCGACAAGTCAACGCGTTATCGCATCACTCGCTACGAATCCTTTCCTCCGCCGCCGTGATCGGCCAACAATTCCACTTGGACATGTTGACCGCGGTGACCGGAGTCCCCTACGCGGACGTGCTGCAGGTCGTCAACGAGGCGTTGGGACGACGCATTTTGTGGCGTGAAACGCGGCCCGGATGGTTTTGTTTCGCCAACGATCCGATCCATCAACAGCTTCGCAAGCATCTTGATCCGGTCGAACACCGCGGCATCCACAAGCAAACGGTGGCCTATCTGTGTCAACATGATCCCGAGAATCTGTACGATTTAGCGTTCCATTATGATGCCGCGGGGGAAGGCGAGCTCGCGCTCACGACATCACTCCAGGCGGCTCGAGCGGCACGTCAACGATTTTCGTTGTCGGTGGCTCAAGATCAGCTCGAGATCGCTAAACGCTGGTTTTCCAGTGACGATCGAGAAACGGGACTCGAGATCTTTGAGGGACTCGGGACGATTCATCTGCTTGCCGGTCGCTATAACCAAGCAGCGGACCATTTGTACGATGCGTTGGAATTGGCCGATACGCCCTTGGAACGCGCCCGGATCCAACAGCAGATCGGCGAGGTGGCGTTCAAACGCGGCCGCTTTAACGAGGCCGCTGCCCAATATGAACAAGCGTTGGCGGTGACCGGGATCCGAGTTCCGGGGAACTTTTTTACGATGTTTTGCGGCCTTGTCGCCCAGATCTTCTTCCAAGTCATCCATAGCTTCTTGCCCGCCCGCTGGATCGCTCGCAATGCATCGTTGTCCGAAATTGACTGCTTGCGACTCGAATTGCTCAGCCGTCTTTCACGCGTCTATTGGTTCAGTCGCCACACGCTGTGGACGCTGGGGAATCACTTGCGTTCGTTGAACGAAGCCGAGCGGTTTGTACCCTCGGGGACTCTTGCTGCGTTTTACAGCGAACATGGACCGGTGATGAGTTTGCTGCGGTGGTTCAAACGCGCCAACCGATACGCCGAGCGTTCATTGGCGATTCGCACCTCGCTAAACGATGTGTGGGGACAGGGGCAAACGCATCACTATCATTGTGTCGTGATGTTGGCCGAGTGTCGTTTCGATGACGCCATCGCGACGAGTAAACGTGCGGTCGATCTATTGCGGCAAACCGGTGATGTTTGGGAAATGAACATGGCTCGCTATCAAGCGGCCAACGCGTATTATCGCATCGGGCGTTATGCCGAAGCGGCCGAAATGGCTTCGCAAATGTTTGAATCGGGCCGTCAAATCGGCGACCGACAAGCGACCGGAATCAGTCTGGATGTCTGGGCGCGTACCACACCGCAAACGCTTTCGTTGTCGCTTGTCTTGGAAGAGGCTGCGCGGTCGCGGCCCGACGCGCAAAGTCACGCACAAACGCAGCTCGCATTTGCCGTGATGCTGTTGCATCACAACCGAGTCGATGAGGCGGTGGTGGTATTGCAGGATGCGATTAAACGCTGTGAACAAGCAGGACACCTCAATACGTACATCTGTCCCTGCTATGTGTGGTTGGGCACCGCGATGCGTCGCCAACTCGAATTGATTGATCGTCGTGATGGCCGTCGCTTCCGCAAACAATTGCGACGGACGCGTTCGGCGTTGCACAAAGCAGCGACCTTGGCACGAGGATTTCCCGCCGATCTTGCCCAAGTTCGCCGTGAAATCGCCATCTGCCATCTGATGCGGGGCAACGTCCGTCGCGCGGCGAGCCAACTTCGGTCCAGTCTGAAAGCCGCCGTGCGGTTGTCGCAAGCGGTCGAAGAACGTGACTCGTTGCAGTTGCTGCAAGCGTTGTACGAAAGCGAAGCGGACTATTTTGGAACGTTTCCCGAATCGCTCTCGTTGCGACTTGCCAAGCTCAAGCAACTTTATCCTTCCGGCAGCGATGAGGCGAAGGTTTCCGGATTAACATCGACGAACTTGTCGTTGGCGGATCGCTTCGTCACGGTCTTGAAATCAGGCCGTCGGATCGCCCAAGCACTCTCGGCAGATTTGGTATATGCCGAAGCCAGCGAGTCGGCACGTCGTTTGTTGCGTGGCCAACATGTCGATGTTGTCACGATCCATCAAAACCTAAGCCAACTGGTTTTCAAACCTTGGAACGGCAAGGATTGTGAACCTGCGTGTTTGCGACGAACCGAGGCAAACGAGAAATTGATTCGGATGGCCGTGCAAACCAATCAAGCTGTTTGCTTGGATTACGATGCGAGCAATGTCGGCGGAGGCAGTGGAAGTGCAATTGCTGCCCCGATCGCGTTTCGTGGAGATCCGGTCGCCGTGATCTTGGTCACTCACCTCGAATTAAAAGATTTGTTTGGGGCGGACGAGCGGCGGATTGCGGACTTCGTTACCACGTTGGCCGGTGCTGCACTGGAAAATGCCGACGGATTCCTGCGTCTGCAACAGATGAACGATACGCTCGAACAACGCGTGTTGGAACGAACTAAGGCCGCCGAAGATCGTGCCGGTCAACTTTCCAATAGCAACGAACAGCTTCGTGCGACCGAAGAACAGTTGCGACGCGCCATCGCACAAGCCAACACCGCAAACGAAGCAAAAAGCCGGTTTTTGGCCACGATTAGCCACGAAATTCGGACGCCACTTAACGGTATTCTCGGCATGACTCGGTTGGCTCGTGGTGCATCCAGCGATCCAAGGCAAACCGGATACCTGGAAACCGTCGAAGAGAGTGGCCAGTCGCTGCTAACGTTGATCAACGACTTGCTCGACTTCTCGAAACTGGAAGCCAACAAGATGGATTTGGAACGGATTCCGATGGATTTCGAGCGTTTGGCCGGCGAGGTCAGTCGTTTGATGGCCGCGTCCGCTTGGCAGAAAGGGGTCGAGTTGGTGTGTGATGTTGATCCACTGCTGCCCAAAGCGATTCTCGGAGACCCCGCTCGTCTGCGTCAAATTATCATGAATTTGATTGGTAACGCGATCAAGTTTACCGAACAAGGCTATATCTCGCTGACCATCACGGCGTTGAGTGTTGATGATGGTGTGGACCAGTTGTCGATCGAAGTCCAAGACAGTGGTATTGGAATTCCGTTGGAACAACAGGGCAAAGTGTTCGAATCGTTCTCGCAGGCCGACAGCAGCACGACGCGGCGATATGGCGGTACCGGACTTGGGTTGGCCATTTGTCGTGAGCTCGCCGAACGAATGCAAGGCACGATCGAATTGCAGAGCGTTGTCGGTATCGGAAGTACATTCAATGTCTTGTTGCCGTTGGAACTCGCCGACGAGCAACCGCACATGCAACCGTGCCCCGTGCTCGGCAATCCTCGCGTTGCGATCATCGAGCCTCTGGATGCATCGGCACGAGCGATCGAGTCGGCGCTCGGCTCGATCGGTGCAAATGTCCAAGTGTGGCCGTGTCGTTCCGAGTTCGGCGAATGGCAATTTGATGCAAGTTTCTTTGATCACACTTGGGACTTGGTCATCTTCGGTTGTGATAAGATCGAAAGCCTTGCCAATCGATGTGCTGAGCTGAACATCCCGTGCTTGTTCCTTTTGCCTGCCCATGTGACGCTGGATGTTCAACGTGGTGAGTGGTCGGCGGAATTGCGAAAACCCGTGCTTGCGAGCGATCTGCTCGCCACGACCACCGCACTGTTGCGTCGTGATCCCGAGGTTCGCTGGACGACTCCGGAGGATGCGGAATCGAGCACGCAGCGACTGTCGTCAAAGGAGCAGGATCCGCTGAACGAGGCCGAAGCTCATTCAATGCGGCGGAAACCCAATGTGCTCAATCATCTTTCGTCTTCCCGGCTGAACGATTCTCCAGCCCAACCGCCAGTACCGCAGGGCGACGATCCGTCCGCTTCGGCGACGCGTATTCTGGTCGCCGAAGATGGCGTGATCAATCAGGAAGTGATCATGGGGATTTTGGAGATGAAAGGCTACGAGGTCATCGTGGCGAGCGACGGAGTGGAAGCCGTTGAGTTGGCAAAACGTAACGCCTTTGATATCTGTTTGATGGATGTCGACATGCCACGTATGGACGGAATCGATGCGACTAAATTGATTCGAGAGCAGTCAAGTGAAGCGTGTAAGAATCTTCCCATTATCGCGATGACAGCCCACAGCGACGATCAGATTTGGGAAGCCTGCGAGGCCGCCGGGATGAACGGCTACCTTGCTAAACCGATCCAGCCCGAGACGCTGTTCGAGATGATCGAGCGTCACGGTGCCACGGCGATCGTCGATTGCTAATTGTCCCGTCACCTCTGCCAAGTTAAAGCTCGGCAGAGGTCGCGGAAATGCAACGCAACTGCAATAAGCACTCGTCATCGGAGTCACAGAGCGCCCGCGAAAACGATCGTTATGCCGACAAATTCGATCCGACGTCCGTGCGATACGCACTCCACGCCGGCAAGAATCCGGCAAACAGAGCCAACGCAATCACCAGCGGCAATACCGCAATCTCGTAAGTGCTGGTGGTGAACAGGCCAACTCGCACCCCTGTTTGTGCTTCGATGTAACCGCTCGAACTCCAGATTGCAAAGTGCGCGAGGAACCATCCAAGCACTCCACCGACTAACGCGATGATCAAACTTTCGGCCAGGATAATGACGGTCACGGTTTCGCGGCGTGCCCCCAGCGCCCGCATCACCGCGATGTCGCGACGACGGTCGTTCATCGAGTTATAGATCGCCACCAACACGCCCACCGCTGCCACGACGCAGGTGATCAAGGTGATCGCCAGCAACGCTTTGAGTAGCGGCCCGACGATCGCTGACATCAACTTGGCGATCTCACCGACGGGGGCTGCCGCTTGTGATTGTAGTCCTTCGTTGATCGTGTTTTGCATCCCTGGTGCAAACATTAGATTACCATTGCGAATCAAAATCGAAGTCACTTCGCGTTGCGGAATCACCAGCGGTTTGTGCTCGGGGTCACGCTGTTGCCAATCCGCAGGTTCCTCGATGATTTCGTCTCCCTTGAGTGGTTTGGCGTGGTTGTCGAGCAAGTAGAAGCCTTCGAGATTCACAAACGCCGCGCGGTCGTTAGGCGTTCCCGTGGGATCGAGGATGCCGACAATTTTGAATCCTTGCCCGTGACCTTCGCCCTCGGGATCGCCATGGGTGGGGAAGAATTCCTCGCCTGCGTGTTTGCCCATTTCGGCAGCGACACGCGAACCGAGCACCGCTTCGAAGTAGCCGTTTTCGGCACTGAATTCCTGTAGCGCCCGGCCTTCGGAGAACGAAAAGGGTTCGTCGACGTCGGGGCCATGCCGTAGTTTTTCAAAGAACTCGGGCGTGGTGCCAACGACGCGAAATTCGCCGTAGTAATCGCCCAACGCCAGTGGAATCGCATAGCCGCCCGCCATGTAGCCGGCGTAGATGCCATCGCGTTCACCCAGCGCCGGATCGCCACCATAGTCACGCACCATCTCGGCCCGTTCGGCTTGACCGAAAAACTCCATGTACTCGGTAAAAGGCAGGTTCTCGATCGGTTGGCTCAAGTAATAAACACTGTTCAGCGTCAATTGCAACGCACTGCCTTTCGGCCCAACGACTAAGTTGTAGCCGACGGATGCGTTGCGAGTGAACGCTTCGCTGATGATGCCAAAAATGGACAACACCAACACCACTAACCCAACCCCCAACGCTAACGACAGCGTCGTGAGGGCACTGGACAAGGAACGATGGCAGAAATTACGCCAGGCAATTTGAATCAAGGACATGCGTCTGAGGGTTCTTTCAGTGGATCTCGAGTGCGTGCGGCGGGCTAGCGAACAATGGGCGACAGGACTATTGGCTATTGGCAAAAGCTCGGTTGATCTCTTCGAGCTTGTCGATCCGATCAAAACGCTCGGCCACGTGCATGCTGTGGGTGACCATCAACATCGCAATGTTTTCCTCGCTGCAGGAGGTGCGAATCAAATCCAATACGTTTTCCGCGCTGACGGGGTCCACGTTTGCGGTCGGTTCATCACACAGCAGTAGTCGCGGTTTCCCCGCCAATGATCGAGCGATCGCGACACGCTGTTGTTGCCCGACACTCAATTGGCTGGGGCGATAATGGGCACGATCAGCAAGCCCGACCCGGTCCAACAAATCCTTGGCACGTCCCGAGTCGGTGTTGCCATGTCCAAAGGTCATCCCCAGCCGCACATTTTCAATTGCCGTGAACGCGGGCAACAGATTGAACGTTTGGAAGACGTAGCCGATTGTGGAGGCGCGAAAACGATCGCGACCTTGTTCGCTGAGCCGCGTCAGTTCGGTTCCCGCGACTCGAATCGACCCCGAGTCGGGAACCAATAACCCTGCGATCAGATGCAGCAGCGTGGTTTTTCCGCCCCCACTTTCACCGATCAAGGCGACCTGTTCGCCCGCGGCGATTTCAAATTGGGGGACATCCAGCACCGTCAATCGACCACCCCCGGGTTGGTCAAAAGTCTTGGTCAGATCCGAGATCCGCAGCGTCGTATCAACGTTAGACATAGTCGAATTGTTGGGGATGTTTCAGGTTTTGAAATTCATGTTCAAGCCGTTGTCGCGTTCGCCGGAACGTGGTCCACCGCGAACGCGACGATAGCTGCAGCAAAAGTCAAAAGGGTCTAGCCGCGTCGCATTGCCCGTTGCAAACCGCGATCGCTATCCCGCTTTTTGAGGGTTTCGCGTTTGTCGTGCAGTTTCTTTCCTTTGACCAATCCCATCACACATTTGGCGATGCCACGCGAGTTGAAATAGACACGCAGTGCAATCAAGGTCAGTCCCCGCTCGTGCGCCCGGCCAGCGAACTTGTCGTATTCGCGGCGGTGGACAAGCAGTTTGCGAGGACGGCGGGGATCATGGTTCCACATCCCCGCGTTCTTGTAATGGGCAATGTCGCTGCCAATCAGCCACAGCTCGTTGTCTTTGACGCGGATATAGGCTTCGTCCAGCGACATTTTGCCATCCCGCATCGACTTCACTTCGCTGCCGATCAGCATCAGTCCACACTCCACCGAATCGAGGATCTCGTAGCGATGTCTCGCTTTGCGATTCTCGGTCACAATGGTCATCGTTGGCTCGGATTTTTTACCCGCAGCCTTTTTTTTCGTTTTCTTGTTTTTTGCCATAACGAGGCGAATTGTACCGCCAAGCTGCGACTTAGCGCAGCCGGGCTTCGATTATCCAGGGCACATCCACTTTTCCTACAGAACGACGGGATTTTGTGCACTGCGGTAGTGCCCACCTCGCGTGACCAATCGCCCGTCGTCTACTACAATGCGAACGATAACCCGATTTGGTTCATTCGTTCCACCGATCCCCCTACGTCCATGGCATTTCGATTACCTGTCGTCTCTGACCCTGAAATTCCTGAAGGTGCCGAAGTCAGTGCATCGGGGCGGCTGCCTCGTTGGCTGAAACGCCCGATTCCCCGCAGCAATTCCAACCATATGACGGCGGGATTGTTGGAAGAATTGAAATTGGAAACGGTTTGTGACAACGCAAAATGTCCCAATCGGATGGAATGCTATAGCCAGCAAACCGCGACGTTCATGATTTTGGGGGCCGTTTGCACACGCCCCTGCGGATTCTGTGCCGTACATCGTGGTCGACCGCCGGAATTGCCTGAATCGGATGAACCGGAGCGTGTGGCGGAAGCGGCGGCCCGCTTGGGGCTGAAGCATGTCGTGATCACCAGTGTGACCCGCGACGATTTGCCCGATGGCGGGGCCGATCACTTTTACCGCTGCGTCGTCGCCGTGCGAGAACGTACCGGGGCGACCACCGAAGTGCTGACCCCCGACTTCGTTCACTGCAAACCTTCGCTGGCTCGCGTGATCGAAGCCCGTCCCGACGTTTTCAACCACAACATGGAAACCGTGCCTCGGTTGTACCGCCGCGTGCGAGGACCGAAGAGCGACTATGCTTGGACGCTACAAATGATGCTGGATGTCAAGAAATATGACGCCAGCGTTCGTACCAAGAGTGGCTTGATGTTGGGATTGGGCGAAGAGCGAGCTGAATTGCTCGACGCGTTGGCCGATCTTCGCGAACATGACGTCGACTTTTTGACGCTCGGCCAATACCTGCAGCCCGGCGAAAAGTATCTGCCCGTAGTCCGTTACGTTCCGCCAGAAGAATTCGACGAATTGGGCGAGATCGCACGGGGCATGGGATTCAAGAAAGTCGCCAGCGGCCCATTCGTTCGCAGTAGCTATCACGCCCGCGACATGGCCGAAACAGCTGTTTGAGCTCGCGAAACTCCACCGATCAATTAACCGAAGCGAAACTCGCCAAGAGTTTCGGGGGTTTGCTTGGCAATCCTCACCCGACGGGTGAGTTTTGAAGTTGCTGTTTTTGTGCTGGAGGCACTTTATGGGATAGCCTTGAACTTTAGTCCAAGGTTATCGGTTCTGAAATTGGCACCCCGTCGCAGAGCGACGTTCTGTGGCGAACGATCAAGTCACGAAACGTCCCGTTGGGACTCGATGGATATTGGCGAAGATCCCTCGGACTAAAGTCCGAGGCTATCGAAATATGTCGCTCCTCGACAGCAAATAACGCAACTTCACAACGCATTAGCGAGGGGGCGGGGCTGGTTCAAGAGTCCCTCGCTGACGCTTCGGGTTATGATTTTTCAAAGCCAAAACCGCACGCGACCTACGACGTTTTGCACTCGGCCGACTGCAAGCTGGTCAAGGCATCAATGATCGGTACCTCGTAGCGATTGCGGGCTTCGAACAGGCTGATGTTTTCGTAGCCACACTGCTGCAGCAATTCCATCGCGGTTTCATAGCCGTCGGCAACGCGTTCGGGTTGATGCGCATCGGCACCAATCGTCACTGGAATGTTTCGCTGACGCATTTCCACCAGCATCTCGGGACACGGATTCATCTGTGAGATGGTTTTGTTGACCCCCGATGTGTTCAGCTCCATCGCCACACCAGTCGCTGCGATGCGGTCCAGCGCCGCGCGGATATCGTCCATGATCAGGTCCAGATCCCAAGCGTCGGCGGTCACGTTTTTGACCAAATCGGGATGAGCCAACGAATCAAACAGCCCCGTTTCGGCGGATTGAGCAAGGAGCCGAAAATAGGTGCGTTGGAATTCCAGCGGATCGTTGTTCCAGTATCGCTCGCGAAACTCGCCGATCTGTGGATGGACCGATCCGAGCACAAATTGGAAATCGGCCGATTGTAGCTGCTTTTCGACGTAGCTCTCGTGTCCCTCGAAATAGTCGGCTTCCATCCCCAATCGGACTTCGACGCGTCCTGCCCACTCGTTTCGCGTTGTCTCGACCAGCGAAACGTATTCGTCGAACTGGTCTTCTCGCATGCGGACATGTGCCGAAAAGCCATTGGGCATCGGGTTGTGGCACGTCACGTTGATCCCACGCAGACCACGCTGCCAGGCCGCCTCGGCATACTCCGTTGGCATCCCGTCGGCATGCATGCATAAAGGGGTGTGGGAGTGGGATTCAAATAAAATTCGCTCTGTCACGACTCGTCGATTTCCATTGTGGGTGTTCTCGGACGCCATTTTTAGGCAAACTTCATTTCAACCATACTTGTCGCTCCCCGAAAGTGACAAGGGCACCCTGGCCTACAATTTGACGCATACGACGAAACCGAGTTCATGGATCTGCTGGACCCTCGCTACGAAGACGACGCTTCCCCGCCGCTGCCGATGTTGGTCAGCGGGATTGCGGGCGTGCCAGGATACAACGCATTTCATTACTTTCGCGACCGGTATGGCGATCAAGTCATCGGGGTTCGTCAATCCAATATGTGGCCGCTATCGGGCGACGGCATCGTCGCCTGTGATGCCGAAGACGCCGACAGTGTGGCCAGGTTGTGGGACCAATATCGTTTCCGCAGCCTGCTGAATTTCGGTGGTTGTTGTCGATTAAAATCATGTGAATTAAATGTCGACATGGCGCATCGGGTGAATGTCGTCGGTGCCGAGAACATGATTGCTCAAGCCGTCCGGCACGATGCCCGCGTGATCCATTTGTCGGTCGACTTGGTGTTCGCGGGCCGCGACGGCGGAAGCTACGACGAACAAGATGCCACGGATCCGGTGACCGTGTACGGCGCAAAGATGGTCGAAGCCGAGAACGTCGTGCTCTCGCAGTGCGACAATGCATGTGTGCTTCGTATCTCGTTACCGATGGGGATCAGTTTCAATGAGCACGCCGGTGCAATCGACTGGATTGCGTCACGGTTCAAGCAGAACAAACCGGCAACGCTGTTTACCGACGAAGTACGGACGCCGACCTATACCGATTGCATGAACGGATTGTTTGCCACGCTGTTGGACAAGCCTCTCACCGGTCTGTATCACGCCGGCGGACCACGGCGTTTGACGTTGTATCAAATTGGCCAGATCGTCAATCGCGTTGGCGGCTACGATCCCGATCTGCTGCACAAGTCGCTGCGACACGAGGCCGGGCCGATGCCGCCCCGCGCCGGCGATGTGTCGATGGATTCGTCCAAGCTGCAGCAGGACCTCGGCTACAACCCGTTTGACCCGTGGCCGCTTACCGACGAATGGTTGCCGACGCACGAGCGGTGGCACTACGAACGCGACGACGGTTTTTCAGGCTCGGAAGCAAAAATCAAATCCCTGCTTTACCAGAACCCAGACAAGCCCGGCATGGTGCCGCCGAGTCGCAATGAAGTGTGGGGAGCGAGCCGGTTTGCGTAAGCTAATGTGGGGGTAGCTAATGTTGGGGTAGCGAAACTCGCCAAGAGTTTCGGTTCGCAATGTAATCCGCCGAAAGTCTTGGCGACTTTCGCTACGTCACCGCCCTGCCCTCAATCCTTCACTGCGTTTTTGTCTCGTGCGATCCACATGCTGCAGTGAGCGTGCTGCAGGACGAACCGCGACACACTGCCCAATAGCATGCGGCTGATCCGGCTGCGGTGCGAGTCGCCGATCACCACCAGATCGGTCTTTTCTTCTTCGAGTCGTTCGATGATCGCGTTGCCGACGTGGTCGGTTTCCACCACGTCACACGAGATTTGATCGCTGGACAGTTGCGAATGCTCGCTAACCAGTCGTTCGCGGCCCGCTTTCAAATAATGCATCGCGGCAATCCGTTGCTCACTGCGGTATTGCACGATATTCGGCATCAAATCAGGGCTAAAGCCTTGAAATACTGGCACCACGCCGAGCAGGCTGATCGCGGCGGTGGTGGTCCAATCGAGTTGCGTGAACTCGTCGATCGCTTCTTTCGAACCTTCGCAATCGTTATATCCGATCGTGATTTTCATCGGGTCGTCTTGCGAACATTGATGCAGCGGTTGGCGTGCGACAATCACATTGCACGGTGCATGCGTGGCAACATAATCGCTGACACTGCCCAACAACATGCGGCCAATTCCCGAATGCCCCGTCGCTCCCATGACAACGAAGTCACTCGCGTTTTGCTCGGCAAATTCGACAATGCTGTGGCCGATATCGCCGTGCAGCATCTTTCGATTGACCGTGGTCGCGAAGTCGCCCAATGCCGATTCGGATCGCGCCATATAGCGATTGGCTTCCGCTTCTTGGTGGTCACGGAAATCTCGCAACAACGGATCCGTTAAATCGCCATTGTTCAGCGGAAAGAAAACATTCGTTACGATGTCGACGTGGACCGGTTGTGGAATCGGCAATCGCATTAAAAACGCAATCGCATCGTCCGCTTGAGGTGAACCGTCGGTGGCGAGGATGACCTTCGTCATTGCTGCTTCTTTCCTTGCGAATCGTGGTTTACAGTTCCAAGAACAAACGAGACGGGTCCTCAATGATCTCTTTGATCGTCTTCAGGAATCCGACCGCTTCGCGTCCATCGACGATCCGGTGATCGTAGGTCAACGCGACGTACATCATCGGGCGAATGACGACGTTGCCATCGATCGCGACAGGCCGTTCTTGGATCGAGTGTAATCCGAGGATGCCGCTTTGCGGAGGATTCACGATCGGAGTGCTCAGTAGCGATCCGTAGACTCCTCCGTTACTGATCGTAAAGGTGCCGCCAATCAAATCAGCTGGCTGCAATCGGTTTTCACCTGCTTGGCGAGCAAATTCGGAGATCCCCGCCTCGACGTCGGCAAACGACATGCGTTCGACGTTTCGCAAAATCGGAACGACCAATCCTTTACCGCCTCCGATCGCGACTCCGATATCGTGGTAATGACGATAGACAATATTGTCATCGCGAATTTCCGCGTTCACGAGCGGATAACGCCGCAGTGCTTCGACGGACGCTTTGGCAAAGAAGGACATGAATCCGAGTTTCACCCCGTGACGCTCTGCGAACGCGTCTTTGTATTTCTTGCGGATCGCCATCACCGGCTGCATGTCAATTTCGTTGAACGTCGTCAACAGTGCCGCGGTTTGCTGAGCCTCGACCAAGCGGGCGGCAATCGTACGCCGCAGCATGCTCAGCGGTTTGACCTCTTCGCTGCGGTTGGGGACCGATTCGGCCACCAACGACGTGGACGCCGTCGGACGCGGCGCGGGGCTGGGAACACTTGCCGCTGGTTTGGGGGCAGCAGGGGCTGCCGGGGCATTGCCGCGGTTGCGAACGAACGCCAACACGTCTTCTTTTAGCAGTCGACCACCCGGTCCGGTGGCTGGCACCTGGTTTTGCGATAACCCGTGCTCTTCGAGCAACCGTTTCGCAGCGGGCATGATGAACGAGGCGGATGTGCCGCCTGCGGTCGCTGTCGCGCCGCCGCCCGCCGCGGGCTGGCTTGATGCGGATGGCCCACCCGACGCCGAGGGGCTCGCCCCGGCGCTGGCCGAAGGAGCAGATTCCGATGGGGGGGTGCCGTTTGAGGCGGGAGCGTCACTGAGGCGGATTGAAGCGATTGTTTCGCCGACCAAGGCAAATTCTTCGGATGCTTTTTGAATATTCTCAAGAAATCCGGATCCGGGAGCAGGGATCTGTACCGACGCCTTTTCGGTTTCGATTTCGACGAGGTCCTCCCCGTCCTTCACCCAATCTCCCTCTTGTTTGAGCCACTGACCAATTTGCACTTCGCTAATCGATTCACCAACGGTAGGGACGTCGACGTTAATAGATTCGCTCACGGTTCGTATCAGCTCGTAAGAAAGAGGGCAAAACGGACTAACTACTGGTTTGATCGTGCAAAACAGACTTTGGCACGTTCGCATCATCCTACCGCGTGTTTCCGATCGTGTCAGCGACTCGGCGGTTTCAAAATGGGGGCGTGCGACGAAACGACGTTAAAGCCTAGCGAATGTGCCGAATGCAGTTCTTGGTTCGCGCAGGTAGCCGATCGAGGTACGAGTGCGTCCAAATTTACCACTCCGCATGATGAAGCGACCGCTTTCGGATCGATGACGCATGAGGCGGCAATTGGGATCGAGGCACGTTCGGGTCGATTCCCTCCTTTTCAATTCAATCAGAGCCGCCCTCTTATTCTTGAAACTCCTTTTAAAACATCACTCGTTTGAGCAATGGAAGACTCTACCCGTGGCAATCCGATTCAAGTCGCCGTGGTAGTACTGCTACTTGTCGGTGGCGGCTGGTATTTTTTCAAGAACTATAACATCCAAGGGCTCGACGGGGTGCGTGTCTCGCCCAAGAACGAGTTGTGGGATGATGCCGAGCTAACGAGTTTTCCGGGCGAATCTGAATTCAGCGGCGATTCGTCTCGATTCGTGTCCGGCATTGCCGCAGCCCCCAGCGCAAGTGCGTCTGAGAACCCGTTCACATCGACAGCTCGCACTGCGGTGACCGCGACGCCGGCCAGCGTGACGCCACGATCATCGGCCCGCATCGCCAACCTGCGAATCGCATCATGGGCGCTCGATGGATTTGGCCCGACCAAGTTGGCCAATCCGATCGCCCGTCAAAACATTGTGCGGATTGTGCACCAGTTTGACATCGTCGCGCTACAGCAAATTGCCGCGATCGAACGTGATTTGATCCCTCGTTTGATCGACGAGATCAACCAATCCGGCCGCCGATACGACTTTGTACTTGGCGAGTCCAATGGGCCCGCCGGGCGTCAGGAACAGTTGGCGTTTGTATTCGATACGACGCGAGTTCGCGTCGATCGCAATCAAACCTACACCGTCGCCGACCCCCAAAATCAAATGGGGTATGATCCGTTGGTGGCATGGTTCCAAGCCGCCCAACCGCCAGTGGAAACCGCTTGGACCTTCTCGCTCGTCAATATTCGGGTCGATCTTGGCCAAGCCCCGGTCGAAGTCGCCTTGTTGCCTGGGATTCTAAAAAGTGTTCGCAATGACGGACGCGGCGAGGACGACGTCGTACTGGCTGGGCTGTTCCAAGCCGATGATGCGTATTTGGTGCCAACGCTTGTCGGTGACAACGTGGTCGCGGCGGTGCGGAGCGTTCCTACGGATGTGTTTGGCCGCTACCAAACCAGCAATATCTTGATGGATACAACCTTTTGCAGTGAGTATCTCGGCCGCGGTGGTGCCCTCGACTTTCTGCGAGTCTACAACATGAGCCTCGCTGATGCGGAGGTCGTGACCAGCCATTTGCCCGTGTACGCCGAGTTCACCGCAATCGAAGGCGGGCGGCTGTAGCCATCGAGGCCCCATCGAGGCCCCATCGAGGCCTGTTAGCGAAACGCCGCGAGCCCAATGCCGTCTACTTTTGCGTTAAACGAGTGGTGTTTATAGCGGAGCGGCGCGAGCCGCCCGGTCGCAGCGTGGATAAAGCGTTCGGGAAATAGCGGGCGACGTCCCACATCGCACCGCTTAACAAACGCTCGGGTCGAGCCAATCTCCAGCGCAGCGCGAGCCAAAGGATGGGCTCAGGTAAGAGAGTCTGGCAGTATCATTCGCACTGGTCAGGGAAAGGTGGCGCGGACGATTGTTATGGGGGGCCAAACAATCGGCAGGAACCCTTTTTAGGGGGATTTCTCGAGACGGGGCTACCTCCGTCAGGCTGATTTCGCCCCCCGCGTGATTGCATTATGGTAACACGAAATCATGACAACATCGCAGCCCGGCTGAATCGCTCGGCTGCTTTGTGACGACCACGAATTTATTGCGAGAGATTTTCAAAGTGAACGGATTGCAAATTGGACTGCTTGTCATCGCCGTGTTGGCGGTCCTGATCGTGCTGCTGGCGATCTACTCGCCACGAACCTTTGTCCGCGGATTCATGCGTCCGATTCTTGCTACGTTCTATCGCAAGCGAGTCGTGGGACTCGAGAATCTGCCCCGCGACCGTGGCTATGTGATCGCCAGCAACCATATTTCCTGGATCGATGGGATCTTGCTGTTGTGGATGTTGCCCAAAAATATTCGCTTTGTCGTTGATGGATCCAACTTTAATAGTCGAATCGGTGGCTACTTGGGCCGAGCCTTTGACACCATCCTGATGTACTCGGGCCCCAAGTCGATCGGCCGCGCACTGAAGACGGCCCGCGAAGGTTTGTCCAACGGCGATGTGATCGGGATTTTTCCCGAAGGCACGATCACGCGGACCGGGCAACTGCAAGCCTTCAAGCCAGGGATCCAAAAAATATTGAAGGGCACCAATGCCGCGATCATGCCGGTTTGGTTGGAAGGGATGTGGGGCAGCATCTTTAGTTTCTCGGGTGGCAAGTTCTTCTTCAAATGGCCGACCCAGTTCCGCCGCACGCTGACACTCTATATCGGACCGCCGTTCGAAGGAGACGCGCCGTTGGAGCTGGTTCGATCGCAGGTTCAATCGCTCGGGGCGCGGGCGACCATCGAACAACGCGACAAGTTTCCCACACTCGCACGTCGCGTGATCCGCGTCTGGCGAAAAAAGGGAAGCAAGATCCAGTGTGCGGATTCGATGGGCACCGAAGTCACTGGACGCGAACTGCTGATTCGAGTGCTGGCGCTGCGGCGTGTGCTTCGCCGCGATGTGCTCGATCGTGATGAGTCCACGGTGGCGATCTTGTTGCCCCCGAGCGTCGGAGGTGTCGCGACCAACATCGCGTTGACGATGGATCGCCGAGTTACCGCGAATCTGAACTACACCGTATCCAGCACGGTGATGAACCACTGTATTCACGATGCAGGAATCAAACATGTGCTGACGAGTGAAAAGTTTCTCAGCAAATTGGATTTGCAACTCGACGCCGATGTCGTGCTGCTCGAATCGCTCAAAGACAAAGTCACAAAGTGGGACAAGGCTGTTGCGTTCATCCAGGCGGTGTTGCTGCCCGCAGCGGTGCTCGACCGCGTCCTGGGGCTACACAAAGTCGACAAAGACGACTTGCTGACGATCATCTTCACCAGCGGTTCGACCGGGATGCCCAAGGGAGTGATGCTGACTCAGGCGAACATCAGCCATAACGTCGACGCCATCGAACGCGCCGTCAAACTTAATTACCAAGACGTCGTCATCGGCGTGCTGCCCTTCTTTCACTCGTTTGGCTACAGCGTGACGCTGTGGGCAGTGATGACGTTGGGACCGACCGGGGTTTATCATTTCAACCCGCTCGATGCTCGCCAAATTGGTAAGCTGGCGGCCAAGTTCAAGGCGTCCGTGCTGCTCGGAACCCCCACCTTTTTGCGAAGCTATCTGCGCCGCGTCGAACCAGAGCAATTCGCGACATTGGATGTCGTCGTGGTCGGCGCCGAAAAAATGCCAGCCGAACTGTTTGATGCCTTTGAAGAACGATTTGGCGTCCGTCCCGTCGAAGGCTATGGAGCGACCGAGCTCAGCCCGTTGGTTTCGGTCAACATTCCCCCCAGCCGTTCGGCGGCGAAGTATCAGGCCGACCGCATCGAAGGCAGTGTGGGACGCCCTCTGCCAGGAATCGGCGCGCGAATCGTTTCGCCCGAGGATGGCAGCGAACTGTTGGCAGGCCAAGACGGCATGCTAATGGTAACCGGTCCGAACGTGATGAAAGGTTATGTCAATCAAGACGAATTGACTCGCAAAGTCGTCCAGGACGGCTGGTACGTGACCGGGGACATCGCCAACGTCGACGATCAAGGTTTCCTGCATATCACCGGCCGGCTGAGTCGATTTTCAAAGATCGGCGGCGAGATGGTGCCACACCTTCGCGTCGAAGAAGAAATCGCCAAAGTGTATGGCTGCGGTGCCGCAAGTGAGGCTGCGGACGCAGCGGCACAGGAATCCGACATCGAGCGGCCAACGGTTTGTGTGACCGCCGTCCCCGATGCCAAAAAAGGCGAACGATTGGTCGTGCTGCATTTGCGGACCTCCAAAACGTACGACGAAGTGCGGGCCGGATTGGTCTCGGCTGGTTTGCCAAACCTGTTCATTCCCTCGTCGGACAGTTTTCTGGAGGTCGAAGAGATCCCACAGCTTGGCACCGGCAAACTTGACATCAAGGGAGCTCAGATGGTCGCCAAAAAGCATTTTGGCGAAGTCTAAGCCCGCCGTCGCCGCCGCCGTTTTCCGGGTAGCGGGACTCGTCTAGAGTTTCGATCGTTCATCGCGGGACGACGGAGAAAAGTGCTAGCTCATCTTTACAGATAAGACGCTCGCCAACGTAGAAGACGCTCGCCAGCGTAGGGGTCCGAGTGATGCATTTGCGTTGCAAGATTATCTCTCTGCGATCACCTCGAATGAAATGACTTCGTTGGCTTGCAGGTGAGCGATCGTCGCAAAGAGATCGTCTGACCTCGGATTGCCCGAACTACTCAGCATCCGCATCAAACGCTTCGGTGTTTTGCAGACTGCCCCGTCCCTTAAATGCGTCCTGACAGCAGCTCGATGAACACAAAAAAACACCGGCACACTCTGCCGGAGCAGGTGTGCCGGTGTTTCAGAATTGACTCTCGTTGACTACTAGCTTTCGCCCACTCGCAGAGCGGCGAAAGCGAACCGAACGGAATTCGGTCATCATTTTCGAAAGACGTTTAGAATTCGCCGTCAATCGTTTCTTTGGACGCGCGGGTACCCAGAGCACCCCACAAACCGTACGGGCTTTTCGATCCAGGGGCGACGCCGGGGCTGCCTTGCTTGACCACCGGCGAACGTGGATTTCCGGCTTCGATCGAGTCGGTAATGAACTTCACAGCTCCGTCACCCATCAAGATGTGGACACCGCCTTGGTGACGGCTACTTGGTGGCAGAACCCCAGTATCGAAGTCGCCACCGCCACCGATACAAACCTCGCGATTGGGCGGCAGCATGGTCGTAAAGCTGGTGTAGGTTGGCACCGAATCACTCCAGCGAAAGCCACGCTTCCAACTGTTACTACGCAGTCCGGGATTCGAATTGCCGATCGACGGTTCCCAGAACTGAGGTCGCTCGGGATCCGTCAGCCCCGCATCGAGACAAGCCGAAGGGTTCGCGTGAATCGTTCCCCAGCCGATACCGAAGTAGGGATCGGTGCGAATATCGCGGTCACCTAGTCCGGTGGCGATTTCACCGACCGCGACCGTGTTTGCCAAACCGTCCAGCATGTCACGGAATTTCATCGACTTGCGATTGTAGAAGAAACCGCGATTCGAAGCGTTTGCACTGTTGATGTGGCCCTGGTTCCATGAACCACCCTGCCATCGCCAGTACCCCCAGTTGACCCAGTCAGTGCTGTCGCCGATGCAGGCCGCATAATTGGTTCGAGCCATCGCCGGGGCTCCGGTTCCAGGATCGCTCGGGCATCGGAATGCCGGCAGCTCTGTCATCCAAGGCTCGTAGTTGGTTTGCCAAGGCCAAGGTCCCATGGAGTAGTAATCAATCGTGCCATCATTGTTTCTGTCCATCGGGTTGCTGATTTGTTCCCACAACGCCTGTTGTTCAATAAACGGTGTGATCCCAATCAGCCAACTGAGGCGATAGCGGTTATTGTTACCCCCATTGCTGTCGAGGTCATAGGTGCCCCCAGATTGCTTCGGCAGCTGCTTGTAGGCGGAGTGGTAATTGTGCAACGCCAACCCGATTTGCTTCATGTTGTTGCTACAGCTCATCCGCCGAGCTGCTTCGCGAGCGGCCTGTACCGCTGGCAGCAGCAGCCCCACGAGTACCCCAATAATTGCAATGACCACAAGTAGTTCGACCAGCGTAAAACCGGTCTTGGTTTTATGACGCAAAACCATCGAAAAGCCCCTTTTTTAAAAGAGTAAAAAATGACATTGGAGGGGTTTGGTGTTCCCTCACAAAAGTCAGCAAAATAGACAATATAAGCAGTCTGTCAGATTAGCACTGCGAGCGGATCGACCAGTAATGTGACCGTAAAGTCAATAGTCGGCTCGCAGGGTTGGATAAGCCACCGTTATGTCGGCGGAAATAAGATGTTGCGATTATTGGACCACCCACAATTATGTCAACCTGAAAACGTTGCAGCGGAGCTGGATTGGCGAAAAAAAACACAAGGTCGTGTTCGCATGTGCACTTTTGTGGCTAGTTTTTTTTTCTCCGTTCCCGTCGACGGTTGGAGATCGATCAGGCATTGGTCGGAGATCGATCAGGCATCCAAATGCGAAATGACGACAAACAAGATCACCAAAAGGGGGGCGGTCATGATTCATCCTGCGTCAATCGATTGCACCTCTACGCCGACTTCGATAGGTTGACTCGAAACCATTTCAGCAGGTATTCGAAAAGGCGGCTGACCCATTTGTGTGGGATCGTGCGAGACAAGAAATGTTTGGTCACAAAAAACAACTCGTAGCGTTGCGTGCGCGACACTTTGTCGTGATGTGCGTTTTCTCGCTGGCGTTATGCGGGTGTCAGCCGTCCGAGGGCCCCCCGCCGGCGAGTTCGCCTGCGGAGTTGCAGCCAGCTGATGCCGAGACGAACCGAGAAGCAAAAAAACAGCAGCAGCTGGCTCAAACTGCGAATCTGATTCGAAATGGACGTCTGGACGACGCTGAAAAGATCCTGAATCCACTTCAAATTCAGTATCCGAACGATTTGTCCGCTGGCACCTTGAGGGTGCTGCTGCTGTGCGAGCGAAATCAGGTGCAAGAAGCTGTGGTTGCCCTGGACGAACTGGCAAATTCGCACCCGGACAACGCGGTGCTGCTGAGAGTGCAGGCTGCGGAATTGCTGTTCGAAAATGGCAGCGACTTGGCAGCAATACAACGTTTTGACACCTTGCTGCAGCAACACCCCGATTTTGTCGATGCGCGACGCCGCTTTGCTCAGCAGCTAAATCAGCGAGGCTTTCGTAGTGAGGCAAATCGTCAATTAAGACTTTTGTCGAACCAAGCACCGCTTGAGCTTGCCGAACTAAGGGCACTTTGCTTCCCTCATCGCGTGGGGGTCGATATTGCCGAAAAGCCTGATATTCATGATGCCCAACAGCTTGGGTCCCTTGGCGTGTTGAATGCGGCTCGAGCACTTCGTTCCCAAGGGGATATACGAGAATGCTTGCAGCTGTTGGATTCCCGCGATGAGCTCTGGCAACAGCACGCCGCAGTCGAAACGCTGTACGGCTGGACATTAGCCGACTCTCAACAACAGGACCGACTGGATCGTTGGCTTGGTGGACGCAGTGAACAATGGGAATCGTACAGTGAGTATTGGTTGGCGGCGGGGCATGCCGCGATCCGTCAATCGCCCGACGCGGCAGCAGCCTGTTTCGCGACCGCGATCCGCTTGGAACCCAACAGCGTGGAAGCACACAACGCGATGGTGCAGTCGCTGCAACTAGCGGGAGACCAAGAAATGGCGGAGGCGTTTCGAGAGCGAGTCCGCATGGTGCAGCACGTTCAACAATTGATTCGCCGCATGATCAATTCAAAACAAATTGATCCGCGTGACTATTCGGAAATGTCTGCGATCATGCAGGCGATGGGACGTCCGTTGGAATCCGTGCTATGGCAAGAATTGATGTTCACGAAGCTGGCTCCGGGATCGGACCAGCTTAGAGAATTGGCCGAGTATAAGCCGAAATTGTTAGCCCAACGACCTGATGGGTTGGACATGACGCGGCTGCTGTGCGGTTTTGCGCCGGTGAATCCAGCGGTCGTGGAGACTTTTTTAGCATCGCTTGAGCAGCAAACGTTGACGGTACCGACGACGTCGATGCAGCGGGGCTTGGACAATGCGATAGTCAAGGCGAAACCGGTTCCTCCCGTTTTTACGAACGTGGCCTCCGACGTGGGCCTTCGCTTCGCGTATCAGAATGCGGCGCCTCCGGTTGCTCGCCATTTTCAGATTTTCCAGGCTTACGGTTCTGGCGTCGCCTGCTTGGATTTTGACGCCGATGGCTTGATTGATTTGTATTTTGGTCAAGCTGCTTGCAACCCGCCCGAGGATACGTCGGAGCTGCCCAATGGTTTGTTTCGCAACCGGGGAGCAAAATTTGAAAATGTCATCTCGGCTTCCGCTGCGGACGATCGGCACTACACCACGGGGGTCACCGCAGGCGATTGGAATCAAGATGGTTTTCCAGATCTCGCACTGGCCAACCTCGGCCCCAACCGCTTGTTGGTCAACCAAGGTGACGGGACGTTTCGGGTGCAAAACGTTGACCCCATCTGGGACGAGCCCGAGTACACCACTTCGCTGGCGATTGCCGATGTGACTGGCGATCATTTGCCTGATCTAGTCGCCGTCAACTACATCGACGATTCCGATATCTATCGACCGATCGAATATGATGCAACAGGAAAGCCGATTCGATTGCCTGGGCCGTTGCATTTTCAGCCGGGGCTTGATCGCTATTTTGAAACCGCCCCCGCAGGAAGTTTCAACGCGAAAACATTTGGTAACTCAGCTTCCGAAACAGCCAGTTCCGGGCTCGGATTGCTGGTCAGTGACATCGACGGCGATGGTGGGATCGATGTTTTTGTGGCCAATGACCAGCGCGCGAACCAGTTGTGGATGCATCGCGAGACGGCTGCGACGGGAGAGTCCACCGCCACGGAGCAGCAGCAGTGGTCGGACGTCGCGGTCGCCAAGGGAGTCGCATATGGTCAAGGCGGAATGCCAATGGCCTGCATGGGAATTGCGGCAGCCGATTTCGATGGCAATTTGTTGATGGACCTGCATATCACTAACTTCGAAAACCAGTGGTCCAACCTGCTGATGCAGAATGCCTCGGGCGTTTTTTCCGATTTGGTTGTTCCATATGGGCTGGATGCGCTAACACGAAACATGTTGGGTTTTGGAACGCAGGCAATCGATTACGACAACAACTCGACCTGGGATCTCGTAACCGGGAATGGGCATATCGAAGATTTTAGTGAGCGTGGAATTGATTTCGAAATGCGTTCACAGCTTCTCGTTCGCAGTGGCAGCCAATTTCGGGAAGCGACCGTTGACGGTGATGACGACTATTGGCAAACCGGTCATCTTTCCCGTGGCATGGCCCGATGTGATTGGAATCGTGATGGACGCGTTGATGTGGTGGTCACGGATCTGAAGAAGAACGTTGCTCTTTTGGAAAATCGAACGGATTCAACCCGCCATTTTCTGCAGCTGGAATTGGTGGGATCCCGTTCCGAACGCGACGCGATCGGTGCCAATGTCACCATCCGCTGCAATGACCAAACGTGGGCCGCCACGGTGCAAACCGGTGATGGATACCTGTCTCGAAATGAAAATGTCTTATGCTTCGGTCTTGGCGATTACCAGCAGGTGGATGCAGTGGAAATCACCTGGCCAAGTGGAGAAAGTCAAACGTTCGAGCAGTTGTCGGTTGATAGCCGTTTTTTGATTATCGAGGACGAGGATTCCGTTTGGAAACGCTGGTGAGGGAGGCGTCCGCGGGATGTACCGTTTCCTTGCAGAAAAAAGTGAAACGGGTTAGCTCCTTCGTGTGGCAATCTCTATCAGGATCGCGTAAACTTCGTTACTGATGTTAAATCACTGCCACACGGCTGTTTACTTTTCTACTCCTGAAGCAAGACCTTATGAATCTCCGCAAACTTGTTCTTTTGATCCCCATGATCGCGTTTACCGCTTGTGTCGTTTCTGGCTGTGGCGAAAAGAAGCCTGAAGTGATCGAAGCAACAAATGAATCGGCTCAACCCGAGAACTACGAAGAAATGTCGATGGGCGACGCGAATAATCAGTAGCGGCTAGCACGGGCCGATCCGTGTAACGCACTGCGGTCATCGTGAATCATGGACTTGTCGTGAATCATGGACTTGTCCTTGGATAAGCTCGTCAACGGAAGGTCGAGGACGTTACCCGTCCCGATTGCCCGTGTTTTCAATTGACCGCATTTCCGATTGACCGCGTTTTCAATTGCTACGCAACAGCAGGCAGCGAATCAACATGACTCGCTGCCTGTCTTCGTTTTGTCAACGCTTTCGAGTCCGCATCGTTTTTAACGGCGGTTCTTTTTGTCGAGGTTGGCGTCCAGGTCGGCTTGAGTGACCGTCGATTCGACGCCGCCCTCGGGCACTTCGTGCTTGGCGACCCATAGCAAGCCATTGAGCACGACTTTGCGGAAATCGTCGTTGCCCCAATTGTCATGGAAATGGCCACCGGTGAATCCGAGTCCCCGTCCACCATCTTCGCGATTGACCACCCACATCATCGCTTCGGCGCGGCCCTGGTTTGCTTGGATATGTTTATATGGGCCTTTGGGGTACACATAGGGGCCATTGCGGACGTCATCCGAAGGCACGGCAACCAAAATCGGTTGAAACTTTAGTCCATCGACTTCTGCTGGCTTATTTCCGGCCATGTCGCCGACAAACCGCATGTTGAAATACCACTCGTCTTTGATTTGGAACGGTTTTACCCCGCGGGTGATAGGGTGGTCTGGCAGCGTGACAAACATCGGTTCCCAAAACGGGTTGCACGAGAACATGTGTTCGTAGTGGCCGCCGATCCAGTCTTTGAATTCTTCCCCCGCCTGATCCGCGATCACTTCAACTCCGAAGTGCATGAATCCGACGCCCACTCCGTTTTTGACCCATTGGTCGATTAGCTTCAAGCGACGGCCCTCTTCTTGGACCACTTCGTGCCGACCACCACCATCCATATAGAAAACGACTGCGTCGGCATCCTCAAAGATCGATTCGTCTTCGGGCCAACCGTTTAAGACCACTTCGGTTTCCAAGTCTTCGACCGACGCCAAGCTCTTGGCCAACAGTTGCACGCCGGCGTTGAATTCGTGCATCCGAGGCGGGTGCGATGGTTTGCCCGCAACCAGGACGAGTTTGGCGGTTTCGGCCGCAGCGACGCCAGTCAAAAGCGTGCTAGTTGAAAAAGCGAGAGCGAGGATCGCCGAACTAAATAGTCTCACGTGTGGATTACCTTGTGGGAGTGAATGGAGCAGCCGGTCGGCACCCAGGTAACCGCCCTGCGTCCGCGCCGGAAAGCGTATCATAACAAAAAAAGCTTCGATCCAATCATGAATCGAAGCTTCGTATTATCAAGCGTTTAAGCTGAATCGCGGTCGGGGGGAAGCCCTAAGCAGGCCGATTGGCTAGGCCTATTCTGCCTCTTTCTTTTTCTTGCCTTTACCCTTGCCTTTTTCTTTGCCCTCTGCTTTTCCAGCACCCTTCATACGGGCGGGAAGCTTTTCTTTTTGCTCGGGCGTCAGTACCGCGACGGCCTCTTGCATGAACTTTTGGCGAAGCTCGGCCACCTTTTTCATCGCGTTGGCTTGGGCATCGGTAAGCCCTGCTTTGGCGTCGACTTCGGCAGCCAACTCTTTTCCTTTCTTGCCGGATTCACGAGCCGCCTTCATCGCTTCGGCTCGCTTCTTCATCAGTTCTTGGGTGACGCCCGCTTCCTCGCGAATCGCGTTGCTCTTTTCGTTCATCGCCTTGCCCAAGGCTTTGATCTTGGCAGTTTGTTCTTCCGTCAAGTCAACCGCTTCAAACGGTTTCAGCAACTGTGCTGCACCTGCATTTTTTCCGCCTGCCCGCTCGCCTTTCTTTTTTGGTTTGGCATCATCTGCGGATACCGTTACGACCAAAGCCAAAGTCAAAACTAAAACACTCAACATGCGTCTTTTCATGACTGCGAACTCGCCTAAAAGTGGGGATAGGAAACCGGATCAATCGCCGATTTCGGATTCGCAAATTTTAGTTGCCCACTCGATCCAGCGTCTACGGCTTGCGCGTCAATTTTCCAAAACAGTTGAGTCAGCTTGGTCGCTGTCGTGATCCTCGGCTTCTTCTAGCGGTAATACTTCAGGGGGCAAAGTTTGCCTTTCCCGAAGCCATGTCGGAGTGAACAGCAGTAGCGCGGCGGCTGTCAGTAGCACCCAGGGCGAGCTGCCGTCGCTTGGCCAAAACCCCGCCGCGTGTAGCGGTCGCCAAAACAGGATCGACAAACAGAGCGTGATCGGCATCGCGATTGCAAAGCGGCCAAGCATGTCAGTCGACTTGGGCAACACGCGACCTAGACCCAGCGTGATGCAGGCCCCAACCACCAGCACGGCTGCCAACGATTGCCATCCCAACACCAATGCGGGGACGGCAATCATCGTGATCAAATCGATCAAACGAATCGTTGATTTCCCCAGCGGATCGAGCTTGGGATCCGCACCAATGCACAAACCGCGAGCCAAGCAGCGTCCCAAAAACGTGGCGGCGACGAGCGCAGTGATCACTCGCATCACGGCGTCGACGTGCAATCCATCGGCTCGCCAATTCGCAGGCACTTGCATCTGCCAGGGCACCACCATCACCGTTGGGAAAATCAACATGCCGCCGACAAGCATCACCGCCGCGGTCGTGCTCAGCCGCCGCGGCAGCGGATGGCCGTCCATGCGAATCAGCCCCATCGCCCAGCTCAGTGCGATTGCGATCACGTGATACAGCAGCGTGACCAGCACCGCTTGATCCACCATCGGGACCCACAAAGGTCCTCCGTGCCAGTGTTGGTTTTGATACGGCAGACTTAAACGATAGATCTCGGCGATCCCGACTAAAGTGATGCTGATCCCGACCGCCGCTTCGACGATCGGATAACGAGGTGAGATCGGAAGCCGGCAAGTGCGGCATCGTCCACGCAGCGCCAGCCAGCCAAACACCGGGAAATTGTCGCGTGCCTTCAGCCGGGTGTTGCAGCGGGGGCAATAGGATCGTCCATTGACACTTTGGTTTCGCGGCATTCGCCATGCGACCACGTTCAGGAAACTGCCAATCGATGATCCGATCCAGAACAACCAAGCCGCGATCGTGACGTCCATCAACCGAGTTAGGTACAGATCGGCTGGGCTGTAATGCGAGGTGCCACGCGATTGCCACCATGCCACTGCGAAGACATAAGCCGCAGCGATGCAAGCGAGCGTGGTTGCCAATACAAGGGCCCAAGGAATTGATCGTCGCCTACGTCCCACGTCGGGAACCTCAAACTATCACGGGAAATGGAAAGCTGGAAAGTGGAAAGCGGGGAGATGGCAAAATGGTGTGCACCGCCGTGCTGTGCATGAATGTAGCCGAAGTCGCTCGGCTTTGAACCGCGAACCCCCGGAAACCGAGTGAGCGGTATGTCACGACGCTCCGGATTGGCCAAATGTAAAAACGGCGGCAAGTTCACGGTCGAAAGTAATTGACCGCAACATGCTACGCTGCGTAAGCTTGAGTGGCTATCGCTGCTTTGGAGGGCAGACTTGTCGTCCGGTATGCGATTTCGACCCGATGGAGTCTCTTTTGCATCGTTTGTTTTTTTTTAGGGCCGTGTCGGATGGCAACATCCGGACTTATTCAACCGGTTTGCTCTGTTTGCTGGTCTTCTTTTTGATCCATCCGGTGACGGCTCAGGATGTGCCACCGCTACAGCTGACCGCGCCCGGGGATGCGAATTCGCCAGGGACAAACAGGCTAGGTAACGTGGATCCCCAGTCCGCGCGCCCCGAGTCGGCCGGTCCGCAATCCGGCAGCCCGCCGCGTGATGACAGGCCCACAGTCCAGGCCACCTCGGCGGCCGACCAAGTGGACGGAGTCTCGTCGCCCGATGCGAATGCTCCGTCGATGTCCAGTGGTCCCACCGAGGCGAACGGAGTGGCGGCGTCCAATGGGATTCCTGACCAGCAGGTGCCCAGCAAGAGTGATCTGGAAACGCGGATGCAGCTAGTTGCTGCGTCGGTCGATTTAGATGATGTACTAAAGGCTCAAATCACCGAGCTACTGAAAAAGGCGATCACACGGATCGACGAGGCGAAGGTGGCAGCCCAGCGAATCGAGTTGCTAACGAAGCAGTCGACCACCGTCGCCGAAGATCTTAAGACTGCCCAAGCTCGACTTGAAAAATTGGCGACGCGTCCCGTCACCGAAGCCGTTAATTTTAGCGAGATTCCGCTGAGCCAGTTGCAGGTCCAGCATCGGCAAGCGTTTGCGGATCTCGCTGCCTTGGATCAACAGTTAAAAGCGTTAAACGATCAAGTCGATTTCTGGGGCAAGCGGATGGCGGAGCTGCCCGACTTGATCGCGACGTCGCGGTCGGCGTTGGTCGAGTCGGAAAAGCAATTGAGTGAGATCGCCGAAGACGATACCGATCCACTTCAGGCGGCGCGACGCAGTTCGTTGCAGGCAAAAATACTGCAACTAAAAAACGACTTGGATTTGTTTGATACCGAAACCCGCGTGGCCGAGGATGCCCAGCGACTGCTTGCCCTTCAGCGTGACGCCACCGCTCGCGAACAGACGCTGAAACAAAAGCAGGTCGAAAGTTTGCAGTCAGCGTTGGCAAAAGCCGAACAAGCCGAGGCGATGCAAGAGGCCAGCCAAGCGGTCGAGGCAGTTCAAGCCGCCGACCAAGAAATCAAGGATGCCGCCGAAATTAACCTGGCGTTGGCAAATCGGAAAACGTCGCTGCTGGAAGAGCTCGAAAAAAATCGCAAAGCGATCGTCGTCACTCGCGAAGAGTATCTTGCACGCAACGCTCAGTTCACGGAAATCCGAGATCAAGCCGAAGCGGCTCAGTTTTCTGAAGAGATCGGGATACTGCTTCGCAACGAGAAAAATGAGCTGCCCAGTACGTCGGCGTATCGCCAGGAATCTCGCAAACGACGTGCGGCGATCAGTGAGCTGACGGTCGAAATCTTGAAGTGGGAGAACGAACGGCGCAAACTGTTGGACCTCGATGCTGCCGTGGATCGCTATGTCGAAGATCACGCTGGGTTGATTCCCGGGGACGATCGCGAGCATGTCGAAGACCAGCTTCGCCGCGTTTTTAACGATCGTTTGACGCTCTATCGCGAGCTGACTGAAATTGCCCGCAAACGACTGAACCGTTTGAGCAACTTAGAAGTCGAGCAGCGTCGTTTAGCAGACCTGATCGACGAACATGCGGCATTCGTTTCCGAGCATGTGTTGTGGGTGCCCAGCACCACGCCGATTTGGTACCGCGCGGGATTCTCGTGGCGTGAACCTTTGATGGATGCGTTTCACTTACAACCATGGAAAGACGGTTTGATAGTATTGGCTCGCGATATTCGCGAGAAACCGCTTGCCACGATACCGATTTGGATCCTGATCGGTTGGTTGCTGTTTTCACGCGGACGCATCAAGAGCGAGATAAGCCGGTTGGGACACGAAGCATCACGGCCCAACGCGACGCTGTTTGCGCCGACCACGCACGCGGTGCTGATGACGATGTTGATTGCCAGCCCTGCAGCGTTATTCGTGTTGTGGATCGCATGGCGATTAGAAAGTGCGACGCTGATCGGTGAACCGCTGCATCTGTTTGGCAAGGCCTTGTTTAGCGGCAGCATCTTGATGTACGTCATCGATTTCGTTCGCCATGTCTTTCGTACCGATGGGATTGCCCAAGACCATTTCGATTGGGATCTGACCGCGACGCATTTGATTCGCCGCGGGTTGGTTTGGAGTGCTCGGGTGATCGTCCCTTGCTCGGTGATCGTGATGTATACCGAGCTCCGAGGCGATGAGTTGATGACAACCTCGATCGGACGACTCGCCTTTGCCATCGCGATGGTCACCGGAGCGGTCATTTTGTGGGGCTGGCTCGGTCCTCGCAGTACGGTTATGGCTCAGATTCGTGCTTCCGCGGATACCCCGTCTGCTAGGATTGGGGGCACGCTGGCGCCATTGTTGGCACTGATTCCGTTGGTGTTGTTGGCGGGGTCGCTAGCGGGGTACCACTATGCGGCGGTTCAATTGTCATGGCGGGTGGTGGTTTCGGTCGGAATCGTTTCCTTTTTGATCTTCGTTCGCGCCTTGCTGATGCGGTGGTTGCTGATCACTTATCGGCGTGTTGCCATCGCACGCGCCCGAGAACGCCGCGAAGCGTTGGCGCAAGTCAAAGAGGCGACTCCCGAGATGCCAGCCGATGCCGTCGAAATGATCGAAAGTGCCGGGCATGTCCAATTATCCGACCTCAATCGCCAAGCTCAGCGATTTGTCAAATTGGTGCCGATTCTGCTCGGTGCAATCGGGTTGTATTTGACCTGGAGCGAGTTTATTCCGGCGCTCGGTGTCGTCCATCGTTATCCGCTGTGGCTGAACGTGCATCTGTCGGCCGAGTCGGATTCGGGACCGGTGTGGGTCACGCTGGGGGACTTGGTGATGGCGATTGTCTCGGTCGTATTGACCGTAATTGCTTGTCGCAATGTCCCGGGATTGATGGACATCACACTGCTGCAGCGGTTGCCGCTGGACGCTGGTGCCCGCTATGCCGCCAGCGCGATGTCACGCTACTTGATGATCTTGGTCGGTGCCTTGGCGGCGTTCCATTTTATGGGCGTTAGTTGGTCGAGCGTGCAGTGGTTGGTCGCCGCAATGACTGTGGGCCTGGGGTTTGGTTTGCAAGAGATCTTTGCGAACTTTGTTTCTGGAATCATCCTGCTGTTCGAGCGACCGGCGCGCGTCGGCGATACCGTCACCATCGGCGATGTGACCGGGACCGTCACACGAATTCGGATTCGGGCGACGACCATCCTGGATTGGAATAACAAAGAATTGGTGGTTCCCAACAAAGAATTTGTGACGGGGAATCTGGTCAACTGGACGCTCAGCAACGCCAGTTTGAGATTGGTAACGAGCGTCGGTGTCGCTTATGGCAGTGATACTCGTTTGACGACGAAGCTGCTTTATGAGGTGGCCGATAAAAACACCTCGGTGCTGGAGGATCCGCCGCCGATGGTGATTTTTAACGAGTTTGGGGACAGCACACTGAATTTTGAGCTGCGAGTGTTTGTCGGAGGCGTGGCAAGTTATCGCCGCATTAAACACGAACTGCATATCGCAATTGATGACGCATTTCGCGAACATAAGATCGAAATCGCCTTTCCCCAACGCGACCTGCACGTGCGTTCGATTGATGGGGTCAGTGCCGCGATGTTGGGCAGCAAGCCGAGTCCGGATCTTCCAAGCTAAGCTTGTCACGCATCAACAATGAACTCAGTTGCCGCGCGGGTTGTGGCCGGGCGATAGGTTGTTTGTTTTCTGGATGTGGCCTCTGTATGTTGATTCCCGAGATTCGTCACAGTGATGCCAACACCCATCCGCTGCGCCCGCAGGGCGATTATGTGCTGTATTGGATGATCGCGTTTCGGCGAACTCGATCCAACTTTGCACTGCAGCACGCAGTCGATCGGGCAAAGGAATTTGGCAAGCCGCTGATTGTTTTCGAGCCGCTTCGTACTCGCTATCGATGGGCGAGCGATCGGCTGCATCGCTTCGTGATCGAGGGGATGCGTGACAACGCCGCCGCGTTATCAAAGAAATCGGTGACGTATTATCCGTACGTTGAACCCAAGCCAGGAACGGGAAGTCCACTGCTGCACACGTTGGCCAAGAAAGCGTGCACTGTTGTCACAGACGAATACCCTTGTTTCTTTTTGCCGGACATGATCGACGCAGTGAAGGACCGCATTCCGGCGCGGTTGGAATTGGTTGACAGCAATGGGGTGATGCCGCTGCGGTTGCCCGACCGCACCTTCACCGTCGCTCATAGCTACCGCCGCTGGATGCAGAAAAATATTCTCGACGCGCTGTTGGAAATGCCCAAACCGGATCCGCTGTCGAGAGTCACGTTGCCGCAGCTCGACTCGTTGCCTGCGGCGATCACGCGGCGCTGGCCTCCTGCGGACATCGACGCGTTGCTCTCGTCCGGCGGACTCGACAAGATTCCGATTGACCATCATGTCAAACCGAGTCAAACGGTACGCGGCGGAGCCAAACAGGCCAATGCTCGATTGACTGCGTTCATAAAAAACGATCTGGCTCGCTACGCCGACGATCGGAATCATCCTGATGAAAATGCCACGACGGGGCTCAGTCCGTATTTGCATTTTGGGCACATCTCGGCTCACGAAATTGTCGACCGAATCCTGGATCATGAAGATTGGACTCCTGACCAAGCGTCGGAGCCGAACGGAAAAAACAACGGTTTTTGGAACACCAGCGAGTCGGCCGAGGCGTTGTTGGACCAATTGATCACGTGGCGTGAACTTAGTTTCAATCGTACGTTTCGCGAGAGTGGGACGTATGACCACTTTGACACGCTGCCCGATTGGGCGGTCAAAACGCTGCGAAAACATCAGAGTGACGCTCGCGATGAGGTCTACACACTGCGGCAGTTTGAGGCGGCGGAAACAGCCGATCCACTCTGGAATGCCGCCCAACGCGAGCTCGTTCGTACCGGTGTGATGCACAACTACATGCGAATGTTGTGGGGCAAGAAAATCTTGCACTGGACCGAAACGCCGCAGCAAGCGTTGCGAATCATGATCGAGCTCAACAATAAATATGGGCTCGATGGGCGGGATCCCAATTCCTACAGCGGAATTTTTTGGACGCTCGGACGATTCGACCGAGCCTGGGGGCCCGAACGCCCCATTTTCGGCAGCGTCCGCTACATGACCAGCGATAGTGCGCGTCGCAAGTTGAGACTCGATCGTTATTTAGAGCGTTTTGGGCCGGGGACCGATTCGTAGAGAGAGCGTCCGACTTAGAAAGCTTCGTGCATTTTTGGAGTTGTGCGATTTTCGCAACGCGTTTCTCAACCCGACGCGTATTCTCAACCCGACGCGTAAGCGAGGGAATGCATGGTTTTGCTGCGGTCCCTTGCTGGCGCAGCGAAAGTCGCCAAGACTTTCGGAGGTTCACCCGCCGTGGCCCAGAGCGATGAACGAGTTTCCCTGCCAGCCAATATTGGGGGGGTGAGTGCGAGAGTGGCCGGTTTTGGCGATCTTATCGATCCTCTGGATAACTTAAATTCAACTTTTTGAGGTGGTCGATTGTTTCCCAGACGGCATCTTTGGCGGGAAATCATGGCAATTCAGCGGGAATCTAGAACGAAAGGCCTTGCCGTTAACCGCCCTGCCCGATAAATTCCTCGATTCTCGCCAGCCACCGGGGTAACCCGTACGTAGGCGGCTCAACCTCAAAACACCCTTTAGCTCTCGATAAATAAAGTCAATCTCGTGGTTGCTCAACGAACATACATGGCCAAGTCTGGCGAAGTTGATAAGCAGTGGCACATCGTCGATGCATCCGACGAAGTTCTCGGTCGGTTGGCGAGCGATATCGCCGTCGTGCTGATGGGAAAACATCGCCCTGAATACACTCCGCACGTCGATTGCGGCGATTTTGTGATCGTCACCAACGCCGACAAAGTGGCCATGACCGGCCGCAAAATGGACGTTCGTCACTACACTTGGTACACCGGGCATCCTGGATTGCGTTTGGAAAGCTACAGCGATCGTCAACAACGCAAACCCGAAGATTTGATCTTCCACGCGGTGCGTCGCATGTTGCCTAAGAACAAATTGGCAACCCAAATGCTCAAGAAATTGAAGATTTATGCGGGTTCCGAGCACCCTCACACGGCACAGCAGCCAGTCGTTTTGCAACGAGTTGGCAAGAAAGCCAGTAGCGATAAGTAAATCTGGTAGAGTTTGCTCTGCTAGTTACCCTCTATTTGATGCGTGACGGATTTTCCGCACGTGCTGTTAATCCATCTGAAAAAAATTAAACACCAGACTGATATTTATGGTCGCTGTAAAAAAGGACAAAATCAACGGTGACGCCCTCGGTACGGGACGTCGTAAAAGCAGTGTAGCTCGCGTGCGAGTTCGTGCTGGAAGCGGCAAGATCGTAGTAAACTCGAAGCCGATCGGTGAGTATTTTGTTAACGCTCAAGACCAAGCCAGCATCACGCAAACGCTCGATGCGGTTGGTTTGAACGAACAGGTCGATGTGCTTGTCCGTGTTAGCGGCGGCGGCATGACCGGCCAAAGCGGTGCCGTCCGTATGGGACTGGCGCGTGCCTTGGTTAGCTACGACGAAGCACTGCACGAACCGCTTCGCGATGGCAGCTACTTGACCCGCGATTCGCGTATGAAAGAGCGAAAGAAGCCAGGTCTTCGTGGTGCTCGCCGGGGTGTCCAGTTCAGCAAGCGTTAATCGCGGCTCTTTTTCAAAAGAGAACTGTGGCACGAAATATGCATTCCCATTTGATGGGAAATCACTTTCCCGCCATCTTGGCGGGTTAGTTTGTTCTCCGATCATGGTTCTTTCGGGAATGATGAGCGTTCGTAAATGAATGTTCGTAAGAGGTGTGCTCTTACGAACGATCGAGCGTTCCTGTAGGAATCGATGCCACTTTCTGCTGTTGTAAATACCAGCGAATACCCTCAAACGAAACAGGTTTTGTCTCTTGGCAAAGAAAGAAGAGGCCTTCGAAGTCGAAGGTACTGTAACCCAGGCACTCGCTAATACTCGTTTCCGTGTCCAGCTTGAGACCGGCAGCGAAGTAATGGCGCATGTTGCCGGCCGAATGCGTAAACACTTCATCCGTATTGTTCCGGGTGACAAGGTGCGAGTTGAATTGTCGCCCTACGATCTGACCAAAGGTCGAATCATTTTCCGGGAACGATAGCGTTCACATCCGCTGGCCCTCTCTCTCTTGGGCACCTCTTGGCCAGCGTTCGGGTGTCATTGCGCTCCATTGTCGATGCGCGTCACCACTGATGTCTTTCGGGTGCTTTGGGTGGTGGATCTTTCGGGTGGTCGTTCAATAGGTTTGGATCGCCATCGATCCCTGTTCTGGCTTGATAGCTCGGCACCAACGCGTGTGTGCGCCCACTGCCCCCCCCCGTTTCAGCGGTTGTGATTGCAGCTAGCACGCGAGTGATCTTGAGGTGGGTTGTTGCATTCTTGAGCTTGGATGAAACTATTGCGGTTCAGTGTGGGTAACTTAGATAGAGACTCCGGATTGGCTCGCTAGATGTCTTTGGCTTGCCTTCACAGTTAAAGTCCGGGTACATGATTTCTGAAACACTTGCTTCGCATTCCCTAAGGATGGTTTGAAAATGTCTTTCCGTTGTTCCATTACGGTCAACCGACTTTTTGCAGTCGTTGCGTTTGCATCCGCAACGCTGTTTGCTAGTTCGCATTCGCTCGTTCGCGCTCAAGGCACGGCACCGGCAGCCGAAGGCGGCACGGTCGTCACGGATGCCACCGAGCCTGTCGTGGTCGTCACGCTGGGGTCCGTCAATAAATTGATGCAAGACATCAACTACTTGACCGGCGTTGTGGGCCAGCCTCAATACGGCGGAATCTTTCAGATGATGGCCGGCACGTTCACTCAAGGCGTTGATCTGAATCAACCGATTGGCATTATCGTTCCGCTTGTCAACGGAACGCCTGAACCGATTGCGTTGTTGCCAACCGCCGACGTTCGAACGGTACTCAAGCGTTTGGAAGCTCAAACCGGGCCTGCGGATGAACTCGATGACGGCACGCTTGTAATCGCAGTCGGAGCGAACACCGTCTATATCCGCCAAGTTGGCACGTGGGCCGCGATCGCTCGCAACCGCGACTTGCTTGCCCTGGCGCCAACCGACCCCGCATCGTTGTTTGAAGGAATGGGCAACGATTATGACATCGCGATTCGCTTGAGAATGCAATTGGTACCCACCGAAACTCGCAACATGCTTGTTGCTCAGCTTCGTCAAGGGTTCGAGCAAGCGATTTCCAAGCAAGACCAAGCGGATGCCGAAGGCACCAAGGCAATGGCCGAAAGTTCGATCAAGCAAATCGAGCAATTGATCCAAGATACCGACGAGCTCAAGATCGGCTGGAATATCGATCAAGCGGGCAAGCAGTTGATGTTCGAAGGATCCTTCACCGCGGTTGCCGGCAGCGAGTTGGCCGCGATGTACGGTGGCCAACAAGCGATTCCATCGCAGTTTGCTTCGGTCATCCGTGACGATGCGGCTGCCTACTATCACACGGCGATGTCGATCGGTCCTCAGGCGGTCGAACAGGTCAGTGCAAGTCTCGAAAATGCAACCGGAGCCATTCGTGCCGCGTTGGATCAATCTGACGACTTGTCCGATGCTCAGCGTGACGATGTCGAAGCTCTGGTCCAACGGATCATTGATCTCGCCAGCCGTTCGGTGAAAGAAGGCAAAGCAGACGTGGGCGCTCTGTTGTTGGCCAACCAAAATGATTTCCAATTCGTGTTTGGCGGTTTTGTTGCCGATGGCAATGAGGCGGCTCAAATTGTCAAAGACTTGGCAGCCAAGATTCAAAACGAGCCTAAGGCTCCGAAGTTTTCGTTTGACGTAAGCACCTACAAGGGGGTCACGATGCATTTGATCGAAGCCGATGTGCCGCAGGGGGAAGACGAACTGCAGAAAATGTTCGGTCCCAAATTGCGAGTCCATGTGGGAACGGGGGCCAAGTCGGTGTTTGTTGCTGTGGGCAAAGACAGCGAATCGTTAATGAAAAACTTGATCGATTCAGGGGCCAGTGACCAAGGTGGTGTGCGTCCGGTGGGTCAATTCCGTGTCCAATTGCTGCCGATTCTGCAATACGCCCAATCGATCGAAACGAACGAGGTGATCGCCGCGATGATCGATACGCTGTCGCGAGCAAGCGATGGTGGGGACGTCATGGTCGTGCAAAAATCGATCGTCAATGGACAGGAATCGCGAATGCTGGTCAGCGAAGGTGTGTTGCAGGCAGTAGGTGCCGCAGTGCGTCAAGTTCAGCAGCAGAAAATGCAGAACAACGGCAACTTCTAATTCGCCAACGCGATTCGTAGACGTTTGTAGGTCGGCCTCTTTGGAGGCCGACTTTTTTATTGTCGGTAGTGGACATGGGAGGGCTGACACCCTTGCCGCTCCGCTACAAAAAAGAACACTCCGTTGCTCTTGACATAGTGGGCACGGGGCACTGGCCCCGAGGGATTTGGATTTATCGACAATCGACGCTTTTTGTATTCAATCGAGTTTCGTAGTATGAAATTGCTAAATAAACATGTGCTGCTTGGCGGCGCTGCCTTTGGGGTGGTCGCAGTGGTGTTGTTATTTAATGCAGTTACCAGTTCGGGGCGTGGAAGTTCCGAGCGGGTGTTGCCTACCGATCTCTCGGATTCGACATCGCATGATAGTGATGACGCGGCACTGCAGCCGAAGACGCGAGAGTCGTCGCTTGAGGAAGTGATTCAGATCGCGACTCAAGCGCGTGCCGCGATGGCGCGTTCTCTGCACAGCTACACCGCGCGGTTCGTCAAGCAGGAAGTCGATAGTAGCGGCGTGCTTGGCGAGCAAACCGAAATGCAGTTGAAAGTACAGACACGATTTCGCGATGGCAATGAGACGGCAGGCAAGCGTGTCTATTTGCACTTCCTTGCCCCGGAATCGGTCAAAGGACGCGAAGTCATCTGGGCCGAGGATTTGCATGATGGAAAATTGTTGGTTCACGAGACGGGGTTGTTGGGCCTAGCTCCCATTCCTCCGCTGGATCCCAATGGTTTTTTGGCGATGCGAGGCCAACGCTATCCGATTTCAGAAATTGGAATCGTACGTCTTGTCGAAAAGCTGATCGAACGCGGACAGCAGGATCTCGGGAACCCAGATATCCAGGTCACAATCACGCGTGACTTTCTGCTCGATAACGTTTCGGCCGACTTAATCCAAGTCAAGCGAGCGAAGCCGTCGGGAAAAGAAGGTGATTTTTCGCTGGCGGAAATCGTGATCGATCCGACGCGTCAATTGATTCTTCGCTATCGCAGTTTTGGTTGGCCTTCGTCAGCGGATGAGGTCGCTCCGCTGCAAGAGTCTTACACCTATCATGATATTCAAACCAACGTGGATTTGACTGAATTGGATTTCGATCCGAAGAATCCCGAGTATGGATATCCTTAAGGATTGGCGGCGGCTGCCTTGTGTAGAAATTTGGCAAGCATTTGTCGTAGCGTCTCGAACTCGATCGGCTTGCTAAGGTATTCATCCATCCCTGCTTGTAAACACCGCTCTCGATCTCCCGTCAGGGCGTTGGCGGTTAACGCAATGATCGGCAAACGGTGGGATGGTTCCGAGTTGCGTTCGCGACGTCGGATTTCACGGCTCGCAGTAAAGCCGTCCATCTCAGGCATCTGGCAATCCATCAAAACGACGTCGTAGTGATGTTCGCTGGTCAATGAGACTGCTTCGTCGCCATTTTGTGCGACGTCGTAACTGCAGCCGATGTGTTTAAGCAGTTCACAGACATACAGCTGATTAATGCAGTTGTCTTCGGCGACCAAGACATGCCCCATAAACTGTGACGTTTCCCTCTGCGGTGTCTCTTTTGAGTCGCAGTCCGGAGCTTGCTTCGCGGCCGGTTTGTGGATGCCCGCTGCCAATGCGTCAAACAACGCACTCGGTCGCACCGGATCGAGTAGCACATTTTGCACCCCGGATTGTTTCAGTTTTTCAAGCGTTGTGTCATCAAAGTTCGCTCCCATGCCAATCAGGGGCAGTGGGCACTTCTTCGCAAATTCTTTGATGGTCGCATAAGGGTTGCCCTCGATACCGCGGCAATCCAGTAGTACTTGTGAGAAGGGGGTGCCTTTGGTTTCTGCGTCGGTGATCGCTCGTAGTGCTTCGGCAAGTGTATCGACTAGTTTGAAGGGGCAGCCCCATGCTCGCAGACTGTCGTAGATTTGTTTGCGTTCGCTTTCATTCGTATCCACCGAAACCACGCAGATTCCCGCCAGGGCTTTGCGTCGCGTTTCAACAGACGGTTCCTCGGTGGTCAGTTCCAGATCGAGTTCCACCCAGAATGTTGACCCGACGCCCGCCTGGCTTTCCACGCCGACCTCACCACCCATAAATTCCGCCAGTTGTTTGCAGATCGAAAGCCCCAATCCGGTACCGTCAAATTCGCGTGAAGCGGAGGGGTCCACCTGTGAAAACGGTTTGAATAAGCGATCACGTCGGTCGGCGAGGATGCCGATACCGGTGTCTTCGACAGAGAAACGGACTCGCATCTGTTGCTGTTTTTGCTCGATACATTCAGCCCGCAAAATTATGCGTCCAGATTTTGTAAACTTCACCGCGTTGCCGACAAGGTTTACAAGGATTTGCTGCAGGCGATTTCCGTCACAGCGAGCTTTCACGCAGATACGTGGATCGATGTGGCACAGCAAGGGGACCCCTTTCTGTTGAGCGCTGAGCGAAAACATACTGGTGATTGAATAGGCGAGCGATTCAATATCATGCTCTTGGATCTCGAGTTCGATCTTTCCCGCTTCAATTTTGGACAGATCAAGGATGTCATTGATTTGTTGCAATAACGATTGACCACAGGTGTGTGCCGCATCGACGAATTTACGTTGTTGCTTGGTTAATTCGGTCTGCATCAACAATTCGTTCATCCCCAAGATGCCGTTCAGCGGAGTACGCAACTCATGGCTCATCGAGGCCAAGAAATCGCTCTTGGCTTGATTTGCAAGTTCGGCTGCATCTCGTGCCTGAACCGCGTGATCAATCGTATGCTGTGATTCTTTGAGATTCTTTTGGCTGCGTCGTAGTGATTCGCTGGCGAGTTGCTTCGAGCGAATGGCGCGAATTGAAAAAAGCGAGATCGCAAGTAGAGTTGCCGTTGCGATCGCAAACACGATGCGTATGTGAAGGAAGATTTCGGCGTATTCCGCGTCAGAAATCTCGGACGCGACGACGATAAACTTTTCCTCTGCGATGACGGAGTTGGTGTTCGAATCGTCGGCGACACTCTCCTTCAATCCCACTTTGCGCCAAGTCAACGACCCTGATGACGTTCGCGATTGGCCTCGCGGATGGGTCTGGATTTTTCTCCACAGCTCGGCGTCCGTTTGGCTTAGTGGATTTGTTTGTCGCTCAGGGAACAGGAATCCCCATTCTAATTCCGGCTTGGCGGCTTTCAGCCAATAGCCGTCGTCATTAATGATCCGCAAGCGGTGTTGCGTCTTGGGACGCATTTCTTCGAGGTGTGCGAGTGTATTGGCGCCGAGATAGTTAATCACATAGACCCCGCGCCGCTGTCCTGTCTCGTCAAATACTGGCATCGCAAACCGCAACACTTCGCGAAACGGTTGTTCAATCTCGCCATGTTCGACGTTCAGGTCGAATGCGGAAAGGTAGAGTTCTCCCTTGGCGAGCTCGCTTGCTTTTCGGAAATATCGACGGTCGGATTTGTCTTGCAGCCTCTCTGGGGCAACGACCTGGCCTGGCTGATTGACACGCATTACCTCGAACCCTTGTGAATTCAAATAGCGTATCTGGTCGTATTCGGGTTTAAGCCGGCTGAAGACGACGGCTTGCTGAATCGCTCGCTCGAGCGCCGCAGGGCGACCGGTGGTTACGTAAGAAATCAAACTGCCGTCATTGACCAGTAGCCGGAGGTTGTCGGCCACGGGATGCAAACTTGATTGAATATGCTGAGCAAATGTATCGATGCGGCTGCGTTCTTCATTAAGCAACGCTTGTTCAAGATGTTTCGTTTCGCGTAGATAGAACATCCCGCAACCGATCAACACAATGCTGCCGACTAGCAAGTAAGACAGCAGTGAATCGATGCGGTTGGGAGTCGGTCGAAGCTTCGTTTCTCTATGCATAAAACAATCCTCTTGCCCCATCCGACCGGTTTGATTTGATGATGGCGGGTCCTCGGGTGTTCCCTATCGGACATCGCCTAGGCGATATCTGATTCAGGTCGAGAGCGTTGTAGGTTTTCGGTGGTAAGCAAACGAGGGGCGCGGGGATCGTACAAAGCAGGCCGCATTGCTGGAGTCCCTTTGCATGGCAGGATGCCGAGGCACAGGAGCGTTGCAGTCGTAGGACAAGATTGTATTGAACAAGTAGTCACGTGGTTACTGCGTGGGAGGGGAGTGTTGCGAGATGGGGCAATCTGATGACGATTTGGGGAGGGCAAAGGGGGGGAAGGGGGGCAGCGGCGATGGGTGGGAAATGCCGCGTCGTTTCTGGCCCTAAGGTGTGTGGCCTTAGCATAAGATGGGCCAAGCGATTGGACAACTTCAACTCCAAGCATCTGTGGGGCTGCTTAATGCAAATGTAACCTGAAATCAGCTCCTGCTATTCCGCTATTACCTTCCTGTTTTAGCGGAAAGAGGGCGGTGTCATCAGTAATGTACACCTATTTGAATCTGCGGTGGTAAAAGGCTAAGAGTCGACATAAGGCGAGGCTCGGGCTGTCGCGGCGATGTCAACGCAACAGCGGGCGTCGCAACTTCTTTTGTCGCAACGGTTTGCATCAAGCGAAGCGGTCTCACGCTGAAGCAGCAGGGATTCGGGGGCACCGGACGACGTGTATCTACTAACGGCAGGCGGTTGCGGCGATCTGTTTAGGGGGGGCTGGGTGGGCTGAGGGGATTTGGGTGAGCCAGTGAAGCGTGGCAGCGTGCCCGGCACATTTGTTGTCAAAATGATTTTGAGGTGTGTCGCGGAGATATTGCCGCTTGTAAAAGTAAAATTTGGTGCCAGCCACCCTCTTTGCTCCCTAGTTGGTGCCAGGCACCCAAATTTGACCTAGTTGGTGCCAGGCACCCAAATTTGACTTGCGGTGGATTTCGGCTCTAATACCAGTAGTCGAAGCGTCCCTCGAACACGCGGAGGTGTCTGATGCCGCGACCACCACGAGCTGAGCAATTCAGCCCTGACCAAGTCTGTATCGTCAACGTGACACAGCGGTGCGTCCGCCGTGCCTTCCTGGCAGGAATCGATGGGGCCACGGGCAAGGACTATTCTTGCCGCCGCGAGTGGATTCGGCGACGCATGGAATTGCTAGCATCTGCCTTTGCCGTTGATATGCTTGCATATGCGATCATGGGCAACCATATGCACTTGATCGTTCGCAATCGGCCGGATGTCTTAGCGGAATGGTCCGATCGCGACGTCGCAATCCGCTGGTTGAAAGTCTACCCAGGCCGTCGGCTCGAAGAGCATCTCGCCGAGCCGACGGAAAATGACATCCAAACGCTCGTCCGTGACAAGCAGCGATTGGGCACGATTCGGCAGCGACTGTCGGACATTTCGTGGTTCATGCGGGCGCTTTCAGAGCCGATCGCCCGCCGAGCCAATAAGGTCGACGAGTGCACGGGGCATTTTTGGGAAGGCCGTTTCAAAGCACAGCGAATCGTCGATGAGACAGGGCTGTTGGCTTGCAGCATGTACGTCGACCTAAATCCGGTGCGAGCTGCGATGGCGGATTCCCCCGACCACTCGCCTCATACCTCCGCCTTTGATCGCATTGAAGCAGAGAAAGGCAAACAGATCGATTCAGCGGCATTCGACTTGAAGCCGATTCCGACCGACGAGGCGGTCGAGAAGATACGCAACACGCCCGTCAAGAAGCTCCGTCAAGAGCGGCGTGCGAGGCGTAAGAATCCGACCGGACGCAAGGTGCGCCGCGACGGTTGGCTCGCTCCGCTGCCGCTCGACCCCTGTACACTCTCCAGCGAACCTCAAACGCACAACGATGGTTTTCGCAGCAGCGACCGTGGTTTTCTGAGTTTGTCACTTAACGACTATCTTCGACTCCTCCGCTGGACCGCCAAACACGGTGATGATGCAGCGACAGTTCCCGCGGGCATGGCCAAAACACTTGCGGCGCTCGGTATTGATGCATCGATGTGGCAGGACTTGGTGTGGCACTGGAAAGAGTATTTTGGTCATTCGACTTGTGTGGGACGCTCCGAGTCGATGCAAGCCGATGCGGAGCGTACGGGGCACCATTGGCACCGCGGCCAATCCAGTGCATCCGCTTGCTTCGTGTAGGGTATCGCATTTCGCAGAATCCGAGTGCTGCGAAGATTTAGTGCATTGTCAGCAAAAATCCAGCCTCTCAACGAGATGTCTGCACCCGCTACGTCTTTTGTACCGATCGTTGGCAACTCTTTGGCGAGCATGAATCGCAACGAGTTCGGATTCTCGCAAAAGCAAGTGCGCCAAGTTGCAACACCAGTCCCCAACATCACTCCAGATAGCAGATAGTAGCAGATAGGGTGCCTGGCACCAATTGGTTAATATAGATGGTGGCTGGCACCAATTGCGGCAGGCACCAACTGCGGCACCAACTGCGGCGTTTTACTCTTCTTTCGAGTCACGCGTGCCGTTGGTGTCGACTAAACCAAAGCGATGTTCCATTCCATGTCGGGGGACCGAAGTAACAATAGCTTCGGGTTGCTGCTGGCCTTGGGGCCAAAACAACACGTATCCCGCTTTGGGCAAGTCCACTTGATAGACGCCCGGTTCGAGAACCTTGACCTGCACGCCTTCGGACCCAGTCCATTGCGCATCTACCAATTGCGGTTGCACTTCGACGCTGCCTCCGACTTCCGCCGACACGTGTGTCCACTTGGTTGTGCCCTGTTCGCGACGAGCACTGACAAGATAGGCTCCCTCGCACCGGAGTTTGTGGAATTGAACGTCGCTCCACTTTTGTGGGACAGCGGGGAATACACGCAGACGCCCTCCCCAGCTTTGCAGTACCATCTCCTGGATCGTGGTGGCACCGTGCAGTGGAGTCTCAATCACAGGCAAACCGCCCGCTTCGGAGTAAAACGTGTTTGTGTGTAGAAACGATTTCAGCCCATTGAGAAAATCCAGTGCTCGATCTCCGTCACCGAGAATCGCTGACAAGCAGGCGCCGCCGGTCAGCGAGTAACCTGCCATCGCACCACCAAAACTATGCCAATGGTTCAGACTCGTTTCAATCAGTTCGCGGTCCGCTGCGGTTTCGGGCGTTAGCGTGCATAGTGGATAAATGGCGAGCAAATGGGAAAAGTGCCGATGACGACCTGTTAAAGCAACGTCACGCCCGATCATTCGCCCAGTTTCGTTGACATGAGTCGGTACAAGTTTCGCTTGGATTTCTCGCCATGTGGCGATCAAAGGTTCGCCCGTTTCCGTTTTTCCCATCTCCACGGCAAGTGAAAGAAGTCGAGCGTTCCCCCAGCGAAGCAGGTCCAAGTCATACGTGCAATCGGCGGCCCGTCGGTATTCGGGACTGTAGGTTTCCGGCAAATGCAAATAGCCGTCCGCTTCTTCGGTCAAGAAATGACGGTAATAGTTTATTGCACGTACTAACAGCGGATAAAGCACCCGATCGCGTAGCGAGGTGTCTTGCCAATATCGATACTCTAAATCGACGTTGTGTAACGCCCATAGCAAATTTCCACATTCCCTTCCGATGCTTGCGTCCATCGGAGGACGTCCGGTACCCGGTTGCCCAGCGTGACCGAGCAAATCCCAGCCGGAAGTATTACGCCCCAGTGCGTAAGAGTCGGACTGGTAGGCCGCAGCGACATTTTTTGTCAGGTTGTCTCGGCACAGGTACAAACGGTGACTCAGCGCCGAGCCCATCTCGCGTCGATTTGCTGTCGCGAATCCGCTGTGCGACAGTTGAGCGTTCAAATTCCACCATATCGCGTTCCAGGCAGTGGGTTGTAGCCAGGGACCTTGGTTGTCGATGATCCAACCTTTATCTCGGGTCGCACTGGCCAATTTGTATTGCTGGATCCAATAGAATGCATCCCAAAAACGATCGCCGGTCGCCACAAAGCTTTGACGATAATAACGGTGCCACCAATCGCGATGTCGCGTGGTCCACTCGGTAGAGTTAGCTGCGGCAGCAGTTCGCACCGACGACACCGCTTGCGCCGAGGCGTCCGATTCTGGATAGCTGTGCTTGACACTTAACCAGAGAGTTTGTTGATGACCCGATTTCACCGTCAACCAAGCCACCGCCGTCTGGCCGCCAGCTTGCAGGTTGTGTACTGCCACTTGCACGCCATCGGCAAACTTGTTGATCACCGGTGGAGGGTTTGCGGGTTCGCGGGGTGTTTTGGCACGAATCGCGCGAGGGTTGGTGGCTTGTTCGGGCACGTAGGAGAATCTTGCCCCGTCGAGTCCGCCTTCGGTGCTAAGCTCCAGTCGCATCACGGGCTCGGTGGCATGGACCATCGTTGTCCAGCGGGCCACGCCGTTAGCCGAATGGATTGTCCCGACTGCCTCCGCATCCCATAGCTTTAACCTAGAATCACTTGCGACCAACGCTTCGGGGAAGATCACCCGTAGATGACCGATAAAGTGCCGGCCGCGATTGAGCACCGGCGCATTCTTTTCGGTGAAATCGTCCTGTTCGAAGGGACGATGATCGTGAGCTGCGGAGTTTCCCACGTCCCAGCGAAGCGTCTTGGCGTCGATCTGGTACATCATCGTGCCCTGTTCGCCGTTGCCAAGAAACGGTGCCTCTTTCCAAGTCTGTGGCAGCCGGTTCCAGCGGAGATCGTAGTGGGCGAGCATGGCAGGCCAGTCGACGGCATCGGTCACGGTGTCTGCCGCGAAGACACCATTCACATTGACTGCTGCAAACACGCAGAGAATCGTTTGGATGACAACCCAGCATGAATACCGTGTCTTTAACAGCATCAGGACCGCTCTTTTAAAAAATGGATTTGGCGAAAGGCAAGCATCGGCTCTTTCAATTCAAGTTATTCGGCCGCAGCAAATCAATCAGCGATCGGAGACCGCGGAATTTCGTTCAGCGTGTAGTAGGCATTGGAGTGCACCAGAGGAGCGTCCTCGCTTGACCGCACTTTGTGAAAATCAAAATCGTGAACGTGCCCTTGGACCAGTCCATCGATTTGCAGATGCACCTGCAATCCGTCGGCGGAAACCTTGGCGCCGGTAACTTGAGGCGTGGTATGGTCGACTTCCGGACTACCGTAAGCTTGTCGATAAAGATGCGTGTAGGTCGAGAGCGAGTAGGATTCGGGCTGAGACGCGATTTCGCGATCCACTGGTTTGGTAAATGTGACCAGGAAGCCATTTGGGCGAGCGTTGATTTCCTTTACTTCAAACGGCACAAGGCCGGTCCAATCAAGTCGCTGCAAGGCATAAGGTCGCGGTCCGCGGACTGGCCAGCCACGATTGGTGCCTCCCACAATCAAGTCGCCACGCGGAGTGAACTGGCACGCGAGCAGGCCTGTTGCCAGGCCTTCTCGGAACGGGTAGCAGGCGCCTTGCCATACCCCGTTCACCTTTTCGGTGGTCGCACGCATCATCACACTGAGACTAAAGTCGCCGATGAAGATTTGGTTCTCAAACGGTCCGAATTTGCCTCCGGTGTCATCAACCATAAAACCTGAAATCGAGCGCCCCATTTTTCGGTACGGAAATACCACCGCGTAGGGAACAAGCTCTTTCACCCGTTTGCTTTCGGTGAGCAAACGTGATGGCGTGTTGGGAACGATGGGGGCTGGTCCAAGTTCTTTCGCCAACGGATACCAGTTGAAACTTGCAGGATGCCCCATGAATCCGCCTGGCTGCAGCACCTTTAACGAGCACGAACCGTTCCAAGGTCCCTGGCTTTCGGCATAAAACATGACGCCATGTTCGTTCGGTCCGATACCACAAGGGCTTCGAATGCCGCTGCAAATGGGAATGGTCTGGCCGTCGGGCGTTACCTTCACGCACCATCCACGAAACGGCACCTTCGATTGGTAGGACTCTGACAAACACAGTGCGACCCAAATGTTGCCGTCGGGGTCGAGTTTGGAACCGAAGGCAAATTCGTGGTAATTGCGAAAGCCCCAAATATCGCTGAGTGTATCGAATTGATCGGCACGGCCATCGTCGTCGGTGTCTGTGATCCGAGTTACCTCGGTTTGTTGCGTGACGAAAAAGGAGCCGTCTTGGTAAGACAGTCCCATGATTTCATCCAACCCCGCTGCGTACCGTTGGAACTTGGTACTCGGGTATTGATCCATTGCGCCAGTGACCAAATAGATGTCGCCACGACGAGTGCCGATTGCCAATCGATTGTCCGGCAGCACTTCGAAACTGCTGGCCTCGAGTGCCATCTCGTCGGGGAATGGAATGTCAACGATGCGATAGTATTTCGCTTCCTGTTCTGCGGTCCCCCAATACTCACCCAGAGGCTCGGCGCGCAGCGTCCCCACTGAAATCAGCATTACTATGAAAACAATCAGGATTCTCATTTCAATTCCTTACCACCTGTATTCCAGGGTCAATTGCGTCACGCCCTCGTTCACTTTCAGTGGGATGCGAAGGTGTTGGGCGTTGGGTTGATTCACAATCGTGCCAACGTGTTTTTCGTCAACGCGTATCTGTAGTCGATCGTCGACAAGGAAATTGCCGTCATCGGTTTGCTTAATCGTCTTTCCCGCCGCAGCACGAAACGAGATGCTACTTTCACCGGAGCTCGATTTCAGTGTCAGTGTGCGGCGAATAAAGGGAGCGTTTTTCGAAGAGTCGATGGCGTCGACGTAGTAATCACGGACAGTCACATTGTCGAATTCGTAGTTGAATTGCGGACGCATTTTTTCATCGAGCGAGTAACCTTTGAATCGGTGGTGCGGAGGCCGACCGTCGTCCACGATCCAAGGGGATACCGGGTCGTCGATCTCAGGCCCCCGAGCAAAGCGGACCAAATGGTCACCGAGCGGCCGCACCGTGCCATGTCCCTGGCCTCGCCAGACCCCGCCTGGATCCGCAAATTTCCCTTTCCAGATCATTGCCAACCGCATCTGTTCCGAGTCGAACACCAAATTGACCTGGTTCGGATAACCGACACCGATGCCACGTTTCCCGATTTCCGGATAGCTGCGGCGAAGCATGACGGCTTCATCGCTGGCAAGCAACTCAATCGGTTCGACGATTAGGCCTCGGGGCGTACGGGCTTGCCGGCCATCGAGCAGGTATTGCCACAATGCTTCCACTTGGTATTTTGCGTCGCCCACGATGTCGGGCCGGATGGCTTTCCCATTAGGCCAAAAGGATGGCATCACGGTGTTGGGGCTAAATCGTGGGGGATCCAGCATGTACTGGTAAAACCAATCCTTCTTCAGTCGCTCTGCCATTTCAGTCAAATCGACGGCGGGCATCGTGTCGGATTGTTCGTACCTGAATGTGTGGCAGGCGACACAATTGAGTCCCTGGTTTCCAGCGATCTTCAGCCCCAGCTCTTGCATCTCTTTGAGGTCATCGACAGTCGCAAATTCCGTATCAGAGAGTCGGTCGTTGGATTGGAACAGCTCGATCAGCCGGCTCACGTTCGGCTTGCCATACTGAGGCATCCGAGTCTTCATGTACGGCCGGATCGAGCGATGATTGACCAGGACGTCACGCATCCATTTTTCATTCAGTTTGGCACCGACGCCGGTAAGCGTTGGCGGGATTCTTCCTTGTTCACCCAGATTCAGATTCGTGGTTTGAAAATGATGGCTGCGAGCCGCAGTGACGCCACCGACATCGTCCCGGCGATGACACGCGACACAATTAAACGTCGCAAGCGTGATGTCGATTTCCTGTTTCGCTGTTAGCTCCGTTGGCAAACTTCGTAGCGCCGCTTGAATGCGTTGCTGGTCGAGTTCATCAAGACGGTATTCCGGCCATTCGCCTGGGTCGCCAGACAAACATCCTCGCGCCGGGTCGAGGTCTGCGAGAGCACCTAGACTGGTCAAGGAAGAAGCGGTGTCGACGATGCCGGTGTGGCAATTGACGCAGCGAAATTCTACGAAAAGTTGTTTGCCTTTTCTCGCAAGCTTGCTGTCAATTTCCCATGACGAGGTTGACGTGTTTTCGCCATGCTCACTCGGCTGCAGCAGGTAACGCGACAGATCCAGAGCTTCGGGGTGAGTCAGTTGCATGTTCGGCATCCGGCCCGAGGGCCGAGCCGCATGCGGATTTTTTAGAAACGCCGTGAGTGCATTGATGTCGTACTTGTCGGTGAGATCGCCAAGTGGAATCGAGTCATCCAGCGGTTGCTCGATCGCCATCGCATCGCGTGGCGAGTGACAAGCAACGCAGCCCACTGAATGAAACAGCGTCTCGCCCCGGAGAGCTCCCTCGCCATCATGCCCCAGGTCCGCGTGTTGCTCCGAATCCGCCTGTCCTGCGATCCGGTTGCCCGCGATCCGGTTGCCCGCGATCCGGTTGCCTGCGATGGATGTTAGGAAGTGAACAATGGCTGTTGCCGAATCTTTTCGCAGCGGGGCGTCCAGGTGTCCGAGCATGTGAGGCATGCTTGTCCCAGGCTTGATCTGCTGGGGATCGGCGATGAATTCTGCGAGCTGATTCGGGTTCAGCCATTTGGCGGACCATTTCAAATCAGGTGCGTGTTGCAGCGGCGGTAGCGTCTCGGCAGTTTTCCAATCGTGACAGGCGACGCAATTCAACTTCTTGATCAGCACGATCCCTTGGGTCTCGTCGCTTAGTTCGCGACGAACCATTGTTTCTTCGTTCGAAGCACCGTCCGTGGGACCGCGTTGTTTCAGATCAAGGGTGTATCGAAGTAGGTCAAGGAACTGTTGGCGATCCTTTAGTTCGTTCGCCAATCCGTCAGGCATGTTCGACTTGGTGCTAGGTTTGATCGCGTCAATGTCGTCTTGCTCGATCGTAATCAGCTGTTCGATGTTTTGACTGCTTCGCAAAACAACTTTCTGATCGTCTTGGCTAACGACGCTTCCATTGATAATACGCCCATCGGCGGTTAAGACCGAAACGGTTTCGAAGCCTTGCCGAATCGTCTTCGAAGGCTGCAGGATCGATTCGACAATCGACTCGTCGGTAACCTCTTGTCCCAAGCGACTCAGGTCGGGAGCAATGCGATCATTCTCGCTGATCGGCCGATGGCATTTCGCACAGTTGATGTTGCCTTGGTGAAACAGGATCGCACCGCGAACGATGTCACCGTTTTGACGAGCCTGCTGAACGAGCTTGATTGGGTCTTCTTGGACAAGACGCTCGCTTAACGTCTGCCCCTGGACGGGCAAGACGCTCTGAACCAAGGCAAGAATCATGAACGTGATAAAGCAAGCGTTTTTCACGACGACGCGACCTCTGATGTTGGTTCGGCTAAATGGACACGGACTTGCCGCTGGCAAATGCAATTGGCAAATAAACATATGATTTTCGTCTAGCCGCAATCTCAGGAGTACTTAATTTGTGCCAATCTAGCGTAGCGGAAGTCGTCAAGACTTTCGTTCCATGGTGTATGCCCCCCGAAACTCTTGACGAGTTCCGCTACGAAATGCTTCGCAGCGTTGGCCCAAACGGCTAACGGGATTTCACCCAATGATTCCTGCCCAACTGCCTGAAAGGCCACCCCACAGCCTAAACTCTCTGCTTTGCATATTCTTGTTTGAAATCCTCAGGAAACAAGGAATCCGCGCACACAGCGAGTTGAATGCTGATGGTCTCGCCTAAGGTTTCGGGATGATCGCTTGGGCGGTGCGATCGCCGACAACGAAATGACCAAGCGGTCGGTCGTTGGTGTCGGTGATCAACCAGACAGTGCCGGGGCGAGTCAGTTGCGGTTTCGACCAGCCGCTTTCCAAAACTCCGAAGGGCTGAGGGGACCCATCGCGAACACTCTCGAAAACTTTGACTGGCTGACCGCTTTGATTCGAGAAGGTCACATTGAAGCGATTGCCATCCGGATTGGATGCCGGGACCGTCGTCGATCCAGCCGGATGCCATTTTAATTTTGTTAACGACGAGGCAGCTGGAGGGACAAATTTTGCGGGATCTTTGGGACCATGCTGTTTCAGTCGTGTAAGCGGTTCGGCGAATTTTGGATCTCCGGCCAAATTGTTCCACTCGTACGGATCCGTTTCGATGTCGTACAGCTCCTCATCCCCGTTGGCGTAGTGGATGTAGCGATAGCGTGAACCGCTGACACTGAAGTTCTCGGGTGTCATCAGCTGCGTCACCGCCATATGAGGCCAAGCGGTTTTCGGGTCTTTCAGTAGCGGAACCAAGCTGGGTTCATGCAGTGATGCTTTGGCAGGCAGGCCCGCTAGTTCGATCAAGGTTGTATACAGACTTACCAAACTCACCGGAGCCTGGCACACGCTGCCAGGTTGTGTGCCCTGTTCCAATCCACTTGTGCCTGGGGGCACTCGAACAATCAGCGGCACGCGGGTGCAAACTCGCCAGCCGGTGTATTTTTGCCAGTGTTCTTTTTCGCCTAGATGCCAACCATGGTCGCTCCACAGCATCACGATCGTGTTGTCGTTATTGGGCCCCTCTTCTAACGCCGTGATCACACGGCCGACCATCGCATCGGCGAACGCGATGGACGCAAGGTAGCCTTGGATCGCCTTCTTCCATTGGCCTTCGTTTTGGATGTGAGCGAAATAGCGATTGCGGGCAAGCTTTTTCCCTGCGGGCGGCAGGTCGTCGATGTCATCAGCAGCATACCCGGGGGGAAGCTGAATCTCGTCGAGCGGAAATTGGTCAAAGTATTTTCGAGGGACGAACCAGGGCTCATGAGGACGATAGATCCCGCAGGCCAGGAAAAAGGGCTGGTCATGTTCGCGGCTTAGTTGTTCCCCAATCCATTTCGAGACCAACCAGTCACCTCCAAACTCTTCGTCGGTGGCATCGAGTCCTCCCCAATCGGTCTCGATGTATTGCCACGGGCCACCGCGTGGCAAGCTGACCGGACGTTTTTCGGGGTACAGTGTTCTTGGAAACGGATCCTCGGTCTCTTTGGGCGGATTGTATTCATCCCAGGACTGGGCATCGATGAAGTAATGCAGGATTTTGCCAGAACCGGCCGACCAATATCCATGCTTCGAAAAATACTTCGGGATCAATTCCGCGTCAGGCATCACGCTCCGCATTTTTTGCAGGTTGTCGTACATGCCTGACACGTAGGCCGGTTGACCCGACATGATGGCCGATCGAGATCCGTTGCACGCAGGGGATCCGCAATGAGCGTTGCTGAACAGCATTCCCGATTGTGCAAGTCGATCGATGTTTGGTGTGCGGGCTTGAGGGTGTCCCTTTAAACATCCGATCCAATCGTTTAGGTCATCAACCGAAATGAACAAGACATTGGGCTGTTCCGCTATCGACGGGGGCAAAAACGATGTCCATAGCAGACAAAGCATCAGCGACGGAATCATCCATCGCACGCGACAAACGAGGGTGGCAAGCGGTTGCATTCTTATTCTCCGAGCGTAAAAGGGGGTCAGTCCCGTAATCGTGTTTTCGGCGATACGTCACGCTATGAAGCAATGGGAAGCGAAGCTCGTCAAGAGTTTCGGGGGTATACGCCATAGAGCGAAAGTCACGCACGACTTCCGCTACGCAAAATTGGTTAAACCCTCTGAGCAAAAAATGCTTCACAGCGTTGGGTTATACGGCATTGCCAGCCGTCATCGCTTCTTAGTAGTTCGGCGCGTCGAATTTGCGACGAAGACGTTCGTACTCTTGTGACAATTGGGTTCTCACGGCCGAGTATTCTGGATTGTGATAAACGTTGACTAACTCGCTCGGGTCTTTGTTTAGATCGAACATCTGCCATTCGTCGGTCGCGGGAAGATAGAACAGTTTGTGGTCCTTTGTGCGGACTCCGAAGTGTTGCGGAACCGCGTGTTCGCCGAGTTCATAATACGCATAGTACAGCGAATCTCGCACCTTCTTAGAACTGTCACGTAAAACGGGCATCAACGAGTGTCCTTGCACTTCCTCAGGAATTGGCAATCCGGCACACTCCATGAAAGTCGGTGCGTAGTCGATGTTTTGAATCATGGCTTCTGGTCGCGAACCCGGTTTGATCATTCCGGGCCAACGAATCACGAAAGGCATTTTGAATGACTCTTCGAACATCCAACGTTTGTCGAACCAGCCGTGCTCGCCCAGGTAAAAACCTTGGTCGGACGAATAGATCACGATAGTGTTTTTTGCCAGATCATTGTCGTCAAGGTATTTCAGCAAACGACCCACGCTGTCGTCGACGGCTTTGACTGTTTCGAGATAGTTTTGTGCATAGCGGCGATACTTCCACTGCACCAACTGGCGGTCATTGATTTTGCCGGCGCGATAGTCACGGACGAACTCGGCGTTTTTCGGTGCAAAGTGAGCGTCCCATTGGGCTCGCTGCTCGCTTGTCATTCGGTTGTATTCAGGCGTTCCGTAATTTCGAAAGGATGGCAACTCGAGATCACCTCGTTCATCGTCGCGAAGTTTCAAGTCGTAGGCCCAAGTCATGTGACGATCGATTTCCATTTCGTTCTTCGCCAGCGTGGCAGAACGATTGGCATAGTTGTCAAACAGCGTCGCAGGCTCAGGGATCTCCACTTCGTCTAGCGATCCCAGATGACGGAGCGCCGGTGCAAACGTTCGATGGGGAGCTTTATGCTGGCACATTAGCAGGAACGGTTTGTCCTTGTCTCGTTGCTGTAACCATTCAATTGATTTGTCGGTTGTTAGATCCGTGACGTAGCCTTCGAACTTTTTCTGCGAGCCATCCATCTGTAGGAAAACGGGATTGTAGTAGTGCCCCTGTCCCGGCAGTATCTCCCAGTAATCGAACCCGACGGGATCCGTGTGCAAGTGCCACTTGCCAATCACCGCGGTTTGGTAACCGCTAGCTTGGATCGATTTTGCAAACGTCCATTGGCTCGAATCAAAGCCCTTGCCGTCGTTTCGCATGAAGCCATTTTTGTGACTATGTTTCCCCGTCAAGATACATGCACGTGATGGGCCGCAGATCGAGTTTGCACAAAACGAATTTTGAAATAACGCTCCTTCTCTTGCGATGCGATCGATGTTGGGCGTCGGGGCCACTTCGGCCAACGGACCACCGTAAGCGGAGATTGCGTTTACGGCATGATCGTCTGAGAAAACAAACACGACGTTAGGGCGATCTGAATCGGCTGCGGATAACTCGGTCATCCACGGGCATAACACGAGCCAAATGATACTGGCGTAAATCGTAGTGATAGAGAACTTCATCTTTTTGCTTTCGACGCTAGCGTCACAGGTGGGTGAAAGGCTTACACAATCGGCATGGTGCAGACACAACAGTCTAATCGATGTTAGTAATGGCAATGGCGATTGCAATGCGGACTTCCGCGTGCAAGAGGACGCGGCCGAGCAGGTTTCGTAAGATCCCATCGAAATGTCGCGTCTTCGTCGTTTGATGCTGGCGGTAGCCGAATCCATGGGCGAAGCGGTTTTAACGGAAGATAGGATCGCGTGCTACTGTCGATCGGGCGGTGCGCTCTGGATCGGACAATTGGCATTTTCTCGTCAGTTTTTTGTTGATAACGATCAGGTGGCGGGATCCACGGATGCGTTAAACGTTGTCGCTCGCTGGGTGGTGTGTTAGTGGCAAGCGACTGCACTTCGCTGTAGTGGTGGATTGTTTCGCAATAGATGGCCTGCGGTGGTGGTGTTTGTCACGAAAGCATGGTCACTAAAGGATGGGGTCGCAGCAGGTGGTTGGCACTGTTTGGTGTCGCTTTTCGCATGTCTTGATTGCGATCACGCAGGACGCGAACCATGGCCAATTTTTTGGGTTGTGCGCAAATACTTCATAGAGCAACTAATTCATCCAATCACCCATCGAAGATGAATTCTAAACTCTTTGTGTGGGGAAAGCGTTGTGCCTAAACAACGTTCCGATTATTGCCGCCTCCCCTTACGGTTTACCGCCTCCCCACTGCGTCACTCGAAGGCTTCACTAAGTGAGTCTTGCGGGTGTATCACATCACGTTTTTTTATCTGGTTAGATTAAAAGGGTAAGCAATGAGATCGAAGGTTTCAAAGGGATTCACACTAGTCGAGCTGCTGGTGGTGATCGCGATTATCGGGGTGCTCGTCGGGCTTTTGTTGCCGGCGGTGCAAGCGGCTCGTGAGGCTGCTAGGCGAATGAGTTGTAGCAATAACTTCAAGCAAATCGGCTTGGCGATGCACAATTACGAATCGACCTATCAGCAGTTGCCTACCCAAGGCGGTGGGACTTCCACGTTGATTTCGGGCCGAGAAAAGACTCCAGGAAGCAACAGTCTTGAATTGTCCGCGTTGGTCGGCTTTACGCCATTCATCGAACAGCAAGCGCTTTGGGAGCAAATCTCAAATCCGTACCAGGTTCCTGCGGGCGAACCCGGAGCCGGAAACGTCTACGCGGCTATGGGGCCATACCCTGGCCGTGCGTTCAGCCGTCTCGTTGCGTCCGATGCTGGCCCTTACGATCCGTTCGAATCGGATATTCCAACGTTCCGTTGCCCGAGCGATCCAGGTGTCGGGCTTCCTGCGATGGGCCGTACTAATTACGGCGTATGCATGGGAGACTCTGTCGATGTGACCAATCTTGGCCAGATCTATAACACGAATGGGACGGCGAAATCGACAACCATCTTCCAGGAAGCCAACGCCAGCAACCGAGGCTTTTTCAAGAGTCAGTTGAAATCCGCCTTTCGTGATGTGTTGGATGGTTTGTCGAACACAATCGCGATGGGGGAAATGATCACCGACATTGGTGACAATGACAAACGATCGACTCCTGTCAACGGTACCTCCGGCCCAACCGGACCGTTGAAATCGACGGGCGGTGCATTGTCATGCGAAACCTTTGTCGATTCGAATCGACCTTTGTTCTGGGATTCAGGTGCTCCTTTCACCTCGAGCGCCGTTGACAATCGGCGTGGCTATCGCTGGGCTTGGGGCTTGCATCTCCACTCGGGGGTTTACACCGTCCTGCCACCAAACCGAGAGATGTGCTTCAGCCTGAACTGGCACCAATCCGAAGCTGTGTGCCCACCGAGTAGCCGGCACCAAGGCGGTGCTCACGTTTTGATGGGCGATGGAGCTGTCAAATTCATGACGGATTCCATTGACGCGGGAAATCTGGGTGGCCGAGCAATGGTCTCTGTCGACAGCCAGAACGATGACCCGATGTCGATGCCCGGTTCGGCGAGTCCGTTTGGAGTATGGGGAGCGTTGGGCACCCGAGCTTCTCGAGAAGTGCTTAGCGATGAGATTTAATCGCTAAGTGCCATCTTGTAGAAAGCGTGCCCGGAGTTCGGGCACGCTTGGTTGCTGGTTCTTTTGTTTTCTCGTGTTTGAGGGCAGCGAAATCAATCTCGTTGCACTTGAGATGAGTTGTCTTATTGTTTCCTCAGGAATCTGAGTTTGTTATGAACGTTCGCGTGGTTTCGTTTGTTGTTTTGTTATTGGCGGTGTGCTCTGTGGGTTGCGCAGAGAAGAAAGTAGAAAAAAGCTATAGCGCTTCTGATGTTGAGCAGCTGTTGAAGGATCATCCCGAACTGAATGATCCCCCTCCGCCAGAATATGCTGAGTGAATTACGATTGACGAGAAACGAGCCTAAGACGGGAGCGGGATCTGATTCTCACCGTCCGCGTGGTTTTGTTGCGTCACAAGAGCCCATCTCCGTCGGCAAGGCCGAATGAGGTGGGCTTTTTTTGCGCTCCATTCGAGACGGCGTTGAAGTGAGTTCAAATTTGCGACGGGACGAAATTGCAGGTTAGTGCGGGGCGGATGGGGTGATTGGGCGCCCCCTTTTGCCTGCCCTGATCGCAGTTGCAAAACGTTGAGAATGTGTTGGCAAATTTCTGTTGTGCGCAAATACTTCATATAGCAACTAATTTGTCCAAGCACTCGTTGTGGATGAATTCTAGGATGATGTTGTAAGTGGGGAATGCGTTGTACCTACGCAACATTCCGATTCTTGCCGCGTCCCCTTTGGGTTTTTCGCGTCCCCATTACGACACACGAAGGCTTCACTCAAGCAGTCTCGCGAGTGTGTCACATTCAGTTTTCTTTTCTGTTTAGTTTAAAAAGGGTAGGCAATGAAATCGAAGTTTTCGAAGGGATTCACGCTAGTTGAGTTACTAGTGGTGATCGCAATTATTGGAGTGCTCGTCGGGCTTCTGTTACCGGCGGTACAGGCGGCTCGTGAGGCCGCTAGACGAATGAGTTGTAGCAATAATTTCAAGCAGATTGGCTTGGCAATTCACAACTATCATTCGACGTTCAATCAAATGCCGGTCCAAGGCGGCGGTGCAAACGGCAATGGATTTGGCGACGGCGGAGGCAATATCACCTCGGGTGGTGGTCGCAGTTCGCGGCGTCTCAGTTTTCTCGTTGGCTTGACCCCGTTCATTGAACAGCAAGCGTTGTGGGAAAAAATCTCGAACCCAAGTCTCGAAAATACGACCGGTACCGCCATGACCGGCCCGTGGAGTCCGATGGGGCCCAACCCTTGGACCCAAGACGGTTACGTGCCATGGGCGAGCGAGATTCCAGGATTCCGTTGCCCAAGTGATCCTGGAACGGGACTACCAGCACAAGGCCGCACCAATTACGCGTGTTGTCTCGGTGATGGAATCTACGTCTACCATTACACCGACCCTCATCCTTGGGGCGATCATCGAGGTTATCCCGGTGGCGTTTCGGAAGCCACCGCAGGCGAGCGGGCACGCGGCAGTCATCGTGGGATGTTTCGTCCGCGAGTAGCGATGAAGTTTCGTGATACGCTCGATGGATTGTCGAATACGATCATGGGTGGCGAAATTGCAACCGACCTAGGCGATCGTGATGTACGCACCGATCTAGGCATCGTTTCTGCCTCGTCAACCCAGGCACCTTCGGCCGGCCAGGCCTTTCTCGAGCCTGGTCTATGCGACGATCTTGTTGATCCCGCCCGTCCAAAATTTTGGCAGGCTTCCGGCGTGTCCCTGATGCCGTCGTCTGACAAACGTGGGTATCGCTGGGCCGATTGGGGGCCTGTGTTCTCGGGTTTCTACACTCTGCACGCACCCAATAGTGCTGCCTGTACGACTTCGAGCAACTCGGCGACCTATGGTGGTCCCATGTCCACAAGTAGTCGTCACCAAGGTGGTACGCATGTGTTGATGGGAGACGGTGCCATCAAATTTGTCACCGATTCGATCGAAGCAGGTAATGCAGAAGCTGCAACGCCCTATTGGTACAGCAGTTCAAATAACAACCTTGTCGGCGGTGCGAGCCCATATGGACTTTGGGGCGCATTAGGGACTCGAGCATCTCGCGAAATCGTTTCGGATCCGCTTTAGTCAACCGCGTGTTTGCAAATCAGTGTTCTGTCTCGTGAGGCGGCTCATTCCGCTTGCTAAAACGTAGGTAGGCCTCGTTGCGAGACATTCAGTAACAACTACAAATGATGAGAAACCAAATGAAACAAATGAAACCAATTTTGTTATTGGCGATCAGTTGCATCTCGATGGCCCTCGCGGGTTGCGATTCGGGCGGCCCGCCAAAAATGATCGTGCCAGAAAGATCAGCCGAAGAAATCCAGGCGGCTGTGGATGCAAAAGAAAAAGCAGGTCAGGGACAACCCGATTGATTAATCGGGAGGCTCGACGCATCAATCGATCAGCGTCCTGAGTCTCCGGCATCAAGTAAACGACCATCGAGGGCAGCCATCGGGCTGCCCTCGATTTTTTTTGCTCTGACCGACGTGACGAGGCCGGTGCGGTTTACCCCACGCGGAAACGGGCCAATCGGCGGAATGCGATCTCTCAAAAAGACGGCGAATTTGAAGCGTTTGACGCACAGCATTGACGCACAACAAAGGTACCTGCCCCGTTTCTTGTCTTGCTCAATCCGCTTGTTGAGTGTTCGTCGCTGCGCTGATCATGAAATCGCATCTGAAATCACGACCCATTAGCCAATTCCAGGCTCCACCTGCTCTGAGGAAGACAGTTGTTTCGGTCTCATTTTATCACGAATCGCCAGGATCAGGCATCCACTCAAACTCAAGCCAACCTTCTACCCATTCTGCCAGTAGGGATAGTCGCCAGACTTTGGACGGCTTGGTGAAACATCCAAACTCTGGCGAGTTCGGCTACATGAAATTCCGGTAGGGCGTCTATTGTCGTCGCCGAAATGGTGGCAGCGGTGGGCTTATTTGACCTTCGTCGCAGTGTACCTGCCCTCGATGTTCAAGCTGCCGTCTTTCTGGATTTTATGACCATAGGTGCCTTCGATGGTCACCTGCGTCGGCGAGTTGGCGACAAAGTTTTTTGTCCATTGCTCGACGCCGCTGGAACGCAGCGTGCAAGTGCCATCCGCTTTGAACTCACGGGTGTGCGGGCCGTATTTCCAGATACCGAGGATGGCGTGGTCTGCGATTGGGATAGGTTGAGGAGGTGTGAAGTCGTCCGCGGTGCGAGTCTGTAGCGCGACAAGGGTTTTCCAATCACGCTCTGTGACGTCGAAGTTGAGAACACGGATCTCGCGGGGCTTGAGCGTGAAACGGAGCGAATCGCCGTAACGGTATTGCTCGTTCAGACCGTCGAGCCAGCTTGCGACGGGTGACGAAAGCAAGTAGGTGGTGTTCTTGGCGTCCGGATGAAGCCCAAAGCTGCGGTCGAGCGTGAGTGTATACGTTTGCGTTTCATCCGACGGATTGTGGAGCGAGATATAACCCTGTGTTGGCAGCCAGCCGGTGTAGCCGTAGGGCTCGCCTGCTTTCGGATTCCCGCCATGCATGCGTGCCCTTTTGAAAGTCGGAAAAACGGCGTGCGCCCAGTGCAGGCCTTCGGCAAGCACATCCCAGTCGTAGTCCTGCAACACGGAGGGTTTGATGTACAGCTCGACGAATCCGGTACCGCGTGACATGTTCATGTACAGATACTGACGAAAGGTTTCCTTCGTCTCTTTGCTGCTGGTCTTCTTGGGCTCGTGATTAAACAGCGAGTGCAGCGGAAATTGTGTGTTCTCGGTGACGGCAAGATCATGATAAACGCCGTCGCGATAGACGAGTTCTTGTGTTCGCGTGGAGCCACCCGCAGCGTCTCCGGCATTGATCATCCAGACGGAATCGATGTGCTGCAGCCACCACGGCGACAGCCACGCTCCGTTGGAGATGACGATGTAGACATCCGGGTTCGCATCGTGCATCGCGGCGAACATCTGAATCAGGCGTTCGCTTCCGGCCGCGAGATACTGGATCTTCTGCGGATCGTACTGGGGGGCGTTGAGCGCTGCTTCGGAGCCCTTGAAACCGGGCACATCGAAGTTGCGGGTGTTGAGGTGGCCAAACACACCGTCCAGTTTGAAATAGCTGACGCCATCACGTGCTAGGCCGGTCATGCGTTCTTCCAATTTGTCCATGTAGCCGGGGTCGGTTAGCGACATCCAGGGGTCGAGCGAACGAAAACCCGCGGCACGCATTTTGGGAATCGCGGCCTGGCCGCCGAACAGACATCCGGGGCTGAGCCACAGGCCAAGCGATGAGTCGGCGGCATCGGTGGCTTGCCGGCTGCGAGAGAAATTCGCGTCGAACTTTCCGTTCACCTGCCAAACCTGCTGCGACCAATCCGCACTCGTGTTCTGCCAACCGTCGTCGATCACGTACGCACGCAGCGGCGGCACGCCGCGCTGCTTGTGTAGTTGCCGGTGAACCAGCGCGACGCTGCTGGCGAACTTCGCCGCGTTTACGTTACCGCCGTAGTCGAACCAGGAGTTGTACTGGGTCTGCAGCCGCAGCGGACGCACGCGAGTTCGATCGATGTATTCGAAGAACGCGTCTTTAATGAATTCGGGCGAGTCCGAGACGCCCATCACGGAGGTGTGTGTGGTGAAGGTTGCCCCAGTGGGAATCGTTCTAGCGGCCGAATACGAGCAGGTGAGCACACCATCACGTACCGTGTTTTCGGCGGCAGGAAATTCGACACCCCAGAAAGTGCCGGTCGTTTTTGTATAAAGCGGTTGACCGAGCCCGGGCCGCCACTGAGCGGGTCCCTGTGCGGTGATTTGAGAAATCGTGTAAGGCTGATACGCCTCGTCCAACTGCATCGATTCGAGGTCGATGCGTTCGATACTCAGCGGTTTTTCGGGAGTCAGCGTGAGCTGTTTTCGCAGGAAAAAGTCTCTATCGTTGAGCGTATAAATCAGCTCAGCCTTCAGCAGCAGCTTCGAGCAGGACAACTGGATGCTGAGCCTATCGGTTTCGCCGTGTCGAGTTTTGCGGAAATCCGTGATTCGGAAGTCCGCCGAGCTGAGTTGCCTGCCATCACGGAGATGAATAACAAATGCGTGACCAGATATCGGCGTGAGGATCTTGCCGTCGAGCTTGTTCGTGATCGAGGTGGTGTGGACCTCGCCCACCGTCGAGATGCTGCGTTTCAGGAAGGCATTCTCGAGCGTTACGAACGAGCCCTGTTGATTCGGGCTGGATTCCGCTTGCGTTGCCAAACACAACGTTGGGAGGAACACGGCAACAGCAAGCCATCGGCCAATGAGGTTTGTCATGAATCGAGTGATCTTGTTTATCGAGTTATGTAACCACCGCTTTCCTTTGCGTCGAGCGGATTGGATGTTGGTCCTGCGGACGGGACGTGCGACATTCAGCCGGATTCCCGAACGGTCAAGACAAAGTTGTTTCTAGTCGTTCCTTACTGCGGCGGTGGTGGCCAGTTCAGGTGCTTGTGAAGAAAATCGAAAGTACCTTGACCATTGATGCTGTGGCCGCCCTGGAAGAACTCGATGCCGACGCGATCGGATTTTCCGAATTGTGCATACAGCCAGCGGACTTTGGCGAATTCATGGGCCACCCAGTGGTCGCGGCCGACGCCGTCGTGATGACCGCGTTCCACCATGAAGGGTCTTGGGTACATCAGATAAGTCATCTCCGCATAGTCGAACGTGTGTCCGAGATTCCAGTATGGCATCTCCCACTCGATGGACCGCATGAACGAGAATGGTTGGTCGGTCGATGCAACTTTGCGAGTCCACTGGTTGAAGTCGCCCGAACAGATCGATAGACAATACTTCGGCAGCGCCGTGGGCACTCGGACTGCGGATTCACCGCCGTAGCTTAGGCCGTAGAACGCGATCCGGTCACCATCGACAAACGGCAATGAATCCAGCCATCGTAGCATTTGATCGTGTGAGGCGATGATGAAGCTGAACAGCGTGCAGCCGATCGCATTGGCCTTGCGATCGAGCCAACGATACTCGTCTTCACCACGATACAAGTTATGGGGCGAAAATGTGATGAAGCCTCGCTCGGCTAATTTGGCGGCATAGTCGTTGTAGGCCGTCTTGCCGTTGTCGATCGTATCACGCGGGACGCCATTGCGACCGTGTTGGCAGACCACAACCGGTCGTCGTTCTCCTGGCTTCAAATCTTTCGGAATCAACAATGTGCCCCAGGCAAACAACGACTCGTGTACGTCTAGCACCACGTCGTATGCAGTCCACTTGTCCGTTTCTGTAACCTTTCGCGTCCGCGCATCGGGTTGCAAAAGCGGCACGTCAAAGCGGCCCATTGCTTCGCTAACAAAACGCTCGCGGAACTTTTGGGTGGCTGCAATGAAAGCGTCATCCGCGACGACGTCGTGCGTTTTGTTCGTGCTCCAAGGTTGGTTCTTCCATTCCGGGTGCACGTTGTACAGAAAGAAGTCGTCTCGAATGTGCTCGGATTGCCGCACCAGAGATTGGACGTGCTGCTCGGCCTGATCGGTGCATCGCTGCTGCCGCTGTGCAATTCGCAATTCGGCATCGGCGCGTCGGTCATCGAGGCCGTCGATTACTGTGGCGATTTCTGTAGCGTCAAAGCTTTTAAGGAATGCAGTGAATGCCTTGTCGGACCAACGAGTCGCCGGACCCTCGTTATCACCGAGGATTAGTTGTGGGGCTTGTTCCTTCGAGGTTTGCCGAATCCTGTTGAATTCGGTCTGCACACGTTCCGCTGGCGGAGTGACGATGTCGCCCTTGTGCTGCATGACGGTCGGAAACGGACTGTGCTCAATCAGCAATTCGCGAGGCGCGATCAGTGAGGCAACTTCGGCATTGCCAAGCCGCACCGAGCGCCGCCACACATTGCGGTAGATCGGTTCGGACCAAGCGGCGTCACTGCTGTCGAAGTAGCCACTGACGAGCGTGCTGTCGATTCGATCGTCAATCGCTGCGGCGTGCAACGCGATCAATCCGCCTTCGCCATAGCCGACAATTCCGATCGGCTTGTTGGCAGCGTTTTGATCTGCGAAGCAATCGACGGCTGCGAACACTCGCTGCAGGTCGTAACCGATCACGTGCCGGCCCATGTGGAACGCTTGCCGATAGATCCATTCGCGATCCGTCATGTCCGCTCGCATGATCCGTTCGTCATCGGTCTGCATTTTTTCGCGACTGATGATTGTCGGGACGATCAGGTCGAAACCGTTGGCTGCTAGTCGCTTCGCAATCTGTTCATTGGGGCCGAGTCCGCCCGCGAGTCCCAGCAATTGCTCGGGTGACTGATCGGCGTCGGGAACCACAACGCACATGCCGACGGCGGACTCCTTTTGCTGCACCCTAAGTCCTTCGCCGAAAACATTGGCGAACACCGGCCAGCGAACTTGAAAAATGCGAAAACGATCCGACTCGGCAACGAGTGCCGGGTTCAACTGATCGCCGTATTGTTCCAATTGCGGTGGCAGACGTTGTTCGGCAATCCCAAGTACCGACAGAAGCTCCGATCGAAGCGATGCTTGCTGAATGTCATCAATTTCCAGTTCGTGGCGTTTTTCGTTGGCGACGGCGATCTGCGAGTCAACGAACTTGTGAGCTCCGCTCATCAAGCGGCTTGATAGATCCGATTCAGGCCACTGAAGCGGCTTTGTGCCGGCAAGCGTTTCAATCTCCGCAGCCGACTGCTCTGGCAGGACCTTCAACAACACCAATGTTGCCCAGCAGGCCGCCGTCGTCGATATGAATTGATCCTTGCCGTGCGGATAACCGGTTTCGAAGTAGGTTTGGAACGGCTTACTACGCGATACGACATGCCACGACCCGTCGTCCAATTGCGTTCGCAGTAAATACTCCAGACCGTGTTTGTAACTGTCTGCCGTTACCGCAATCCCCGACTCGGCCAACGCATACAGAACCGTTGCGGTCGCGTAGGCGTCGCTTTCCATCTCCGCTAGTTGAGCCCAACCGCCGTCGGGTCGTTGCTGGGAAATCAAGTCCTGAATCAGTTTTTCGGAGCGCTCATCAAGACCGATGTAGGGCAGAGATAGCAGTTGAAACACACGATCCTCGGTGTCTTTCGGTTCGGCGGTTTCAAACCATTTCGCTGCATTCCGCGTGACCTCGTCAATCTTCGACTGATGCGACGGACGACCAAAGTTTTCGATCGCGCGAAGCGCCAAGTACGTCGTCGCGAAATTGCTTTTCTCCGATGGCGGGCGATTGCTCGAGCACGACCAGACGCCGCTCTCACGTTGCTTACCCAGCAAGTACTCGACGACCGTATCGGAAATGTCGTCTGCGGATCGCTCGCCAGCTTCCAGTCCCCACAAAGCCCAACCGGCCGTATCGACTTGCCCTCCCGTGCCTCGACCGTCGGCATATTGTTTCTGCGATCGTTTCAAATGCGCGTAGGTATGATCAAGCTGGCGAAGCAGATTGTCAGGGTCGATGTGAAAGCCATGTTTGCGGGCCTCGGCAAAGACCACGGCCGGCATCGCTTGCCCGTGACAGGTGAAGCATGTGCGGCGCTGCGCCGTTTCGGCCGACGCGATTTCCAGAAGTGGCAGCGATCGTTCGACTGCATCGTGCACCCGTTCCGTAAAACCCAGCGGCTCCGCGGCCGCCAGCAGATGGCAGTGGGAGCTAACATACAAAAGGATGGCAACAACAATGGCGGATGTTCGAAGCATGTTCAGGAACCGGTGAATCCAAATAGTTTTGCCGCGGTGCCGCCAAGAATTTTCGTGCGATCATCGGCCGACATATGTGACAGTAAATCCGCGACGCGTAAGCGATAGTCTCGATAGGACTCTCCGGTCGCTCCCGAATTGAAGCCTCCTCCGTAGATCATTCGTTCCGCGCCAAATGCGTCCGTCAAACGCCGAATGATGGGTTGCACATCGCGATGAGGATAACTGTTCTGATCAGGTATCGAGGAAATCTTCATCACCGTATTGGGAAACCGTGACCAGCGAACAACAACCTCATGCTCTTCAGGCGTGCCTTGCATCGGTCGCCCCAGATGGTCGATTATGACCGTTGTGTCGGTAAACTCTTGAATCAACGGTTCGAGCCCCGGGGCATATCGAGGCTCGAAATGCAGTTGAATCGCAAGCCCTAGGTCCGACGCTGTTTTCCAAAGATGACGCAGCTCTTTTGTACCGAAGGGCGGCAGACGATCAGACGCGTATGCATGCACGCGAGCGGCAACGATCCGTCCCGGATTTCGCTGAACCAACGGAGCCATCTTTTCGACCGAACCAGGGCGATCGGCAAAGAACAAACACGTCCCCTTCAATCTTCCCTGGCCAACGTTCAAGCAGTGCTCCAAGTACCGGTGGTCGTCTTGATAAGGCTCCGGATGAACGACGATGGCAAAATCGACGTCGGCATTGTCCATACACTTCAAAAGATGCTCGGGAGTTGCCGCAGCGTCGGGCCGATACGGCGCCCGCGCATGATACGGGAAACGTCGGTCCTGACCGGCGAAACAATGAAGATGCGTGTCAACAACCACGCTCGGCGCGGCGTCATCCGCAAAGGCTGTAGCCGATGAAAGCGGTAGGGTGCTAAGACAACGAAGTAGATCGCGACGATTGAGTTTATTCATGGATGTATCGGATATCGGATAAAACGCGAGATCGCCATACTTTGGATGGCTCGGCGGAAAATCCAAACTCTGGCGAGTTCGGCTACGTGAAATGCTTCACAGCGGTGCCTGCCAACCCTCCGGCTTCGAAGCGGACGCTGCTGGCGGTGTTTGCTTAGCATACCCCGAATCGCTTACCGTCGCCTCATGTCTATAACCACTTGGGGCGTGTGATTTATAAGCTGTGCAAGTCACGCATTTCCGCCGGGCTTGCCCTGGCGGGATAACGAATGACAACTAAGCAGTTAGGCTTGAATCATTGGGTGAAATCCCGTTAGCCGTTTGGACGCTAGCCTCGTTTCAGCGCCGGAATCGTGGCTAGCGGGTTGTTGATTTGTTCGAAATGCAACTCGCAGTTGTGAGCCGTGGGCCGTAAGGCACCGGGTCATGCGCGGGACCCGGACGCTCACGCGCGAGCGGCTCACTAAATCAACAGCCCGCATGTGCCAAAATGGCCAATTTACTGAAAGACTCCTGCCTAGCTGCTTACCATTGTCCAATACGAATTTCCTGCCACTTCCCCCCTGCCCCTCAACCCGGTCCTTCACCCGCCCCCAACGCATCTTCTCGCCTCATCTCGTTCGATGCATGGCGGATGCACAGCATCTATGATGTAATACGCTGCCAACTCGCACCTCGGACACCCACATGAAAATCCTAATCAAATCGTTGCTACTGGCGGAAATTCTGATGCTTTCCGTCGCGTCTGGAGCCGAGCCGCCGTTGGCCGCGGATTCGAAAGCGATCGACCGCGCCGAGAGCAATCGCAAGCCCAACATCATTCTTGTCATGGCGGACGATCAGGGGTGGGGGGATGTCGGCTACAATGGCCATCCGTTCGTGCAGACGCCGGAGTTGGACGCGATGGCGAACGACGGTTTTGTGTTCGACCGCTTCTATGCCGCGGCGCCGGTGTGTTCGCCAACTCGCGCCAGCGTCATGACGGGACGCAACCCAATTCGAACCAAAGTGACCAACCACGGTCGCTACATGCGTCCTCATGAGCAAACGATTGCAGAAACTTTGAAAGCGGCTGGATACGTCACCGGGATTTTCGGCAAAGTCCATTTAGGATCCGGTCAACCCGACTCGCCCTGCAATCCCACGGGGATGGGATTCGACGAATGGGTCATCGGCCTGAACTTCTTTGACAATGATCCCTACCTGAGTCGCAACGGCAAGATCGAACACCGCAAGGGCAAAGGTTCGGTGATCGCGATGGACGATACGCTGGCGTTTCTCGGTAAACATAAGGACCGCGATCAACCCATGTTTGCAGTCGTCTGGTTCCCGTCGCCTCATGATCCTCATCAGGAAGTTCCCGAAGGCCCATCGCTTTACGATGGCGAAAAGCATGCCGGGTACTATCGTGAAATTACGCTGCTGGACCAACAACTTGGGCGGTTGCGTCGTGAATTGAAGACCATGAACATCGCTGACGACACGATCCTTTGGTACTGCAGCGACAATGGAGGCCTGGTTGAGGCGACTTCCGGTGGTCGCGACCGAAAGGGCAGCATCTACGAAGGCGGTCTGCGAATTCCGGCGATTATCGAATGGCCGGCGAGCAATCTTAAAGGGCGAACTGACGTACCCGCCTGGACGTGTGACATCTATCCAACGCTATTGGCAATGGCCGGAATTCATTTAGATGCTCCGCACCCTCTTGATGGAACCGACATCAGCAACATTATCTCGGGCGAAGCCGACAAGCATAGTAAGCCGATGGGCTTTTGGCACCTCTTCCAACAGGGCCAGGCGACTTGGAGTGACCGAATCCAGAAAGCGATCATGGAGAAGCAGCAGGCCGGGGCCCCCTTGCCTCACGACCCAGAACGGATCCGCAAGGACGTCGATGAGTTCCCGCAGTTCTCCGAAGACGTCGCAACCGGCCACGCTGCGTGGAACGACTGGCCGTGGAAGTTGCATCGAATCAACGGCACAAAGTACGAACTTTACAACCTCGCCAACGACCCCATGGAGACAACGGATCGCGCTGCCGATCCAGATCAGCAAACGCGACTGGAACGGATGAAACGAGAACTCAGTGGCTGGATGGTTTCGGTCGTCGGTAGCATCAACGGCAAGGACTATCATCAATAGCACTGGTATCAATTCGCTCAAGCTTGTAGACGCCCACGCCGCTCGGTGAACGCGGCCATCCAGATTACACGCCCCTTCCTCCCTCGGCCCGTCTGGCCTGTGTCCGTCTAACGCGTTATGAGAAATGCGGTAGCTTAAAAAGCAGACTCGTTCACCAGCATGCAGCTACCGCGTATGTCCGACGTCTTTCGTCAATTTGCTCGAGTGCAAATCAATTGGTTCAGCCGACCGCCGAAATTCTTTCTGTTGGTTACTCAGCCGAGACGGTGCTGGCGGGCGACCGACCCGCTGCGACTTAGGTTACACTATAACCCCCGCCCGCTGTGCGACTGTCCTACCGCCGGCCAATTCTTAACCATCTTCGAATGCCTCAACGCTCATGAAAATTCTGTTTTCCACGTTGTTGATATGGCTGGTATGCCCAATCAGCTTGGCCTCTGCTGACACTGTGTTACGAGCCGGAGCATCGTCGGTTGATATTTCTCCTCGCAATTTTCCCGCCATCCGTAATGGAGGGTTTCTGCAAGCCACCGAGACGCGGGTCGCCGATCCATTGCACGCGAGATGTTTGGTACTGTCCGATGGCAATGAAACGATCGCGATCACGATTGTCGATTCGTGTATGTTTCCCACCGACATCTGCGATGCGATCAAGTCGAGAGTGGCGAAACAAATAGGCCTGCCCGCCAATCGGATCCTAATCAGTGCCACCCACACGCATTCCGCTCCCTCAGTCATGGCGTATTGCTTGGGCACCAGCCGCGATGAAGCTTACGTCCAGTACGTTGTGCCGCGCGTGGCGGAAGCCATCGTTTCGGCGCATGCAAAATTACAACCGGCAAAGATCGGTTGGACGGCCGTCGACGCTGCCGGGCAAACCAATTGCCGTCGCTGGATCACCCGCAGCGATCGCAAGGGGACGGATCCCTTTGGTCAGCAAACGGTCCGGGCCATGATGCATCCCGGCTATCTGAACCCCGATTACGTTCATCCCGCCGGTCCGATCGACCCGCAACTGTCGTTGCTAAGCGTGGTGGCTGCCGCCGATGACGCTCCGCTGTGCTTGCTGGCCAACTATTCGATGCACTACTTCGGACAAGGCTCCGGCTTTTCGGCCGACTACTTTGGCGAAGTCGCGAGCTTGCTGGAATCGGGTATCGCCGCGACGGCGGAACACACGCCTCGCCACTTCGTGGGGATTATGTCGCAAGGCACCAGCGGCGATCTGCACTGGATGGACTACGGCAAGTCGCAGCGACGCGTCGACCGCACGGAGTATGCGAAAACGATTGCCGAAACAGCTTTGACGGCCTGGAAACAGATCGAACATCGATCGGATATGACCATCGCGATGTCCGAATCTCGGATGAATTTACAAAGACGAGTTCCCGACGCCGAGCGGCTCGCCTGGGCCAAGCCGATAAACGAGCATCGCGGCGATGCCCCACCCAAAAACCGCACGGAGGTTTACGCCCAGCAGGCGGAGTGGATTCACGAACATCCGGAAACCGAGGTGGTGTTGCAGGCCGTGCGGATCGGCGACCTGGGTATCACTGCACTGCCCAACGAAGTCTATGGAATCACGGGGCTGAAACTGAAACAACAGAGCCCCCTGGTCAGCACCTTCAACCTGGAACTTGCCAATGGCGCCGAAGGTTACATCCCGCCGCCGGAACAGCATCGTCTGGGCGGATACACGACCTGGCCCGCGCGAACGGCAGGTCTGGAAGTCGAAGCGGAACCGAAGATCGTCGAACGCGTTTTAACGTTGTTGGAGTCCGTATCGGGAAAACAGCGACGAGCCCTCGTCGATCCGCCAAATGCGTTTTCTCAGGCAGTGATGAAAGCCAAGCCCACTGCCTATTGGCGACTTGGCGACATGGTCTCGGACCAAGCCGCCGACGCGACCGGCAAGCACCCTGCGCAGTTCGACGGTGGTGTGGCTCTGTACCTGCAGGGACCTGATCTGCAGGAAAACTCTAACACTGCAGCACAGGAATCCCCCAACCGCTGCGTCTATTTTGCTGGCGGTTCGCTGCAGGCAAACGTGTCAAACCTTCCTGCCAACTACAGTCTGTCGATGTGGTTTTGGAACGGCTTGCCCGCTGGCAGTGAAAATCCGTCGGCAACTTTGTTTTCTCGTGGGTCGGGTGAGGCACAAGAGTCGTTATCGATTGTCAGCAGCAATGAGGGTCTGCCGGTGTTGGCCATTTGCAGCGGAGTCGCCAAACAAGAAACGACCCAACAGGAACGGTCCGAGCAGCACGTGGGATCGACGCCCCTGGTCAGCAAGGCGTGGCATCACGTGACCGTGGTCCGCGATGCCGACGCCGTGAGAATCTATTTGGACGGCAACGTCCAGCCGGAACTGGACATTTCGCTGCGTTTGTCCGGCCCCGCATCGACTGAATTTTCGTTTGGCAACTTCGATGGCAAGCTTGACGAAATCGCCTTGTTCGCACGTGCCCTGTCGGTGGACGATGCGGTGGACCTTTATCGTGCCTCGAACATGAAAGCTCCCAAGGCGCCGCCGAAACCCGTCGTGCTCGGTGAAAAACCGTCGGACGCCGAATCCCTAAAACAGTACGCCGAGGGAATTCAGAAATCGCAGCCGGTCGCTTATTGGCGGCTACATGACAGCAACCGTACCGCTGCCGGCGACGAACGGGCTGCCCACGATGGACGCTACGAACCGAAATCGGGGCCTCGCAAACCCGGTACGGTGCAGCCGAATTTTTCGGGTGGCCGGATGCTGGCCAGCGTTCCTGATTTGAAAGACCAATGCAGCGTCGAATTCTGGTTCTGCAATCAACTGCCCCACACCAACCGTGCGGTCACCGGTTACCTGTTTACGCGTGGCGTCGACGGCGCCCATGGCGCACCCGGCGATAGCCTGGGAATCGGTGGCACGCATGCATCGATGGGGCGGTTGCTGGTGTACAACGGCAACGAACACGGCGAACTAATCAGCGGCGAAACCGTGCTGAGAACCGATAGCTGGAACCACGTTGTGCTTGTCCGCGATGCAAACCAAGTGAAAGTTTACTTAAACGGCGAACTTGAAATCGACGGCCAGCTTGCCAAAACCTACCCCGATGGTTGCCCCGAAATCCAGATCGGTGGCCGCAACGATAACTTCGCAAATTTTCAGGGCATGATCGACGAGGTCGCGGTATACGATCGAGCTCTTTCGGCCGACGAAGCCCAAACTCACTTTGCCACCGCTGGCACGAAACCAATTGCCCAAACAAAATCGGTTGCCCAAGCGAAAACGGAGCCGTCGCAGGAACTCCAGCCAACAGCGGCTGAAGCCTCCCTTGAAAAAATTCACATTCGAGACGGGTTCGAAGTCCAGTTGGTCGCCAGCGAACCGCTCGTGAAAGACCCCGTCGCCATCGACTGGGGACTCGACGGCAAATTGTGGGTGGTTGAAATGGCGGACTATCCGCTGGGTATGGACGGGGCCGGTAAACCAGGAGGCCGCATCCGTGTACTCGAGGACCGAGACGATGATGGCCGATATGATTCGTCAACGCTGTTCGCCGAAGGGCTCAGTTTCCCCAACGGGATTTTGGTTTGGGGGGACGGCGTCCTGGTGACCGCCGCGCCCGAGATCCTGTATTTGGAAGACAGCACCGGCGATGGCAAAGCCGACATACGCCGCAGTGTGTTCAGCGGATTCTTGGAGGGCAATCAGCAGTTGCGAGTGAACGGTCTGCGCTGGGGGCTGGACAATTGGGTTCACTGTGCCAGTGGCAGCCACCACTCGGGCTACGGAAAAGGCAATCAGATTACCTCCGTGCTGACTGGCCAGGCTCACCAGATTGGCAGTCGCGACTTTCGCATTCGGCCTGATAGTGGCGACATCGATCCGCAGAGTGGTCCCTCGCAATACGGCCGCAATCGTGACGACTGGGGAAACTGGTTTGGGGTGCAGAATAGTCTTCCGCTGTGGCACTATGTGTTGGCCGATCAAGACATTCGCCGCAACCCACACTTTGCTCCGCCCGATCCCAAACGGCAGGTGGTAACACCCAGCAACCCGCCTGTCTATCCCGCGGCGCAGCTGCAAAAACGATTCCACAACTTTGACCAATCGGGCCGCTTTACATCGGCTTGTTCAGCGATCATCTATCGCGACAACGTGTTGTTCCCGCGTGCCGAGAACCAACAGCATGCGTTCACATGCGAACCGTTTCATAACTTGGTCCAGCACAACATCATCACCGACGACGGCGTCAGTTTTGACTTTCACCGCGATCCGGCTGAGTCGGACTTCGATTTCTTTGCCAGCCAAGACCGTTGGTGCCGACCGGTGATGGCTCGTACCGGGCCGGACGGAGCATTGTGGATCGTCGATATGTATCGTTACATGATCGAACATCCGCAATGGCTGCCGCAAAACGGGAAAGACGAACTGCGACCTTATTACCGGCTCGGTGAAAATCATGGCCGCATTTATCGCGTCGTGCCTACCGGCAAATCGCTCGCCACGCCACGGATCGCAAACACGACGGCCGGCTTGCTGGGTGCTCTGGCAAGTTCCAACGGTTGGCAGCGCGATGCAGCTCAACAAAGCTTGGTCCGCAATAAAGCCGCCGCCGCCGTGCCCTCTATCGAATCGATGGCAACCGGGGGCGACACACCAGAACAGCGATTACAAGCCCTGTGTACGCTCAATGGCATGCAAGCACTCCGCACCAATATTTTGCAATCCGCATTGCAAGATCCGCATGCCGGAGTTCGTCGACAAGCCGTACGGCTGGCGGCGGAGCATACCGTTGACGTCCTATGGTTGAAGCCGCTTGTCGATGACCCCAACGCCAAAGTGCGACTACAACTGGCCGCGACTCTGGGTGCCTACAATGATCCGATGGCCGCACAATTGCTGGCCCAGTTGGCGGCGGATTCGGCGGATGACGTTTACATCTTGGCGAACGTCATGAGCTCGCTGAACCAACGCAACATCGCAGAGGTACTGACTGCCACGATTGCGATGTCGTCCGATGTGGCGGCATCCACGGACCACCAACGTCGCTTGCAACAACAGTTGTTCGGGCAGGTCGCGGCTCTCGGCGATGCCACGGCCATTGGTCAAGTCGTTCAGCGAATCTGCGACAGTGCGGACGGCCCGCTCAAGCCGTGGCAGCTTTCCGGACTGGCGGATCTGCTGGACGGACTAGCGAAACGCAAACTTTCACTTGCTCAGCTGACCACAGATCACCAAACGCTGATTGTCCAATCAATCGATCAGGCACGTGCATCGGTTTCTGAAACTTCAAGAGCTTCAAAAGCTTCCGAACGGTTGACGCCGTTGACCGCGGCTTCACTGCGATTGTTGTTGCGGCAGGACGACATGTATGCAGACGATATGCGGCTGTTGTCAAACTTGTTGGTGCCACAGTCGGCGGTAGAGTTGCAGTTGGCTGTCGTCGATCGCTTGGCACTGCAGGACGATCAACAGGTCGCCGAGGTGCTGCTGGCAGGTTGGCAGTCCCATGGGCCATCGCTGCGAGCGCGAGTGCTGGACGTACTGGCGAGTCGTACGCAGTGGAGCAACGTGCTGCTAACAAACGTTCAATCGCGACATGTTTCCAGTGGCGAAATCAGTCCCTCGATGCGAGAACGCTTGCTGGCAACCAAAGACGAAATGCTGCGCACCGCTTGGACGGAAGCCTTCACTGCGTCGACAAGCCCTGATCGCAAACAGGTTATCGAGCGTTACCAGACTGCGTTGACATTGACTGGTGATGTCGAACGTGGACGCAAAGTTTTTGCGACTAGCTGCGCGGCCTGTCACAAGATTGGCAACGTCGGCCATGACGTGGGCCCAAACCTGGCCTCGATCACCGACAAGAGACCACCCACTTTGCTGGCCAACATTATGGACCCCAGCGCCGAAGTCGAAGCCCGCTACTTGACCTATATCGTTGTCACGGTGGATGGTCGCGTTCATAACGGGTTGTTGGCAACCGAAACCGGAAGCAGCATCACGCTGATATCCAACGAAGGCAAACGCGAAACCATTTTGCGTACGGAGATTGAAGAATTGCGTGCGTCAGGAAAATCATTGATGCCCGAGGGGCTAGAAAAAGATCTGTCGCCGCAAGCCGTCGCCGACTTGTTTGCCTTGCTAACCGCGAAACCAAAAACCAGCCAATAGCCCATCGACGACTATGATGCGACGACTTGTGTTATTTTGGAGCCTGCTGCTTGTGGTGCCGCTTGCGCATTGTCAGGCGGAACTGACAACGGCTTGCCAACGCGTTGGCGAACCTGGGAATTCAGAAATTCCTGTATAGGCATGGTCTTCGGATCATCGCTCAGCCGTCGCCACGATTGTGATCACGGAATCGTGAAATCGTAGGTGTTAGCGGGTAGGCAGGAGTCATTGGCTGAAATCCCGTTAGCCGTTTGGGCCAACGCTGTGAAGCATTTCTGAGTCGTGTTTTGCTAGGCCATCACAACCCGAACTCGTAAGTTTTGAAGTTGCTGTTTTTGTATTTAGGGGCAAAGCCCTGGACGTTTACCTAGCCCAGCCTTTGGCCCGAAGAACGTCTAAACGCGCAACTTCAAAACTTACGCCTTCGGGTTAGGAAGAATGATTCACAGCGTTGCGTTTGGGCGCTAGTGCCGGTTCACCGCCGGAACCGGGGTTAGCGCCAAAACGGCCAATTTACTGAAAGACTCCTGCCTAACTGCTTTGGAATCCGAAGATTCGGGGTTGGTTTTTTGTCCCTGATTCGGGTGGTGGCGGCTGGACGGCTGAGTGGCCTCAATCAAAGGAAATCGAGCCCCTATCGCCCATTGCCCACATCGCGGGCGACTGGCGATTCTGCGTCTGATGGATCTTTGATTTGGCTGCCCGATTTGATCGCCCTCTACAGTGGCTGTGTCAACTCATCCCCCGTATCAAGGCGCTGCCATGAATTCTTGGAATCGATGTTTATGCTCGTTCGTTTGTCTAGCGATGCTTTACTCCACCGCATCGGCACAAACGATAGAAACGCTTTTTCAGTTCGCCAAGGCGGATGAGGTGGCAAAGTGGCAGATCGTCAACGACGGCGTCATGGGAGGCCGCTCGACCAGCACGGCCACGATCATCGATCAAGGCGTGCTGCGGTTTGAGGGCATTCTGTCGCTAGAGAACAACGGCGGATTTGCGTCAGTACGATCACGACCTGACGGATCGCTGGGATTGGCTAGCGGCGAATCAATTGTCTTGCGAGTCAAAGGGGACGGGCGTCGTTACACGTTTAATCTGTACACTCCGGACCGCCGGACCGCGTTCTCCTACCAGATGGATTTCGATACGAAGGCCGGCGAGTGGACGGAAGTGCGATTGCCCGTTGATAAGTTCGTTGCTCACTCGTACGGACGGCCGATGCCCAGCATGAAACTCGACCCGAACCAAGTTCACTCCGTCGGTATTCTACTGGGCGATAAAAAGTCGGGGCCGTTCGAGATTTTAGTGGACTGGATCAACGTCGATTAAGCTGGAAAGTGAATATCACTCGGCACTCAATGCAACTCGTCTCGCATTCGTAGAGCTGGACTCCTCGCCCGGACCCGCCGTAGAGTTGTACTCGGCCGTGGAAGACATGTTCCTCTGGGATCGTGCTCTGTATTCCGATCAGCTGCTGGATGAAAAGCATCGCAGACTGATGTCCACACCAAATCGGGACGGACCAGCCCTACAAAATGCCTGGCAAAGTCCGATTGACGCAAGTACAGCGGATGTACCAAATCGTGAAATCAGAAGGAGTCGAAGCCGCGATCGAATGGTTCAAGCCAACAAAGAACAGCGGTTGGGGAGGCGCCAACTGGGAGCTGGCAAATCAATTGATCAAGGACGGCCGTGTCGATGACGGGATGCGGCTAATGGAATTTGATGTCGAAACATCCCCCAGAAAAGTCTGGCTACTGCGAAAAACGGCACTGGCCCACTTGAACAATGGGCATCCGAGAAAAGCAAACTGCCGGTTGACACCCGCAGCTAAATGCTGCCGCAGCTATCGCTGCTGATGCGGAAAATGCCCCCCCCCGTTGATCAACGTGCCCTGGTAGCTACGACTGCCTTACGGCAGCGGCATCCGCAGCACTCGGTGGTGGTAGCTGTCGACGACGTACAACCAATCACCGCGAACGGTCACGCCGTGCGGCCGCTGCAGTTTGAACTCGCCCTTGCCCAGCACGGTCGTCAGCGTCTTGGCAACGGGATCGTATTTGCGAATCGTGTGATTCATATCGTCGGCGATAAACACGTTGCCATCCGGGGCGATCGCCAGATATTTAGGTTCCTTGAATTGAGCTTCCAACGCCGGTCCGTCGGCGTCGCCTGGCTTCCCCGTGCCAGCGACCGTTTCGATCACGCCCGAAGGACGAACGACTCGCAGCGCATTTCCGTTGCGTTCCACGATGTACAGGTTGCCGGCCTCATCCATCGCCGCCGCACGAGGATCGACCAACGGAGCCGCGGTGGCTTGCTGGCCATCTTCGGGGACGCCGCGTTGACCGTTGCCGGCAAGGGTTGTGATTTGCCCTGATTCGATATCGATGGCACGGATGCGGTGATTGCCCAGATCGGCGATCAACAGCCGCGACTTATCGGGCGTCAGGGCGACGGCCATTACCACATTCATCTGGGCCTCGGCTGCCGGGCCACCGTCTCCATAAAATCCTTTCTGGCCGGTGCCGGCGAAGGTCGAAATCTTGCCGTTGGTTGCATCGATCCGCCGCACCACGTGATTGAGGTGGTCGGACAAAAGGACGTCACCGCTGGGCAGAATCGCCAGGTTGTGGATGGCGTCAAACGTGGCGTCCGTGGCCGGGCCACCGTCGCCCTGGTAGCCTTTCTTTCCCGTTCCCGCGATCCGTTCAAGTTGGCCCTGATCATCGACGCGAAACACGCGACCGCCGATGTACTCGGCGATCACCATCTTTCCCTGCGGATCAAATTCGACACCAAAGGGGATATTCAGTTTGTCGGTCGTCAGCGATTGCGGCGCCGGTGTGGGGTCGCCGATCAACACGGTTACCTGCTCGGCTCGAACAGGCGAAGCCGGAAGGAAGACCGCTGTGAGCAGAACCGCGGCCAACGGTGACAAACGCCACGCAATAGGATGAATCAGAAGATGGTGCATCGGGTGTAAATCTTTCAGGATGGTTGTTGTCGTGACTGGTGTGGTGCGAATCGGGGCGGTGTGAATCGGGACGGTGCGATGTTGACACATGTTGCGTCTGATTTGCTACGTGATCCAGCGGATTAATGGTAGTGGATCTTGCTAAAGATCCTTCCGCCCCCTAGCAACAGCGAGCTTTCGCAAGCTCCACTACAGGAAAAGGAAGCGGTGTGTCGATCTAGTGATTTACCCAGCCTTAAAATGAGGGTTTAGTCCGTAGCGGAAGTCGTCAAGACTTTCGGCGAACCCCTGAACTGGACGAAACTCTTGACGAGTTCCGCTACCCCAAGACTAAGAGTGGACGAAGCCCTAGGCAAACAGTTTTGCGATCGGGGTTCCCTGGTCGGTCACGGGAACCGGGCGGTCGCCGGCGTATAGGTACTTGCTGTAGTCGACGCCGACGCAGCCGCAGATGGTGGCGAAGAAGTCGGGAACGCTGACTGGATCGGCGACGATCTTCTTGGACAATTCGTCGGTCTCGCCAAACGCTCCGCAGTGCGCCAAACCACCGCCGGCCAGTACACAGCTGAACGTCGAACCTTGGTGGCCGCGTCCACCACCGCTGTCGAATTCTGGCGGACGGCCGAATTCGCTGGTGATCACGATCAAGGTTTTGTCCAGCAATTTTTTGTCCTGGAGGTCGGCGATCAGAGTGGCAACGGCGGTGTCCATTTCTTGGATCAACTTGTGTTGGTTAACAATGCCGCTGTTGTGGACGTCCCAGCCCGAGCCGTTCAAAAAGTTCAGGTTGTGGCTGACTTCGATAAACCGCACGCCGCGCTGGATCAGTCGGCGGCTCAGCAGACAGCGTTGTCCGAATTCGCCACCGTAGCGATTGCGTAGATCGTCCGGTTCGCCATCAAGGTTGAAGACGCGATTGAATTCGGGGCCGCTCAGCTTCATGCTCTGGTCAATCGCGGCTTCGTAGTCGATCAATTCGGTCACCGCAGTGGAGCCTGCGTTTTTCCGCAACGACGCGAGGAACTGCTCGCGTCGGCTTTGACGCTGTGGCGTGATGATGTCCGGGCGAGACAACCCGGCGGGGCCGCGACCGGTTTCGGTCAGGTACAGGTAGCCGTATTTGGATCCCAGAAATCCCGGGCCACGCGTCACATTCGGATAGCCGATTAAGACGTAGGGCGGCGCGTCTTCGCTGGCCGAGCCGCGCTCGTGCACGATCAACGAACCGAGCGAGGGATAGGTCACCGTTCCGCTGATCGCACGACCTGTGTGCATGCGATTGGTGGCCGCTGCGTGTTCGTCAATCACGTCGTGACTCACCGTCCGCACGGCGGTCACGCGGTCCATCACTTTGGCCATCGACGACAGATGCTCGCAGACCTGAACTCCGTCCATGGCGGTGTCGATAGAATCGTAGTAAGCGCCCGGCTTTCTGGCCTTGGGGTCGCCTTTGGCTTTGGGATCAAACGTATCGATCTGGCCCATGCCGCCGCCGAGCCAGATTGAAATCACATGTTCGGCTTTGCCTTGCAGCAGCGTTTGCGGCGTGCTGCCTCGAGCGATCGGTGCGACACTTAGCGCTCCGGCGGCCGCCATACTGCTGGCCAAAAACTGTCGTCGGTTGGGATCTTGCATAACTCGTCTCAGATTCGTGGGGTAACACGTGACGTAGCGGGATTTGTCAAAGGTTTGTCGATTTTTATCGAAATTCGAATTGCACTCGTGAGCCGAGGGCCGTGAGGCCCCGGGGATTGCGTCGGACCCGGCCGCTCACGCGACTCGGCTCACTAAATCAACAAACCGTTGACGACTTCCGCTACTGGATTCCAAATAGGTTCTTAACGATCAAGGAACCCAAACAAACTCGCGATGGTTTACGAGGCTCCAAACGACATCTTCGTAAACTTCACGCCACTCGGGCTGCAGTCGTGGATCGACAGCGGGGCCACGCTGTACCCGGCGCTGCCATTCTTCTTGGATCTCGTTGGCTTCGGGGACCAAGTGGTTGGACCAAGTCGATTGCGGCAGTGGGGGTAGCGGCGATGGTCGTTGCACTTGATCTGCGGGGACCGTGCGAGATTCGAAGCCGCTTGCCAAAGCCGATAACAGGTCGGCTCGTTCCTGGGCGTTGGGGTAACGCGACAGGAACCGCAGGAACAACGTGTCCAAAAGTGCCTCGGGTGATGGAGCCTCAAGAGCCAATTCCGCTAGCGGGCTTTGGTCCGACGCGCGGGTCAGCGACATCGACAGCGTTCCGTTGGCCAGGATCCCCGGCTGCAACAAATTGGGATCGGTTTCACGCTGCGCGATCGGCTGCTGTCGGGTGCCGGTCCAACCAAACGCTTCCAATACGTCAACGATCGGTTGCGCTCGCGGCAAGGATAAACTGGGGCGGTCCCGTTCGTTGTTGAGCCCAGCAAACATCCAGGCACGCTGTGGATCGCCCAAGGTCTGTCGCGTGGTAATTGGCTCGGCTCCGTCGTGCACGAACGTTAACTCGCCCGTATCCATGCGACGACCTGATGCAGCAAACAGCGAATCAACGATTTGCTCCGCAGCCAAACGACGTGGGTCGGGGGCGTTGAAGAAACGCTGTTCGGCGGCAGCGTGCTTGTTGCGCCCGATCGCTTCACGTTGGTAGGTTTGTGACATCATGATCTGTCGCAGCACATGTCGCAGGTCGTAATCGTGCGACACCAATTGGTCGGCCAACCATTGCAGCAGTTCTGGATGGCTGGGCGTCTTGCCTTCCCAGTCGTTCACCGGTTGAACCAAACCAGCCCCCAGCAAACGGTTCCACAGATGATTGACGACGACCTGGGCAAATCGCTCGTTTTCGGGCGAGGTAATCAAGGCCGCCAACCGTTCGCGTGAATCCTTGGGGTCGCGCATCAGAGCGTCGATATTTTTCCCATCCTCGACGCCGGTGAATGATGCGAACGGCCATTTGGGTTGGACCTGCACGTCCGGTTTTAGCGTCACCCGGATCAATGACTCGCGTCCGATGCCTTCAAAGAATGCATCCGGCACCCGACTAGTCTTGGGCGGCGCCAACGATTTTCGGTTCAACATCGCCGCCAACGAATACAGGTCTTCTTGAGTCGTGCTGTGATAGGGCGAATCGTGACAACGGGCACATTGCAATTCGATGCCTAGGAAGGCCGAAGCAACGATGTGTCCCTTGGCCGCCATCGGTGAATCATTCTCGCCAGCGATCGCGAAACCGGCGCTACCCCCTTCGTGACGACTGCCACGCATCAGCAACAATTCCGTCACCATGCGGTCCAGCGGTTTGCCATCCCGCAGCGATTCGTACAAGAACCAGCGAAAGGGCCCCGTCGAGTTGAGCGATTGATTTAGGAGCGTTGGGTTTTCGGCCAACAAGTCCATCCAGAAACTGACCCAGTGGTCGGCATACCGATCATCCTGCAACAACCGCTCGACCAATTTGCTGCGTTTGTCGGAATCGGTGCTGGCCAAAAATTCACGTGCTTCATCGGCACGAGGACCGACGCCCACGGTGTCCAGGTATGCTCGGCGAAGGAACGAGGCATCGTCCACCAACGGCGATTGTGCGACGGCTGCCGGATCGATTGGCGGATTGGGCCACACGGCGCCGTCGGCGACCCACTGCTCCAACGTCGCGATCTGCTGATCGCTCAGTCCATCGTCGGTGGGCGGCATGTCGCGATCACGAATTCGAACGATCATTTCGCTGGCGTCAGGATCGCCTGGCACCACGGCCGGCAATTCCGACTCGCCCATCGCCAACGCGTGCTCGCGGGAATTCAGCCGCAGCCCACCCTGTTCCTTTTCACCATGACACCGGAAACATTGATCACGCAAAATCGGTAGCACCTCATTGTGAAAGTGCGCGGTGGTCGCTTCATCCGTCTTGGCCGCTTGGCTGATTGCTTGCGAGATCTTGTCAGCCACAAAGCGGTCGATCGGATGTGATTCAGGATCGGTGTCGGATGTTTGCTCCGCTGCGACAGTTTCCCGAGCCATTTTGTGTCGTTGCTGCCAGAAGGCGTCTTGCGATGCGGCCGCCCGGCGACGTGTCGCGTCTTCGAATGCCACCAAGTCGGTTTCGAATTTTCGCAGCACCGGTTCAACCGCCGCGTCGGACATCACCAACGGGCTCGACGCGTCGGGTTGCAGCACAAACAGCGACCCCTCGCCATGGGGCTGGATCGCCACACAGACTTCGCCGGTTTCCGTGCGGTCGCCATTGCCGCCTACCATGACCTCCAGTACCACGCGTGCGGTCCGCGATCCGTATTGTTCCGACGCATTGGTTTGCTTGGACGCTATTGTTTTTTCGGACGCTGTTGTTTTTTCGGACGTTGGGATTTCAAACGACGTGAATGCTTCCTGTTGCGGGAACGGCAACAGCCGGGCGCCGGGCACCAGCGGATCGGGAATCGGCACTATGGGTTCGAGATTACCGCCGCGACTGCGGACCGTTTTGGTGTCAGCTACCAATTTGCCGTCGATCCACAATCGGCTGAGCGAGCGGACGCGGACCAGGAATCGATGGTCGCCAGCGGGTAGTTCGACGTCGCCAGCGATCCGCAACAACAACGGGGCCTTCCAGCCCGAACGGATGCCCCAGTCGTCATAACGCACCGGGATTCGCGACAACAGGAATGCGTCGCCCAACCAGCGAGTCGATTCGGCTGGCCATGACTCAGCCTCGTACAACCAACGGTTGGCGGCGGGCATGCTTTCGGACAGCTGAAACAGCACTCGGCCAGCGGGAATCGGGCCTAGGTCGGGCATGACCTCCGGTGCCATGCGAACGACACGCTCGTCGCCGACGCGATTAAATCGGGCGGCCAAGGTTTTGTCGCTGAGCACTGTGCGGTGGATGGCAACGGCATCTAATATACCGGCAAACCTTTCGCCGATACGGACTTCATCGTCATCGACCACTGGCGGCTCGGTGGTCGGGCCGCCCATGTCCCAGCGGCCATCGGTCGGTTTACCATTGACCCAGCCGCGGATCGATTTCGGTTCGCCAAAGCGGTACGTGATCGCGACATGATGCCAACCCGTGTTCACCGGAAAGCCCAGTTTAGACGTCCAGCGGTGCCAGTGCTTGTCGCCGCTGGAAGGCTTGGTCGCAAACAAAAAGTTCACCTTGGCTTCGCCCTGGTCGCCCACGATCCGCAACGCCCAGTTCTGATTGTCTCGCGCGAATCCCGGCAAATTGGTGCGTCCCTTGCCGACGATGTACCGCGGCTCGCCGTCGCGGATGCTGGTTGGATTGACCCAGCCTTCGAGGGTAATCGGATCGCCGTTTTTGAAATCAAATTCGCTGTCCGCGCCGGAATCGGGAATCGAGAGGTAGGCTCCGGCATCAATACGCACCGCTGTGTTGTCGGCCGACATTTCGGGAAACTCGGGCGGACGCGGACCAGCTTGATCGCGTGCCACGTTGCCATGCACCGCCAATGGAGTGGTTTCTTCGCTGCCGAAGTCCCAGCGGACGGGCGATTCAGCTGCAACCGTCGAGGTGAACGAAACGAGCAACAGCAAGAGGGCGAAACAGGTGGGACGCATTTCAAAACTCGAGGTCGTGCAGCGGGCGGGAGGATGGCGGGGGAGCTGGGGGTGAGGCTAGTGCGTGACGATTCAATCGAACCGGTCTCGACTCGTCGCGAATCCCGAGGCGGAGGTGGGGGAATCAGGCTTGCGAGGTGGGGCGTCAGGGGAGTGCTTGGGGGTGGGGCTCTGATTCTACACGATCGAAGCCGCACTTTCACCCACTATGTGGCACTAAGGGGCTGATTCCAGACTGCGGGGGTCACGAAGACACCGGCGGCGGGAACGAAGTCCAGGACTAGAAAAGGACGGCGAGGCAAGTGGACGCTAGATTTTGCCTTGCTGATTCCTATTGATCGTGGAAGCATCGCCTCCACAGTGCATCGCTAGTCGCAAGTGGTTGGGCAGCCGGGCAACGGTCACCCCGGAGAGTAGCGAGCACCGCAGGAACTGCATTTTGTCAAGAAATCAACAATCCGCTTATCGATCCGCATCCGATTTTCGGACTCTCGGCGACGACTTTCTTGCCAGCGGCAGGCGTGATCGAAAACAGCTGATCCAAGAAGACCAAACAGAAGACCAATCAAACGTGTGGTCGATATACCACAAAAGCATTAATCGGAGGTGGAAGTGACCGGTGAACTGAACGCACTTGCTTGGGGCAATAAAACGTCGGTCACGACGTCAATAGACTGGAATTGCCTTCATCGACCTTGCCTTTGCAGGCCGCTCGTCTGAACTCGCTCCGGCGTCGGCCGCCGGAGCATCGAAACTGTTGTCGGAAATCACTTCGGTGGGGGGCACTGAAGCGGTGGATCGGCTTCGAGCTGGGGGCTGCTCCAACCTCGTTCATTTCGGAAACTTGCGAACTGCGTTCGGTCGAAGTGACCGAAGCAGCCTAGCAACTTGGTCGTGAATGAGTCAGGACGGATCGTCCTAAGTTACCAATGTGAACCGCAATCGGGACTCCGTGTTGGCACGCTTCGTGGTCTGGTTTGGACTAAACCGATGAGTGCCCTGGGCTTTCTGGGGTCACTTGGTCGGTTTCGTGACTGCGTTACTTGCGGGATCTGCAGGGACTACGTGCTCGGAACTGTGTTTCCTGAGATAGGTATAGTGTTTCCTGGGATAGGTATAGTATGCATCACTTGTCCGCTAGAATATTCAATTCTCGCCGACAGTCAGCGATACAATTCAGTTTCAGTACTTTCCAGGAAGTCAAAATGACAGACTCACTCAAATTGTTTACCTTCGCGTTCGGTTGCGCGATTGTTCAATGCGGACTCTTGCAATCCAACGCGGTTGCTCAATTTCCAACTGCAGGCCCCGAATACGATGTTCTTAAAGACGATGCCGGGGAGTGGGATGTTGAAATCACCAGTTACGCAAGTGGAACTCCTGAAGTCACCAAAGGCATTGAATCCAACAGGATGCTAGGCGACTTTTGGCTGATCAGCAACTTTGAAGGCAAAATGATGGGGTTAGAATTCAAAGGCCATGGAACCACTGGCTACGACGCCGAGGCAAAGAAATACGTTGGAACCTGGGTGGATTCTTTGAGTCCTGGAATAATGCACATGAAAGGTGACTACGACAAAGACAAAAAGACAATGACTCTTGTCGGAATTGCACCTGGCATGGACGGCAACCCGGCCAAACACAGGTTGACCACGGTCTACAAGGATGGAAGACGTGTGATGACCATGTACATCACTCTCAAAGGCGGCGAAGAAACCAAATTCATGCAATTGGCGTACACAAGAAAAGAGAAGTAGATGAGCTGATCATCAGGAGAGATCAAAGCACTGTCATGGCCGAACTTAGTTTTACTCGCCTTGGCGAGATGCACGCGTACGT
>NZ_BAABGA010000063.1:0-627 GCF_039541335.1 Novipirellula rosea | reverse complement strand
CTGTTTCCTTGCACTTGCTGCACGCACGCTTGAGATACTCCAGCACATGCACGACCATCTTAGCGGGCACATACTCCAGACGCTCACGAACGTCCTTGTCGATCACTGGCATCTCGTCGCCACAACAAGGGCACGCCCGCTCTTGCTCAGGCACGTCAATTAACTGGGTTTCACGCGGCAGGTTGTCGGGAAAACGATCCGACTTCTTGCGGCGACGACGGACGGTGATCTTTTCTTCGACCGTTTCGTCAACGTCGACGGCGTCACTGTTTTCTTGGACCGACGTATCGAACAAAGCCAGTTGAGAGCCATCGTCAATGAAGCGTTCGCTCCGCTGACCATAGATGTACCGCTTGAGCTGTTCGAGCTCAAACCTTAGCTTCTCGTTGTCACTCGCAAGACGTTCAGTGAGCTCGGACTGCGTTTCGATTAACGCATGACAAGCTTCGATATCGTTCGGTAAATCTTGGCGATCGGACATGTCATTGGTTGTCGCGATTACAAAGAAAAACGCAAGACGAGAACTCGACTTGCGTTTGCATTTTTCAAAAGTTTTTAGCTGTAACGCTTTTATGCAACCTTGTATCGCTTGCGTTGCTTGGCCGACTCGATGTCGATGCCCGAGAG
>NZ_BAABGA010000062.1:0-22516 GCF_039541335.1 Novipirellula rosea | reverse complement strand
TCAAGTGTGGCGAAATCCGCAAACGACTCAGCAGTATCAGTTGGTGGATGCGACTGCTTTGCCAACGGGTCGCGATGCGGGCAAACCAAGAGGACGAGGAATCGGGCCATTTTTTCCAAGATCGCTTCCATGCGACTCGGATTGTCGACGAAGCGTCGCTGTTGGCCTGTGCGGCCTATGTTGACCTGAATCCGATTCGGGCTGCGATGGCCGAAACGCTCGAGCAGAGCGATCACACTTCCGTTCAGCGGCGAATTGAGTCAATCACCACCGATCGAGACGATGGCATTCCGGTAACAAACCTGCGTGACAGCTTCTTGGCTCCGATTTCGATCGATGAACGGTCCGGCGAGATAGGTCCGTGCGTGAGCAAATCGGGAAAACGTTGCAGCGACAAAGGTTTTCTGCCAATGTCGCTCGAAGATTACCTGGAAACGCTCGATTGGACCGCTCGCCAGATCGCACCGGGCAAATGCGGACTTACGCCTGCAGAAGTACCACCGGTGCTCAAGCGACTGGGGTTGGACTCGAAGACATGGTGCGAACTGGTCAGTGATTTTGGCCGGTTGTTTTGCACGGTTGCGGGACGCCCTGAGTGCGTTGATCCGCTGCGAAGCCACTGTACTCACCGCCGCTATCATTTGCGGCGACGGGCGAGGGAGCTGCTTACGCGAGTGGATTAGCTTGCGAGCATCCTATCTTTTTGGCTGTCGAGCGTGGCAAAGAGTCGCCGATAAAAAAGCTGCGCCCGCTCGGCGGCAATTATGCCCGGTTTTGGCGAAACAGCCCGAGATCGGGGCCGTTTTGATGCAGTAGACCCGCAAGATTGCACTGGATCCGTGGGGACCGCTCATTGTCGCGAGCCGCGTCTACCCCAACACTATGCTCTGTCCCTGTTATAAAATGCTGTGTCCCTCTGCTGAGGAAGCTGGTGCTCAAGAGCGGCCGATTTATGCCGCCGCTCGGCCGTTGTGCAGCAAACGGATCTCTTCGTCTTCGATCACATGGCAATGCGAATCGCCACAGAGCGTTGCCTTGACTCGTCGGTCGACACTTTTTCGCATCGCTTTGTGGTAGCCGATGCTGGCGGTGAACAACGTCATCAAATCTAAGAACTTGCGGTTCTCACTCAGTTCACTTGGATCCAAGTCCAAGTAGCTGTCCGATCCGAACGAGAACAATCGGCCGTCAATTTCACCGATCGACTTGCCGCCGACCTCGATTTCGTAATCCGCTCCGATCGAAATCCAGCGGCGCTTCAGCACGACGTGGTGCATATGCCCGTCATGATAAAACGCAAACGTGAACAGCGACGGGATGCGAAACGTGCGATGGTTTTGCTGGATGTAGGTCACACATTCGCTGCGTGGCAACATCACCACCATCGACAACAAACTTTTGCCCGTGCCGATCGAGTTGTGGATTTCGGTCGTGGTGATCTGTTCGATCGTACCACACCAACTGGTCCGTTCGTTCGATGTTTTGAACAGCTTCAAGACCAGTCGGCGTTTTTCGATCGCGCCGGCATCCATTTGCATCACGCAGTCGTCGGCGAGTTTTTCGTCAAGTAACTTTTGCTGCTTCCCATTCAGTCGACCCGACTTTTTGATCTGCTGTTTCAGTTCGGTACGTCGTTGGTTCTGTAGCACATCGAGCGCGTCTTCCATCTCCGCCTTGTCCGCTTTCCAGACATCCGTGCGTAGCCCCAGCATGTGCGACTTTTCCCAGTCGCCCGATTCAGGGTCCTGTTCGGACACCGTCCCGACCACGTCCATGTTCGTGGTGAAGTGATTGGTGTCGGCTGTCTTCAGCTTTTGCAACAATTCGACATTGCTGGGGTGCATTCCCGGCAATGCCCACATGTCGACATAACGTCGACGCTGTTGTGGTTCTTTTGCGCCCATGTACGTATCTCCCTCCACCTCGCTGTTCTCGATCATCGGCAATTGCACCGTCGTGCGTCCAGCAAATGACCCGCATATCCCGCAAAATCGGAAAAAAATGCCAAGCGGTTGCTTTGAGTAGAACGCTGCAGGCTTAGTGACATCCATTTCGTAGCGGTGCGGCGGAAGCGAGCGGTTGATTGGGTTAGCCGCTCGCGCGTGAGCGGCCGGGGGTCACGCTTTTCCCGGTGTCTGGCGGCCCACGGCTCACGGATTCAATCCGCAATGCCCCGAGGGGACTTCGGAAATCCGAATTATTTGCGTCGCTTTGCCGCCTAGGTGCGAAAAACGACCTAGTTTTTCAGTAACCCGTTGCTCTCTCTTCGTTCGCACTATTCAAGTCTCAGTGAACGTTGCAGATATACCCCTTTCTTTAGGATGGAGACTTTGACGATGATCGTTCGCTGGATTGTATTGACGACCTTGTGTCTTTTGACGTCGTCGATCGCGCTCGGCACGACTCCCTCGGCATCCGCGGGCGCCGCAGTTGAGCCCGCCAGTCCTGCGTCGCCTCATTTGGTGGTGGGAAATCAGGCGTGCGTGAAATGTCACGCTGCGGAGATCGAAGTTTGGCGAGCAACGCCGCACGCCAAGACCTTTGACGAGCTTCATCGTCGACCCGAAGCCAAACAGATCGCCGCTAAGCTCGGGCTAACCTCAATCAAAAACGAAGGCCGCTGCGTCGCCTGCCACTACACTCAGCAAACCGACCTTGCCACCAATCATACTAATGTGATCGCCGGAGTCTCTTGCGAATCGTGTCACGGACCCGCTAAGAATTGGATCGATTTACACCAGGATTATGGGGGCGAAGGGATCACGCGTTTGACCGAAACCGAAGCACATCGCAAAGAGCGGATCGCTAACAGTATCCATGCGGGAATGCGGAATCCCGAGAACGTCTACTTGGTCGCGCAAAGTTGCTTGCGTTGCCACACCGCTGCGGACGAGCAATTGGTGAACGTCGGTGGTCACTCGGTCGGCAGTCTCGACTTCGAATTCGTATCGTGGAGCCAAGGCCTGATTCGCCACAACTTTGTTCGTACCGACGGCAAGTCCAACGACGTCAGCAGCCCCGAGCGATTGCGAGTGATGTTTGTCGCTGGGATGATTGCCGAACTGGAAGCCGGGCTGCGGGCGACTGCTGTCGCGACCGAGAAGGCAACCTATGGCATCACCGCAGCCAAGCGAACCGCTCGCGCCGCTGCAAAACTGAAAAGCGTGGCAGCAAAGGTCAGCGTCCCCGTTTTGGACGAAATCCTCGGCGAATTTGCAAGCGTGAAGCTGAAATTGAACAACGCTGATGAATTAACCGCAGCCGCGGACCGGATCGCTCGGCTCGGTTTTGCCTTTGCCGATCAGGTCAATCCCGTGGAATTAGCCCCCATGGACGCCTTTATTCCCGCTGCAAATCGATGGAAATGAGCGGTTTGCGTTAAATTTTCGCCAGCGGAGAATTGATTTGTCACAGGTGGGCCTTTCAGCCATAATGGCGGGCTCGTGGTTGGTGACAAACCCCTTAGGCGGCTTATTCCTGTGCGTTCGCAATCTCTCGTATTATTGGCAGTCCTCTGCCTGTTGAACCTCGTTATCACGGCAGACGCGTATTCCGATGACGTAAGGCCAGCAATGCCTGGTAAGCCACCGGAAGCCAAAGAGGAGAAGAAGGACAGCAAGCCTGCGGAGTCCAAGGAGGCGAAGTCCAAGGTCATCCGCCGCGACCAGTTGCCGGAAACTCAGGCGGTTCCAGAGGCAGACGCCTCTGGCGCTAGCGATGGCAAAATGCCAATGGTCATCGCCGCCAATCCCGACGAGTTAAAAGCGACCGTCGGCGAAGACGGCCGCGTTGCCTTTCAATTTCGTAACCAACCCTGGGTCGAATTGGTTCAGTGGCTCGCCGAGATTTCAAACCAGCCTTTGGATTGGCTCGAACTTCCCGGCGACCGCGTCAATCTCTCATCACCCGGCCGCTACACCGTTGAGGAGACCCGCGATCTTTTCAATCGTTATCTGCTGGCGCGGGGCTATGCGATCCTAGAGCTCGATGGCGGTTTGACGGTTGCCAAAACGGAAACGATCAATCCCGCCATCGTCCCACGCGTGACTCCCGAAGAGCTTCAAAAGCTGTTGCCCCACGCCTTCGTTCGTGTCTCGCTTGATGTGCAGTGGTTGTCGGCCGAGAAGTTGGCCGAAGAGTTGAAGCCGATGATCAGTTCCAATGGCCGCATCACATCATTATCGACGACCAACCGGATCGAGGTAATGGATGCAGCGATCAATGTGCAACAGGTCGCTCGATTGCTTCGCGAAGAGTCGGATAACGCTAGCCGCGAGGCGCTTGCACCAGAGTTCAAGCTGCGGTATCTGCCTGCCGAAGAAGCGAAGCGGATGCTCGAGCAATTTCTCGGTGTTGAAAAAAAGGCCGAAGCTCCGATGTCGCCTCAGCAGATGCAGATGATGCAGCAAATGCGTCAGCAAAGTGGCGGCAAACCTCCGACTCCGGAAAAGAAGGTCGAGATCTCGATAGTCGCCAATACGCGGCAAAACTCAGTGATCATTCGGGCGCCAGATGATCGAATTGCAATCGCTGGCGAATTTCTCAAGCGGATCGATGTGCCTAGTAATTCCCTCGCGTCGCTATCGGATGTTCAATCGCGAGTCGAGGTGTTCCGATTGGCGTCGATTGATCCTGAGAAATTGGTCGAGATCATTGGCGAAATGAATGTGCTAGAACCTTCGACTCGTATCCGTGTTGATAAAGAAAACGGAGCGCTCATTGTTTCCGGATCCGCGGCGGATCGCTTCATTATCCAGTCACTGATCGAACGACTCGATGGAAGCGGACGAAACTTTCACGTCCTGCAACTGCGACGTCTCGATGCGGGCGAAGTCGCCGAGTCAATCACATTTCTGATGGGGCAGAAAAAGGACGATGATTCCAGCCGGTCGCGTAGCCGTTATTCCTATTACGGTTACGGTTTTGGCCAACCCGAAGAAGACAAGAAAAAGAAGGACGAGTTCCGCGTCGCGGCCAACAACCGCTATCGGCAAGTTCTGCTGTGGGCTAACGAGCTGGAAATGGAAGAGGTGCAGTCGCTGCTGATCAAGCTCGGCGAATTGCCGCCGCCTGGTGGCAGCGACCGCATGCTCCGTGTGATCGATGCGTCGGCAAGTCCCGAAACACTCGAGTACCTTCGTCGACTGCAAAAACAATGGAGCCAACTGTCGCCGAATCCGCTGGAGTTGCCTGCGGACGACCAATTCAAGAGCTCGGAAGAGCAAGAGCCGGACGAATCGGGCGACGAAGAATCGGGCGACGGAAATTCCGAGCCGGCCAAGCAAGAGCCCGTTGCCGATGCCGATGGCGACAATCTGGCGGTTGCCGAGAGTCCGTTTGCGATAGCTTCGATGACGTTGGTCCAGTCGCCCACGCGTCCTGAATCCAATCCGCCCATCGTGCAGTCGCGAGAAGATTTTGACCGCATGTTCCAGGACACTGCTGCAGAGAAGAAAGTGGAAGGCAGCAGAAAGCCGCCTCAACCGATTCGCATTGAATTCGACAAGTCAGGAAATCTTGTGTTGATGAGTCCAGACACCAAGGCGCTCGACCAGCTCGAGAACTTGATGTTGCAAATTGCGCCGCCAAAACGCCCCTACCAAGTATTCAAAATCAAACACAGCAGTGCATATTGGATGCGACTGAATCTGGAGGACTATTTTGAAGACGAGGAAGAGACCGAAGACGATAGTGACTCGTTCTTTCGCTATTATTGGGGCGGTGGCGACAGCGACAAAAAGGAGGAACCAACGGGGCTTGGCAAAGGAGCGAAGCTGAAGTTTGTCGACGACGTTGATACCAACACTCTTGTTGTCAGCGGAGCCACCTCGGAACAACTTCGCACCATCGAAGAGCTGATCGAATTGTGGGATGTCGAGGAACCGGCCAACAAACGCAAAGCCCGCTACACCAAACTGGTCTCAATCAAGTACGGAAAGGCGGACCGTATCGCTGAAACGGTCAAGGAAGCGTACCGCGATTTGTTAAGCAGCAACGACAAGACGTTCCAAGGCGGGAAGGGCCAACAAGGCGGCCGCGGCGGTCAGAATGACGAGAAAAAGAAAGCATCCAAGAGTCTCGATGGAGGCGGCAGCGGGCTGGTCGAATCCGAAGGCGGGCAAGACGGTGGCGGTGCCGATTTCTCGTTCAAAGGCAAATTGTCGATGGGCGTCGACCTGGTCGGCAACACGTTGATCGTCAGCGCCGAAGGGGAGCCGCTACTGGATCTGGTCTGCGAAATGATTGACAAACTTGACCAAGCTGCCAAGCCGAGCGGCGAGGTCCAGGTGGTCAAACTTTCGGGCGACCTCAGTGCCGATTCGGTGCAAAATGCCCTGCGTGCCTTTGGGGTTCAAGAAAAACGAGAGCGACGCAGCCAGCCCAACGGGCCGGGAGCTGGTGAATAAAACGTTTTCGCAGCGAAAGATCGACAACGCTCGTAGCGAAAGTCGCCAAGACTTTTGGCAAGTTTTGGCACATTCAAAACTGTTGGCGAGTTTCGCGGCTTGAAAGTTCCGCTGCCTTTTCGATAACGCAGCGTCGAGGGACGATTTACGTCTGGGGGCAGACATTTTGCATTTTTCTCGCTAATGTCTTTATTGCCGTCGGGATTGTCGCACAGCGAGTTTGATTGACAGCTGCCCCTTCCCTCCTAAATTACCCTCCTTCTTCCAAAATCGATGCACATGCACCGTCCTGTTTCGCATCGCTGGGCACAATTCGTCACACGGCGTTGGGGCTGGGTGATGTTGGCATGGATTGTTGCCGCGGTGGTGCTCCGCATGGCGGCTCCGGCGTGGAAGGACATTGCTCAAGATGGTGACTTTGAATATTTGCCAGCGGATCTGACGAGCGTCGCGGGCGGCCGACTGCTCGACGAAGCCTTCCCTGGGGTTCGCAGTCGCAGCCAAATGGTGTTTGTGATCGGACGGGATGAAGGGGCTTTAAAACGGTCTGATGAAATCGTCGGCCTCGATCTGTTGCGGCGATTGTATCACCGGTTGGGCGAGGTCAGTTGGCAGCGTGCGATCGCCGAAGGTTATGCCGGTGGCCCGCCGGTCGAAAACACGCCCGCAGGCCACTGGATCAAACTCGCCCGCGAAGCGTTTACAAATTCGATTCAGATGGATGAGCGGTTCTATGAGCGAATCGCCGATGAATTGCCAAAATCGGAACCGACGCTGACGGAGCCACGGATGGCGTTGGCGTACTGGGATCGCGGCCATCTGCTGGAGCAGTGGGGCGACTCGATCGAAACGGTCGAAGCGGATTACGAAGCCGCCTTGATTCTGCAGCCCAGCCTGCCTTCGCTGGCGACACCGATCGCCGATCGCGAGCTCGGAGGCTGGAGCACGCTGCTGGATGTTCTGGCTTGGGAGGACGCGATTGTTGGTCCGCGACTAAAGAAAGAAGGAGCACGGCTCGCCGTTCTGCAGCTTTCCAGCGAACTGGCCGCGACCAGTAACATCGAAACGCTCGAGGCGGTTCAGCAATTGATCGCATCGGTGGATCGCTATAGCATGCACTACACTCAGCCAGGATTGCAGGTCTTGGTGACCGGGTCGGCTGCGGTTGGCGGGGAAACATTGACCGCCGCCCGTGACGCGATTCGATACACCGAATGGATCACCGTGGCGATGATCCTGCTGATTTTGACCGTTGTGTATCGAGCTCCGTTGTTGGTAGCGATCCCGATGATCTCGATCGGATTCGCCGTCGTTGTTTCAATGAGCTTGGTGTCGATCTTGACCAAGTGGTCGATGGACGGCACGGTCCCAGGATTGGATCTTCGTGTGTTCACGACCAGCCGGATCTTTGTGGTCGTGATCCTGTTTGGCGCAGGCACCGATTATTGTTTGTTCTTGATCGCCCGGCTTCGTGAAGAGGCGCGTCAAACGGTATGGCCGGTGGCTTGCCGCAATGCGGTTTCCAATGTGATGGGGGCGTTGATCGGCAGTGCGCTCACCACCGTACTTGGCTTGGGCACGTTGTGGATCGCTCAGTTTGGAAAGTTCCACTACACCGGGCCGATCATCGGAATCTGTTTGCTTGTTGGATTGTTGGTCTGTACGACGTTGACACCGGCGATGTTGCGAGCGCTGGGGCCGAAAGTATTCTGGCCCACCAAAATCGATATTCGCCAACCCGCACGTCGATCGCTGCTCGGGCCTTCATCAAGCCATGCATCCAGTTCGGCTCACGGCGGAATGTGGGGCTGGATCGCGCTGGTTTTAACTCGCTATCCGGTCACCGCGTTGTCGCTCGGAGGCGTGTTGTTGATCGTTCCTGGTATCTATGGATTGATTAACGAACGCTCGGTGACGTATGACTTGAGCAGCCAATTGAGTCACTCGGCGGCCAGTCGCCAGGGGCTGCGTTTGATGGCGAAACATTTCAATATCGGCGAGATCAATCCTGTCACGGTGTTGATTGTACGTCCCGATGATTTGCCGCATGACGCCGTCAAGAAAAACGTCAAGCAGCTCGCCACCAAACTGTACGCTCAGCCCGGCGTGGCGACAGTGCGGACCGCCGACGACCCGCTGGGCGATTTTCCGCCCAATCGTGATATGGGCTTGCTCAGTGGGGATGCATGGCGACGCCGCGCGCTACAGAATCACCGGATTGCCCAAGGCTACTTTTTTAGCGAGGTCCCCAAGCTCAAAAATAAATTGGTGCGGCTGGATATCGTTATCGAGGGGGATCCGTTTTCGACCGAAACCGCGTCGCTCGTTTTGAACTTGCAGCACTTCTTTCAGCAGCTAACCGAAGATTCCGGATCAACATGGAGTGGTTCCCAAGTGCTTTTGGCTGGCACGACTCCATCGATTATCGATCTTCGAAAGGTAACGCTTTCGGACAATCGCCGGATCAAAATTGCCGTGGTCGTGGCGGTCTTTTTAGTCTTGGTGGTGGTGCTCCGCCGCGTCGGGTTGTCGCTGTATTTGATCGTCACGGTGTTGATTAGCTATTACGCCACACTGGGGCTGACGGTTCTGTTTTTCCGTGCCGCGTATGGTAGTGATTACGTTGGCTTGGACTGGAAATTGCCGTTGTTCCTGTTCGTGATCTTGGTCGCAGTCGGTCAAGACTATAACGTTTACTTGGTGACGCGAGTGTTAGAGGAGCAGCAGCGGTTGGGATGGCTGGCCGCACTGAGACGAGCTGTATCTCGCACCGGGGGGATCATCACTGCGTGCGGATTGGTGATGGCAGCGACGTTTTTCAGTATGACGGCGTCGGTATGGTTCCCTCCTATCGCTACATTTTTTGGTTTTCCGAGCGAAACCGGAGCGGCGCTGCGAGGCATTGTCGAGCTCGGTTTCGCGCTCGGACTGGGCGTGTTGATCGATACGTTCTATGTCCGCACGATCCTGGTGCCAAGCTTCATCGCAATCATCGGGAAACGCTCTGCCGCAAACATTTGATCTCGTCTTCACGTAGCATAGGCTTCTAGCCTGTGAATGCAGAACCTTTTTTTTGTCGCGAAACTCGCCAAGAGGTTTGACGCGGAGCCAAGGGTGGACGAAACGCGTGCGAAGACAGCCTGGAAGGCTATCCCACATTTTACCGACGTCGGAGACGTCCGGCGACTTCGCGTTAGGGAAGCGAGGCCATGTGCAGGGCTTGTTCGGCAGCGGCCCCGAAGACGCGTTTGAATTCCGCGGTGGCCAAGTTCTTCAGCTGAGGTGACAGCACCGCAATCGCTTGTCGGTATCCATCGAACGCGGCCGACGTGTTTCCTTGGCGGTACTGTGCTCGTGCGTACCGTACCAGTGATTTGCCCCGATAATCGGGATCCAGTGTCATTGCCTGAGTTGCCGTCCCCGGTTTGTCACGTTTCTTCTCGCGATCCCGTTCACGCTCTAGAAACTGTTCCGGTGTGCCGCCCAATATTTGCCGGTCGATCTCTGCTAGATCGATGATGGTCGCCGACGCGGTCGCCTGAGAGAGGCTTTGTGACGAACCGAATCCTCGTTGCAGCCCGCTACGATTTGATCCGAAGGACGCCGACTTGTTGCCGCCTAGAAAAGCGGCGCCACTGTCGGGAACCAGCACGCTGCCGGAGTAAGAGAACGTCTCAATCGATGGCAGTTGAACCGTTTGCGCGATCGCGGTACCGCTCCACAACAGGATGGCAGCCGCGGCGTTTGCGATCAGCAAAGAGTGTCGGGAAAATGTCATCGTTAGGCTCACGCCACGGAAGTTACTTTTTCAGCATGTCGCCGAATTCACGATTCGTCTTGCGAACTTTGTTTTTCACGACAGCTTGGCAATACCCCGCCGTAGGATTTCGTCGGTAATAGTCTTGGTGATACTCTTCGGCTGGAAAGAACTTCTCGGCTTTTTCTAGCGTGGTCACGATCGGGCTGCGGTAATCACCCGACTTGTTTAATTTCTCGATGAACTTTTCTGCCGCCTTCTTTTCGGCTTCATCGTGATAGAAAATTGCGCTGCGGTACTGAGTCCCCTCGTCATATCCTTGTTTGTTCAAGGTGGTAGGGTCATGGGTCTTGAAAAAGATCTTGAGGATTTCTTCGTAACTGCGTTTGCTGGGGTCGTAATAGACTTCGACCGCTTCGGCGTGTCCGGTTTGTCCGCTGCATACTTTTTTGTAGTTGGGGTTGGGGTCGGTGCCGCCGATGTAACCCGAGACGACATCGTTGACCCCTTCGATTCGCTCGAATACCGCTTCGGTGCACCAGAAGCATCCGCCCGCCAGCGTGGCAACCGCTTCGGTCGATTTGCCGTCGTCGCTCGCCGTAGCTTGGTTCTCGCTTGTCTTGGATGTTGCTGGTTCGTCGGCCACGTTTTGCGACGGCATGACGACTTGGCTCAGCGCCAACGCGACTAGCACGACCCCGGCCACCACGACTGTGTGGGGGCGAAGCAAGAAGGAAAAGGTTGAAGGGCGATGATTCATCGTTCGATTTCGCTAGTGGTGGGAGTTAACTATTCGGTGGCGAGTTAAAGGAAGCGAATTTAAGGAGTCGGGCTCCGAGTGGCTACGCTTTCAAGCGTTCTGCTAATGGCCAATGGATGCCGTGTCCCGCTGGGCCAATTCGCCTCACCTACTATCATAGGCAAACGGCTATCGCTTGGCACGGCATTTCCGGGGGGACTTCGAAGACCTTGGCAATCATGACGCGAAAACATCGATAGTAAGCATGGCACGCGGGCTCGGATCGCGAAAACGACCACCAATAGGTACAACACAAACGATGCAGAGTTATTTTGATGTCACGCACACGGTGCTTCCCGAAGAGATTGATTCGCAGCTCCACGTGCACAATTTGCGTTACGTCCAGTGGACGCTTTGGGCTGCGTCGAAGCATTCCGCCGCCAATGGTTGGGATTCGAAGGCAGCCGCCGCTGAGGGGCTCGGTTGGGTGGTGCGCAAGCATGACATCACTTATCGTGCGGCCGCGGTGGCGGGTGACGAGTTGGTGATTCGGACGTGGATCAATGAAATTGATCGCTACGCATCGACGCGAAAGTACTTGATTTGTCGGCCAGCGGACCGCTGTGTCCTGGCGCGGGCGGAAACCCGCTGGGTCTACGTCGATCTGCGAGTGCACAAGGTCGTGGCTATTCCCGAGGCGGTGCGAGACAAAATGCAGATCTCGTCGACCCCGCCGATGCCATGGGCATAGTCTGTTGCCTCATCTACGATAATGCCGCTCCGCTATAAAGTGACGCAAAGGCAGCTCGACGATGAAAGAAAAGCCCGTGATAAATGCCGAGCAGAGATCGAGTTCTCCGTCCCGCAACGACCAACTCCTTCCGCTTCGCTGGTTTTTACAGCTTGTCGGGTTAGTCACGTTGTTGGCGTTTCCAGCAGCGGTCATGCCTGAGAAGTGGATGGTCGAGATCGCAAAATCGCTGGGAATTCATCCTTTTCCCTCGGCGCCGTTGACCTTTTATCTCGCTCGCCATCTGTCCATTCTGTACGGGTTTGTGGGGATCGGGCTGCTCGTTTTGGCTAACGATTTGGTGCGTTATCGGCCGCTTGTCCGCTATTTGGCACTCGGTACGATCACGTTTGGGGTGGCCCAGTTTGTGGTCGACGCGATGGCGGGGATGCCCTCGTGGTGGACTTGGGGCGAATCGCTCTCGACGGTGGCCGGAGGCGGCTTCATCGCCTGGCTCAATCGCGCCCGTTCCTCAGCAGGCCGTGGGAGCGGCGATACGTAAAAACGGAGGTCCCGGCCTTGCCGACGCCCCCTTCCGGGTGGTTTCTGTTTCGTTCGCACGAGACTTGTTTTGCCAGTTTGCCCATTGTGAAACGAGCGGATCGTTGCGGGTCAGAGCCTTGCCAATTTAGGCTCGCGGCACCGTAAACGTGGTTGGCTTTCGCTCCCCTCCGATTAATCGGTCGCAAGTATCTGATACGTAAGGATTTGCGACAACGCTGTAAGTCGCGTGGGTCGTTGTGAAGCAACGCCAAAAAGGGTACACTTTGGTGCTGAATTCGGGGTTCGAATGAAGCTTTTTTGAAACGGGGACTGGCCCTTCGAAAGTAGCAGGGTCCGTCCCCGTTTTGCAAAAAAATTTAGCTCCCAAAAAGACAGCATTTCGCACCCAGCACTCCTCTTAGGACACGACGTTGGCAGAAGACGAAACTAACAAAGAAGATGGCGAGGGCGAAAACAAAGGCCCTGAGGGTTATCAGGACGGGATCGACGGCGGTGCGGGCGCGTTTCGCCTGATCGATTTGCCGATCGAAGACGAGCTTCGTGAAAGCTATCTGACGTACGCGATGAGCGTTATCGTCAGCCGTGCGTTGCCCGATGTCCGTGACGGATTGAAGCCGAGTCAGCGACGGATTCTCGTCGCGATGAACGACTTGAACCTCGGCCCTGGCAGCAAACGAGTCAAATGCGCGAAGATCTCTGGTGATACTTCGGGTAACTATCACCCGCACGGTGAAAGTGTGATCTATCCGACCTTGGTGCGGATGGCTCAAGAATGGAACATGCGTTCGCTGCTGATTGACAAGCAGGGGAACTTTGGCAGTATCGCGGGTCTGCCTCCGGCGGCGATGCGATATACCGAAGCTCGCTTGAGTGCGGTTGCTGCATCGATGTTGGACGACTTGAAACTCGACACCGTCGACTTCATCCCGACGTATGACGAAGCGCGTACCGAACCCACCGTGCTTCCAAGTCGTTATCCCAACTTGCTGATCAACGGCAGCGGCGGGATCGCGGTTGGGATGGCAACAAGCATTCCGCCGCACAATCCGACCGAGGTTTGTGAGGCATTGATCCGATTGGTCGATCACCCCGAGACCTCGATCGACGAGATTTGCGATATCATTCCGGGGCCCGACTTCCCCACCGGCGGCATTATTTGCGGTCGTGCTGGAATTCGTCGCGGTTACAAGACCGGACGCAGCACCATCGTCGTCCGAGCGAAGTGCCGCATCGAAGAGATGAAAGGCAGTCGTACTCGAATCGTTGTCTCGGAGATTCCCTACCAACAATACCGTGACCGCGTCATCGAAAAGATCGCTGCGCTGGTCAACGGCGACAAGATCAAAGGGATCTCGGGAATTCGTGACGAGAGCGATTTGAACGAGCCGGTTCGCTTGGTCATCGAGTTGAAGCGAGACGGCGATCCCGATGTCGTCTTGAATCAGCTGTATCAGTATTCGCCTTTGCAAGATACGTTTTCGCTGATCTTCCTGGCGTTGGTCGACGGCAAGCCGCGTGAGTTGACGATCAAAGAAATCCTGCAGGAATTCTTGCGGCATCGTGTGACGGTGATCCGTCGCCGAACGCAATTCTTGTTGGCACGCGCACGCCGCCGTAAACATACCGTCGAAGGTTTGTTGCTGGCGCTGGCTGACATCGACAAGATCATCAAGACGATCCGCAGCAGTACCAATCAAGCTGAAGCGAAGAAACGCTTGATGGAAATCGAATGCCCGTCGTCGATGCTAAAACGAGCCCTCGGGGATAGCGGATTTGCCCAATTTGTGCTCGAGCGTGGTGAGGCAGAAAACTACACATTGACCAGCGTGCAAACCGACGCGATCTTGCGAATGACGCTTGGCCAATTGGTCAACCTCGAGCAAGAAAAACTGTCGGGCGAGCACGCGGCGCTGTTAACCGAGATCATCGATTACCTCGATATCCTCAGCAGCCAAGAGCGTATCAATGGGATCATCAAAGACGATCTCGAAGAGATGAAGCGTCGCTTCGGTGACAAACGTCGAACCGAAATCAGCCACGAAGAGCTTGGTAATATCGACCTCGAGGATTTGATTACCGAGGAAACGATGGTCGTTTCGATTAGCCATCGCGGCTATATCAAACGTACCCCCACCAGCGTTTACAACACTCAGCGTCGCGGTGGTAAGGGGCTGAAGGGAGCCAAGACGGATGACGAGGATCCGATTGAGCATCTTTTTGTCGCCAGCACGCATGCCTATCTGTTGTTCCTGACGACGCTCGGTAAAGTGCGTTGGCAAAAGGTCTACGACTTGCCGCAATTGGCGCGTGACAGCAAGGGACGAGCGATTGTCAATCTGTTGAACTTGAGCGAAGACGAGAAGATCGCTGAGTGTTTGGCGATTCGCGACTTCGATCAGGCGGGCTACTACGTTGTGATGGCCACTCGCAGTGGCTTGGTCAAAAAGACGCCGCTTGAACAGTACAGTCGTCCTAAGAAGGGCGGGATTATCGCAATCAAGCTTCGCGAAGGCGACGAGCTTGTCGGTGCCGCCGTGATCGGTCCTGGCGACGAAGTGATCTTGGTCACCAGTTCCGGTATGGCGATCCGTTTCCGTGAATCCGATGCCCGTCCAATGGGACGAAACACCTCCGGTGTCAAGGGAATCAAACTCGTTGGCGATGACAGTGTCGTCGGCATGGTGGTGGCCGACCCCGAAGCGACGCTTTTAACCGTTTGTGAAAACGGCTACGGCAAACGAACGCACTTTGGTCCCAATGCACCGGTGGAAGCCGGCGATTCGGGTGAATCTGATTCCGATGGCGAGTCGGTCGAAGGCGATTCCGCAGAAGAAGAAAACAGTGCATCGGGCGCTCGTTACCGTACGCAAAAACGTGGCGGCAAGGGGCTTCGAGACATTCGCACCAGCGAGCGTAACGGGCCTGTGATCGGAATCGCCCGTGTGACGGACGAAGATGAGTTGTTCATGATGACGGCCAAAGGCAAGTTGCAGCGAATCAAGGCCGCCGACATCAACGTCATCGGTCGTAATACGCAAGGCGTGCGGATCATGAACATCGACAGCGGTGATAGTTTGATCGCGGTCGTGCGTGTTCCGCCCGAAGAGCAATCGGACGAAGCAGAGGTCGCTGCAGTGGCCGGTGACGCGGTGGCTGGTGACGTGGTCGAAGGAACCGTGGTCGCAGCGGGATCCGAAACGACCGATGTCAGCGGCGACGCTTCGGCGGCGACCGATGTCCAGCCGCCATCGGATTCCGGTGACGATGCAAATGACTCGGGTGAACCCACCGGTGACGAGGCGTAAGCCTAGTATTCATTTGATCGGGCTGCGTCGGGGACATATACGGGTTGCCTCTCCCAAACTGCGTTTGGGAGAGGTAACAGTACGGTGCCGCCAAGCACGCACCGCTTCAGAAGTCTGTAGAGGGGACGGGAGGCACGCGAAATCACTGGCTTCCAGGCGACTGAAAAGCCTAATGACCTCTAGCGATGCGAGATTTTCAGGGAGTGCCGGCAGTGCTCTAGTTCCAATCGAGCGGCAGTCGCTCGTCGTTGGCGTCGAGTTTTCCATGCGAGCGTAGTCCGCTTCCTTTGCGGCTTGTTAATTTGTCGCCCAGGTCTTCGCGGGCTCGCTCGGCGGCGGCCTGCAGTTCCTTGACGACCGCAGGGAATCGGTCTTTGACGTCCGTTGTCTCCGAAACATCGTTGTCCAAATCGAACAGTGACAATCCGATCTTGGTCATCTCGTACGCCGCGGGAGTACCGCCATCGCCACCGTCGCGTCCGGCCAGCGTGCGGTAGCGGTGAGGGAACGTCAGCTTGAATCGCTCGTTGCGAACCGCGTGCAATTCGCCGCCACTGTAGTAGCAGTAGAATGCATCATGAGGCGACGATGCGTTTTCGTCGCCAAACATCAATGGCCGAATGTCTTTGCCGTCGATCTTTTGCGATGCTTCCTCAGGCACTTCGGCATCGATCAACTTGGCGACGGTGGGCAGCACATCGATCGAACTGCACAGCTTGTCGCATGTCGTTCCCGCTGGGATTTTTCCCTTCCACCACATCAGTGTCGGTTCGCGATAGCCGCCCTCGAACATCGTGCCTTTGCCCTCGCGTAACGGCCCCGCCGATCCGGCATGCGTGCCGTAGGACAACCAGGGGCCATTGTCGCTGGTAAAGATCACCAGCGTGTTTTCGGCCGCATCGATCGACTCGACCGCATCCATGATTTGGCCCACCGACCAATCGACTTCCATCACCACGTCCCCAAAAATGCCTTGCCCGCTTTTGCCTTTGAAATCGTCTGATGCATACAGCGGAACATGAACCATCGGATGTGGCAGATACAGGAAGAAGGGTTGATTTGCGTTGGTTTTAATGAAATCCACCGCCCGCTCGGTGAATTGTTTTGTCATCTGTTCCTGGTCTTCGGGTTGGATGTCGGGGTTCACGATTTCGTAGCCCTTGTCGCGTGTTGCCGAGATCATCGGCAACTTGGGCCACGGCGATTTTGCGGCGGGATTTTTCTCGCGTTTGGTCAGAAAGTCAGGGTGAAGCGGCCACATGTCGTTGCTGTAGGGGATGCCATAATACTGGTCGAAACCGTGGGCGGTGGGCAAAAACTTGGGGTGATGTCCGAGGTGCCATTTGCCGAAGATCGCCGTTGCGTAACCTTTCGATTTGCAAACTTCGGCCAGCGTCATTTCTGCGGGATGGATCCCGATTTCAGATTTAGGTCCAAGTGCCCCCGAGATGCCGACGCGGCGGTGGTAACATCCCGTCATCAGTGCCGATCGTGATGCGGAACAAACGGCGGATGACACGACAAAATCGGTGAAACGGCGACCTTCGGCGGCCATCCGGTCCAAATTCGGTGTGGGGTACTTCGTGTCGCCAAATGGATGAATGTCGGCGTATCCCATGTCGTCAATAAAGATCACTACGACGTTGGGCGGAGCCGTTTGGGTTTGCGCCAGCGCCGGCGGGACGCAGGTAAGTGTGCATAGGAAAAGGAAGCAAGCTAATCGAAGAGCAAGTCGTCTCATGTCGGTCACGCAGCAATTTTGGGGAGGGGTTTTTTGGGGAGAGTGCGAAGAGGCTGGCCCTCTGGGGTCTGCAGGCCAGTAAGAAATTCGTGCTTTATCAGGGCTTGGGTTTAGGGTTTGCCCGTAGCGGAAGTCGCCAAGGTTTTCGGCCGATTTCCCTGACAAGCGAAACTCTCACGCGAGTTCCGTGCCCCTTAAGCCAAGCCGTAACGCAGCAATAGTATAGTTTCGGTAAACTCAGTCGTGTTGTCGTTTGGGACGTGATCACGACGACGGTGGTTTGTACATTCGCCCTTCCCCGCCGATTTTTCGACATGACTTCTTTGCCATCCCCGATCGCTCGCGTTCACTTCGAGCGGAACCGGTGCACTCGCAGCGACCGGGATGCCTTTTCGGGGCATCGCAGTCAAGTCACAGAGCTGATCGTAAACACCGCAAGCCCGTCACATCGCCGTCTGTGTTTGCTTGGGGTCGGCAATGGGAACGATGTCGATTTGGAGATCTTGGCGAGCCATTTTGACGAGATTTGTTTGGTCGATCTCGATACCGCCGCACTTCAGCAGTGTGTCGATGGTCTGTCCGCGACGGCTGCAAGCCGAACGACGCTCCGCGCCGGAGTCGATTTGTCGTGCATTCTTTCGCAGCTCGATTTGCTGCATGCTGAACCTTCGGTGCCCCAGCAAACGATGGATGCTTTGGTGTCGATGGCCCGCGATTTACCATCGCAGATCGATCTTGGCCAATGGGATGTTGTGGTTTCGACCTGTTTATTGTCTCAGCTGGTCGATTCGGTCTTCATTGCGGTCGGGGCGGGCCACCCGCGGTCCGCTGACTTAGTGGTGGCCATTCGTGATGGCCACTTGGCCCAACTCGCTGCTCTGGCTGGCGATTGCGGAAAAATTCTGCTGATTACTGATTTTGTTTCTTCGGATACGTTGCCTGAGTTGCGACACGTCTCTGCTGATCAACTTCAGTCGCTGGTGCATCAAGCCGTTGCGAATCGCAACTTCTTTACCGGGCTAAATCCCGCAGTGTTATTGCATCGGTTGCAGAAAGACAGTGTTTTGGTGAAGCCGTACCCCGCATGGCGGTGGAATTTGGGGCCTCGCTGTTTTGCCGTTTGTGCCCTCGAAACGGTGAGCGGGCTCACATTGCGGGACAAAAAATAGAGGCCGGATACGGCATCTTATTCCCGCTAGGAATTCGACTACAATGCGAAGCTCAAATTCACCCTCCTTCTGTACTCGCTGCCCATCCAACCTAGAGTGCGTGTCATGAAATATCTTATTTGGGGCCTCGTTCTCTTCTTGGTGGTGATCCACCAAGATGTCTGGAATTGGGGCAACGACCGATTGGTTTTCGGTTTTCTGCCCTTCACGCTTGCCTATCATGCCGGAATTTCGATCGCGGCAAGTGTGGTTTGGTTCCTGGCCGCAAATTTTGCTTGGCCTCAGCACCTCGAAGATGACGCGATGTCGGCCACGGAAAACGAGGAGAGTGCAGTATGAGTCCCGGAATGATCAAAGTCACCATTATTAGTGTGTACCTGGGGATGTTGCTGTTCCTGGGGCTGTTTTCGTCGCGTTTGTTCAAAGGAACGTCGAAAGATTACATGCTGGCGAGCCATTCAATTGGCCCGTTCCTGCTGCTGATGTCGCTGTTCGGTACCACGATGACCGGTTTTGCACTGGTGGGGTCCACCGGCGAGGCCTTCTCCGAAGGCGTGGGGGTCTACGCCATGCTGGCCTCCTCGTCGGGCATTATCCACTCGCTGTGCTTTTTCGTGCTGGGTGTAAAGCTGTGGTCGTGGGGTAAGAAATATGGATACACCACTCAGGTTGGATTCTTTCGCGACCGCTTGGAAAGCAACAACATCGGTTTGGTATTGTTCCCCATCCTTGTTGCCCTGGTGGTTCCTTATCTGTTGGTCGGCGTCGTGTCGGCAGGAAAGGCGATCGAGGGAGCGACGCGTGGCGATTTTCCGGGCTTAACCGAGAATGGCGGGATTCCTCCGTGGTTGACCGAGCTGGTGATTTGCGTGGTCGTATTGATCTACGTTTTCTTTGGCGGGATGCGAGGCACGGCGTGGGCAAACACGTTTCAAACGATCGTATTCATGATTCTTGGCGTTGTCGCGTTCTATTTGATCGCCACCAACCTTGCCGAAAAGTCGGTTGCCGACGGACGTGCTCATGAAATCCGCGACGGTGAAAGGGTCGTTCGCACGGAGCCTCCGACCGGGTTTATGGACTCCCTGCATATTGTCAGCCAAGAGATACCGAGGGCGAGACGTGTTCGAGCCGAAGTGACGCTCTCGGATCAGATTGAATCGGTCGAGGCGCCTGCTCAGTTTCGGACCCGCGAAAAAATGGATCCGTGGTTGTTCTTTACCTACATGTTGATTCCTTTTTCGGTGGGCATGTTCCCTCACTTGTTCCAACACTGGTTGACCGCCAAGAGTGGTCGTGCGTTCAAGTTGCCGGTCGTCGTCCACCCGGTATTCATCCTGATTGTTTGGATTCCCTGTGTGTTGATCGGGGTCTGGGCCACCAGCGGACTGATTAACATTCCGCCGCCGATTGCAGCGGAGCCAAACAAGGTGCTTGGCTTTATGGTCAAGTCGCTCTCGGGCGATGTCCTCGGCGGCTTTTTGTTGGCTGGGATTTTGGCTGCGATTATGTCCAGCCTGGATAGTCAGTTCCTCTGCATCGGAACCATGTTCACGACCGATATTGTCGTCCACTATGCCGGCAAAGACCGTTTTTCGGATCGGCAAATCGTGCTGATCTCGCGATGCTTTATCGTTGCCGTTGTCGCGATCACCTACATGCTTAGTTTGACCGACGTGGCTCAGGCCCGCGTGTTCCAGTTAGGCATTTGGTGCTTCAGTGGATTTAGTAGCCTGTTCCCGTTGGCGTTGTTGGCAGTGTATTGGCCTAAGCTGACCAAATGGGGCGCCTATGCGGGTGTCATCACTGCGTTTGCAACTTGGTGTGTGCTGTTTGCTAAGTCGGATTTCGCGAAGATCGAGAACTGGTCCGTCGATATCCCTTGGGGTGACGGTGTAATTCACACGATGCCCGTAGCGACCATGTTCCTGGCATCCGCCATTGCGACGATTGTCGTCTCGCTGATGACAAAACCGCCGAGTGATGCGACGCTACAAAAGTTTTTTCCCGAGCGAGCATAGTTCGTATCCATGGTGACTTGGGAAGCATGGTTTACCGTCATCATCGCTGGCTCACTGCTGGTGTGTCTCGCGATGCGTGTGGCGGCAACGGACTTGCTGGCCTTGATGTTCCTGGGGCTGATTATGTTAGCCCAGGAAATCAGTGGGTCGCCGCTATTGCCGACCGCCGAAGAGGCGGTCGCGGGCTTCGGTAATAAAGGGCTGATCACAGTTGCTCTGCTGTTTGCGGTGGTCGCAGGGCTCGAGTTCACCGGTGGCACTGAACTTGCCACCGGATGGTTGCTTAGCAAGGCCCGGAATCTGTTCGGGGCTCAAGTGCGACTGCTTGTCCCCGTCGCGGCACTGAGTGGTTTTTTGAATAACACGCCGTTGGTTGCCGCGTTGATGCCGGTCGTCGGCGACTTGAGCAAGCGGGTCTCCGTCAGTAGCAGTCGATTGCTTTTGCCGTTGTCGTACGCCGCGATTCTTGGCGGCATGTGTACGATCATGGGAACCAGCACCAATCTGATCATCAAAGATAAATACGAGCAGCTCAACGGCAACCAGATGGCGTTCTTTGAACCCGCCGCCGTGGGCGTTCCCGCGGCCATTGTGGGGCTGATCTATATCATTGTTTGTGCCCGCTGGTTGCTGCCTGAGCGACAAGCGGCTGTCAGCGTTTCGGATGACCCGCGACAATACACGGTCGAAATGGAAGTCGATCCGTCCGGTCCACTGGTGGGACGCACGCTACAAGAGGCCGGGCTGAGACACTTGCCCGGCTTGTACGTGGCCGAAATTCAGCGTCACGATGGAATCATCGCGGCCGCCAAGCCGAATGAGGTCTTGCGCGCCGATGATGTTTTGATTCTCGTCGGCGCCCTCGATAGCGTCGTCGATATGCGAAAGATCCGAGGCTTGACGATTCCCGACGATCAAGCACGTAAACTGCGAGTGCCAACGTGGCAACGGACGCTTGTCGAAGCGGTTGTCAGTTCGCGCTGTGCGCTGTTGGGCAAGACGATTCGCGAAGGAAAGTTTCGCTCGCACTACAACGCGGCCGTGGTCGCGGTCGCTCGTGGCGGTCGCCGGTTGACCGGCAAGATCGGGGATGTGCGGTTAGAGGTCGGCGACGTGTTGCTACTGGAAGCATCGCCGTCGTTTTTGCATCGCCGTCGTGAATCGCATGACTTTTATCTGGTCAGCACCGTCGAAAAGGGAGCAGTTCGTCGTCCCGAGCTCGCTTGGTTGTCGATCGGTGTCATGCTTGCCATGGTGGTTGCTGCGACGCTCAGTCCCGTTTCGATCATGACGTCGGCGCTGATCGCTGCGATCGCCATGATCGCGTTCCGCTGCTGCACGGCTTCTGAAGCACGCCGCAGTATCGATTGGTCGGTGCTGATCGTGATCGGAGCAGCGATCGGAATCGGGGAATCGCTCGAGCAGAGTAAGGCAGCCGACGCCATCGCCAACGGCATGCTCAGCATCGCCCAAGGCGGCAATCTCGGTTCGTTGGCAGCAATCTTTATCGCCACCATGATCTGCACTGAGCTGATCACCAATAACGCAGCGGCGGTATTGATGTTTACCATCGCGGTCAGCACGGCAGGCAAATTGGGGGTCGATCCGGCTCCCTTTGTGATCGCGGTCATGATCGCGGCATCGGCAAGCTTTCTAACCCCGATCGGTTATCAGACCAACACGATGGTTTACGGTGTCGGCGGCTATCGTTTTAGCGACTACGTACGATTCGGCTTCCCGCTCAGCATCATTGTGTTTGCGGTTTCGATGCTGATCATTCCCCAGGTCTGGCCGTTCACCCCCGTCGCACTGCCCGCACCCTAGTTTCATCGCGGCATTCGCCGCCCTTCTAACAGCGTAGGTGGGATTGGGCGAAAGCCCTGGTTGCTCGTTCATTGGGATTGAAGTCGTTTTCGGCTGCGCGCCCTTTCAGTTACCTCTCCACCAACTTCGAGAGACTGCTGATTTAGTGAGCCGTGAAGCGTGAGCGGCCGGGGCCCACGCATGGCCCGGTGCCTTACGCCGAGCCCTTTCAAGCTAGCACTCATGCGGCTCTCTTGGCGAGGATTCTTGCCGTCGATAT
>NZ_BAABGA010000061.1:0-875 GCF_039541335.1 Novipirellula rosea | reverse complement strand
TCAACATCCACGGTTCCTCTTCCCCGCCGAGGGGCGTAATCACAAACAATCGTCTACGGCCGACACCCCGATCCAGACTTCGACTTTGCAAAAGGCGATGGGCAAGATCGCGGTGGAGCTGAAGTTTACCAAGCGTGTCAGTATCCACACGCTACGGCATTCTTATGCCACGCATCTGCTCGAAGCAGGCGTCTCTTTAAAGGTCATTCAACAGTATCTCGGTCATAGCAGCCTGCAGACTACGATGATCTACCTGCATCTGACCGACACCGCCGAGGCTAACGCCAGAGAAACGATCGAACAGATCTTTCGCAGACGTTAAGCGATGCCCACCGTTGCGAGCTGCCTCCGACAGCACGCACCGGCACTGCTGCAAGCTTTTGGCAACCGAGTGCCGCTTCCCATGCGGATCGTCCTGGATGCCATCACCCGCTGCCGCACTGGCGAGTTGGGCCGTGTCCTGATCGAATGCGAGAAGTGTCAAGCGAAGCACCTCATCGGTCGCTCGTGTGGCAACCGTCACTGCCCCAACTGCCAGAAGCATAAGACGCAGAGTTGGCTCGCCAAGCAGTCGGAACGACTGTTGCCGGTGCATCACTTCCTGGTCACTTTTACGGTTCCGGAGGAACTGCGTTCGCTGCTGCGCGGCCATCGTCGCGAAGGCTACACTGCCATCTTCGATTGCGGCAGTGACACGATTCGCGACGTGGCGGGTGCCATGCGTTCGCTCGCCGGGTGCCAACTTGGCTTCTTCGGCGTCTTGCACACCTGGGGACGCGATCCCATGGTCTACCATCCCCACGCACACTTCGTGGTCCCCGGTGGCGGAGTCAACGAAACCGAAGGCTGTTGGCAAGCGACTGCGGAAAACTTTT
>NZ_BAABGA010000060.1:134912-137034 GCF_039541335.1 Novipirellula rosea | reverse complement strand
ATCGCTTTGGTGCGATCCAGACCGGCACGTTGCATGCGTTTGCCTTTGACGCCTTCGTCAAGGGAAATCAACTCAGACGGAACATAGATGCGGTTTTTCGCGGCCCATTGGATGTTCTCCCGAACTTGGTCATCGGTTGAATGTTGCAGTTTAGTGCTGAAACGAGAGTAGATCGTACCGATGTCATACCCGTGAGCAGTTGCCCAGACGATCCGTGTTTCAAGAGCTTCTTCGGGATCAAATCCTTTCAAATCAAGATGATGGACGGCAGCCATTTCTGACCACCACTTACTTGCGTTCCGGGTGAGTTTTTCGTTAGCCGCACCCATGCTAGAAAGATCATGGTTCATTGTTTTGCTTCCTGTGAAGATGATCCAGCGGACGCACGTGGGCAACGTGCCCAGCGTTCCGTGAGATTAGAAACGGAATCAATCTGCGAGCGATAATTTTCTGTGGGCAGGCTGCTCACCAGAATTTTGGCAACCCGATTTGTGCGCAAAAGACAACGCTCCGTGAAAACGGAGCGTTGGTGAAATTCAGTAGAGACTTTTAGACACGTTCAATGGATAAACATCCCTCAAGTAATATGCCGCGTTTCGGGCGTTAATTTAGCTCAATGCACGCACCGGACGTTAAAAACTGGCATGATCGCCATAACACTACACATCATATATGCCGCATTTTTGGGTTTAGTTTAGCTGAGCGATTGTCTTGAGCGGATTTGGTGAGAGATAAGCTGTTTGCCTTATCTTATATGACGCAAAAACGGCTCCAATTTAGCAAAAAGTCCACTGAATCCTGAGTCTTGATCGGACCTTTTCGATCTCGTGGCGAATCAACCAGCTTTTCGCTTCTTCTTCGTCTTTCCAAGTGCCGCCCAAAGCGGATCGTTGTAGTCGTCAGCCCACTGAGCGTAGTGATCCCAACATAGTTTCGGCGTGTTACCCATCAAACCGGCCAGCACTTCGATGCCGGCTGGTTTGCCGGTGTAGTAACCTGCCAAAGTTCGCTTTGCGAACGTGTGCCGACACGTGTAAGTCACTCGATCTTCGGCAAGTTCCAGCTTCTTCTTGAGAGAACTAAATTGCTGAACGCCATTTGACTGACTCCAAGGCTTCCCACGCATCGTCCGAAACAACGGAACGCCTGATCCCTTCGGTGCGGTCAAAATTAGTCGCCGGGTAATCTGCTCCATCTCGTCACAGAGCATGATCCGCCGATCTTTTCCGGTCTTCTTAGCCGCCTTATGCCCGAAACTACCATCTGGAGTCCGCGCCTTCAGCAAATAGAACAACCCGTGCGGCGTTTCTACAACATGGTCCGCCGTCACGACCGCCAGTTCGGAATAGGGCCGCGCGCCCGTCAAGATACACCCCTTCAAGAACAACGCATGGGCAGCATTTGTTGCCGCATAGATCTGCGTTTCCTCCTCTGGGCTGAAACAAGTCACCCGAGCGGTCGCTGCAGGCTTTTCATAGCTCGATACCGGATTCGCATCGAGGTCATCGAACTTGCAACAGAAGTTGAATGCCGCTTTCACGCATCCGATCACATTTCGCTGAGTGTTGTTATTCCAAGTCTTGTGTCGTTCGAGCCAGGTTCTCAGGTGCTTCTTCTTAAGTTCATGCACCGTCAGCGCGCCGCAGTACCCGCAGAAGTCATTCAGCCAGTATTTGCACTGCACAACCCACTCTGGGCACGCAGTCTTCGTCAGATCACTCAAATAGATTTCGCAAACCTGCGCAACGGTCCATTCTCGCGATTTGATCGGCCCCACTGGCGACAGTTCTTCAGCCAACTTGATCCGAGCCAGCGCCAACTGTGCGACTTCTCGATTGTCCTTACCACGAACACGCTCACCAGCCTCGTCAAACAGAGCTTGCCGCTTTTTGGTTCCAGAGGGAGTGTAGTACCAGCAGTCCGTTTGTTTCCAGTGCCATGCAGATCCATGCTGCTGGCGACGTGATTTTCGATTCCTTGCCATTTTCAATTGACCTTTCAGAGTTGTCCCGGTTGCCGCCGGGAATTGACTTGTAAAAAGAGACAGACGACAATGTGATTGGGAACCGAGTTCGGTTCCTTGCCGCCAGGGGATCAACAAACGGTTTGCCGACCGGGTCCC